>DATDMA010000081.1:0-8480 GCA_036519015.1 Pseudolabrys sp. | reverse complement strand
ACGATGCCTTTGCCGCCGCGTCCCGTGGTGCGGTATTCGTAGGACGATGACCGCTTGCCGAAGCCGCGCTCCGACAGCGTGAGCACGAACTGCTCCGCCGCCGACAGCTCCACATAACGCTGTTCGCCGAGCTCGATATTGGCGCTGTCGGCGTTCCCGTTCTCGCCGTTCTCCTGCGGCTCCTCGGCCTCGGGCACTGAGGCCGCATCGACCTCCGCGCCGTTGCCGCGCCGCACGGCGCTCGCACGCTTCAAGTACGCGGCGCGCTCGTCCGCCGTCACTTCGACATGGCGCAGGATCGACAGCGAGATCACGCGATTGTCCTTGTCGAGCCCGATCCCGCGCACGCCCATCGACGTGCGGCCGGTGAACACGCGCACCTCCGGCACCGCGAAGCGGATGCACAGCCCGCCCGCGGTGGTGAGCAGCACGTCGTCCTTCTCGGTGCAGATCGCGACATCGACAATCCCCTCGCCCTCGGCGAGCTTCATGGCGATGATGCCGGAGCGCCGCACGTCCACGAAGTCCGAGAGCTTGTTGCGCCGGACCGTGCCCTTGGTGGTGGCGAACATCACGTCGAGATTGGCCCAGGACGTCTCGTCCTCGGGCAGCGGCATGATGGTGGTGATGGTCTCGCCCGGATCGAGCGGCAGGATGTTGATCAGCGCCTTGCCGCGCGCCTGCGGCGCCGCCAGCGGCAGCCGCCAGACCTTCGACTTATAAACTTGGCCGGCCGACGAGAAGAACAGCACCGGCGTATGCGTGTTGGCCACGAACAGCCGCGAGACGAAATCCTCATCGCGCGTCTGCATGCCGGAGCGGCCCTTGCCGCCGCGACGCTGCGAGCGATAGGTCGAGAGCGGCACGCGCTTGATGTAGCCGAGATGGGACACGGTGATGACCATGTCCTCGCGCTGGATCAGGTCCTCGTCCTCAACCTCGGCCTCTTCTCCCGCGATCACCGTGCGGCGCGGCGTGGCGAATTCCGCCCGCACCGCCGCCAGTTCTTCCTTGATGATCGTCTGGATGCGCGCGCGCGAGCGCAGGATCTCCAGGTAGTCGGCGATCTCGGCAGCGAGCTTGTCCAACTCCGCCTTGATCTCGTCGCGGCCCAGCGCCGTGAGGCGTTGCAGCCGCAGGTCGAGGATCGCCTGCGCCTGCTCGGCCGACAGCCGCGTGTTGCCTTCGTCCGACACGGTATGCCGCGGATCGTCGATCAGCAGCACCATGTTGATCATGTCCTTGGCCGGCCAGTCGCGCGCCATCAAGGCCTCGCGGGCCTCCTTGGCGTCGCGCGAGGCGCGGATCAGCTTGATCACCTCGTCGATATTGGCGACCGCGATGGCGAGGCCGACCAAAATATGCGCGCGGTCGCGCGCCTTGTTGAGCAGGAACTTGGTGCGCCGCGACACCACCTCTTCGCGAAAGGCGATGAAGGCGGTGAGCATGTCGCGTAGCGTCATCACCAGCGGACGGCCGCCGTCGAGCGCTACCATGTTGGCGCCGAAGCTCGTCTGCAGCGGCGTGAAGCGATAGAGCTGGTTGAGCACAACGTCGCGCTCGGCGTCGCGCTTGAGCTCGATCACCACGCGATAGCCGTCGCGGTCGGACTCGTCGCGCAGGTCGGAGATGCCGTCGATCTTCTTGTCGCGCACCAGTTCGGCGATGCGCTCGACCATGGTCGCTTTGTTTACCTGGTAGGGAATTTGGCTGACGATGATCGCTTCGCGCTCCTTGCGGATCGTCTCGAAGTCGACCTTGCCGCGCATCACGATCGAGCCGCGGCCGGTGTGATAGGCGCTGCGGATGCCGGCCTTGCCGAGGATGATGCCGCCGGTCGGGAAATCCGGCCCCGGCACGATGTTGATGAGATCGTCGATGCTGATGGACGGATCGTCGATCAGCGCCGTGCAGGCGTCGATCACTTCGCCCAGATTGTGCGGCGGGATGTTGGTCGCCATGCCGACGGCGATGCCGCCTGCGCCGTTGACCAGGAGATTCGGGAAGCGCGCCGGCAGGACGACCGGCTCATGCTCGTTGCCGTCGTAATTGGCCTGGAAATCGACCGTATTCTTGTCGATGTCCTCGAGCAGCGCCATCGCCGACGTATCGAGCCGGCACTCTGTGTAACGCATGGCCGCCGCCGGGTCGCCGTCGACCGAGCCGAAATTGCCCTGCCCGTCGATGAGCGGCAGGCGCATGGAAAAGCCCTGCGCCATACGCACCAGCGCGTCGTAAATCGCGCTGTCGCCATGCGGGTGATATTTACCCATCACGTCGCCGACGACGCGCGCCGATTTGACGTATTTCTTGTCGGGCGTATGGCCCTGCTCGTGCATCGAATACAGGATGCGCCGGTGCACTGGCTTGAGGCCGTCGCGCACATCCGGCAGCGCGCGAGACACGATCACGCTCATGGCGTAATCGAGGTACGAACGCTTCATCTCATCGGTGATGGAGACGGGACGCGTATCGGAGGGTCCATCCCCCGATCGGGGAGTTTCAGTGTCTGCCAAGAAATGTTCCTAAGCGGCTCGAGATGACTTTTTTGTAGCCGATTCATATCGGCTTTGCCACCCCTAAGGGCTTCTTTCAGGTGGTTATTTCCTTCGGGATTTCAATAGTTTATCAGCCGCCCGCCCGGCGCTTTAGCGAGCCGGCGCCGAGGGCGTTTTTCCAAGGCTTTTTGCCGCTGCCAAGTGCGATCCGAACAGGCTAGCTTGGCCACGCCATGCCGCTCGAATTCCTCATCTCAGCGCTCGTCACGCTGCTGGTCGTGGTCGATCCCATCGGCCTGGTGCCGACCTTCCTCGGCATCACATACGGGTTGCCGCCGAAGGCCCGGCTCAACGTTGCCCTGCGCGCCTGCCTGATCGCAGCCACGATCCTCGCCGGCAGCGCACTGATCGGCGACTGGCTTTTGCGCACGCTGTCGATATCGCTCCCCGCCTTCCGCATCGCCGGTGGCCTGCTCTTGTTTTCGATCGCCTCGGAGATGGTGTTCGGCGTGCGCCTCGAACGGCAATCGCGCGAGGCCGAGGATGCCATCGAAGAGCGCGTGCGCAACATCGCCGCCTTCCCGCTCGCCATTCCGCTGATGGCGGGTCCCGGCGCCATCACCGCCACGCTGCTGCTGGCCGGCCGCGGCGCCAGCGACCCGTCGCGGCTCGCCATCCTGCTCGCCGTCATCGCCATCGTGCTGACGCTGTGCTTCCTCGCCTTCGTGCTGGCCGCCCGCATCGAGCGGTTGCTCGGCGTCACTGGCAACACGGTACTGTCGCGCCTGCTCGGCGTGCTGCTGGCGGCGCTGGCGGTGCAATACGTCATCGACGGTGCGCGGGTAGCTCTCTCCGGCTAGCGGAACCCGACCGTTGCCGCATCCGTTGACGGACATTGCCCTGCAACCGGCGATGGACCGCCGCCATGAAGGCCCTGCAGTTTCTCGCCCTCGTCCTCACCGCGCTGGCGCTGGTGCCCGCCGGCGCGCACCTGCTTGAACTGCCGAACAAGATCGATCTGTCCGAGCGCGATTATTTCGCCGTGCAGAGCATCTATCGCGGCTGGGCGATGCTCGGCATCGTGCTCGTCGGCGCCGTGCTGGCGAACCTCGTGCTCGCTGTCTTCTTGCGCGGCGAGGGCCCCGCCTTCGCCTGCGCGGTGATCGCCTTCCTGTGCATCGCCGTGACGCTGGTGATCTACTTCGCGTTCACACTCCCCGCCAATCAAGTGACCAGCAACTGGACCCAGGTGCCCGCCAACTGGCAACACGTGCGATGGGAATGGGAAGCCTCGCAAGCGGCCAACGGCGCGCTCACCTTCATCGGCTTCTGCGCGCTGACGATCTCGGTGCTGCTGACGCGCGAGTAAGTTTATTCCGCTCACAGTCTGGCGACGCACGCACATCTTTCGCCGCGCGCAAACGCGCAAACAAAAGGCCCCGGCCGACGGCCGGGGCTTTGGTCGCGCAGGGAGACGCGTACCCTCAGTTGCCGTAATTCGGCTCATACACGGGGTATTCGGACTCCTCGCGCTGCATGTAGCTCTGCCCGTCGGGCGAGCCCCACTGCAGGCTGGCCGCGGACCCGTCGGGGGCGTACGCGTAGGGACCACCGGCACCTCGGGAATGGGAGCGTGGGGCAGTGATGCCTTCGCTGTCATAGCGCTGGCCGCCATAGAGCGAGTGGAGCGCCGGATTGACGTTGCCCGTCCCGAAATCGGGATCGAACGACTGAGCCAAAGCAGGCGTCGCGAGCATTGCGACGAATGCCGTACCAATGAGAAATTTCTTCATAGTGTGTGCCCTTTATTGACAGATCATGCGGCGAATGCCGCCGGGCGACGTCGCCCACCGGTGAAATGGGATCGGCGGTCGCGCTGTGCTTGTTCGGAATTGCCGCTTGGTTTGCGCGGTTGCGAATTTCGGTGATGGCAGCGCAGGCGCATCTTTCGCCGCGCGCAAACGCGCAAACAAAAAGCCCCGGCCGACGGCCGGGGCTTTTGTCGCGCAGGGAAACAGCGCGTACCGTCAGTTTCCGTTATTGCTCCCCATACACGGGGTAGTCGGAGTCCTCACGCTGGATGTAGCGATGATACCGGGGTGAGTGCAGGCTGCGAGCGGACGGGCCGGGCTCGTACGCGTAGGCATCGCGAGCTCCGGACACGTTGCGTTGTTCAGTAAGGCCTTCGCTGTCATAGCTCTGGCCGCCATAGAGCGAGTTGGCCGCAGGATTGACATTGCCCGTCCCGAAGTCGGGATTGAACGACTGGGCCAAAGCAGGCGTCGCGAGCATTGCGACGAATGCCGTACCAATGAGAAGTTTCTTCATAGCATGTTCACTTTATCGACAGATCCGGCAGCAATGCCGCCGGCAACGTCGCCCACCGCTGAAGTGGGATCGGCGGTCGCGCCGTGCTTGTTCAAAATTGCTGGTTGTTTGCGCGGTTGCTAATTTCGGAGATGGCGGGGCCCGGCGCCATCACCTTTCCGTGCATCGCCGTGACGCTGGAGATCTTCTTCGCCTACGCGTTCACCGCCAATCAGGCGACCCATAACTGGATCGAGGTGACGGCCAACTGGCGGCAAGTGCGCTGGGAATGGGAAGCCTTGCACCCGGCCAACAGCGCGCGCTCACCTTCATCGGCTTCTGCGCGCTCACGATCTCGGTACTGCTGACGCGGGAGTAATGACCGGGACGAGTTTCCATCCCGGCCATGACGGCAAGGCCGTCACTCATCCAAGAACGCGCTGACAGACTCTTCCGTCAGAACGGAATCTCGTCGTCCATGTCGTCGCGCTTGCCGCCGCCACCACCCGCGCCCGCCATGGCCGGACGCCGCGCCGCGGTCGGGCCCGGCGAGCCGAAGTCGCCGGCGCCTTCACTGGCGCCGCCGCCCGCGCCGGGACGACCGTCGAGCATGGTCAGCGTCGAATTGAAGCCCTGCAACACGACCTCGGTCGAGTAGCGGTCCTGCCCGTCTTTGTCCTGCCATTTGCGTGTCTGCAGCGCGCCTTCCAGGTAAACCTTCGAGCCCTTCTTCAGGTACTGCTCGGCCACCTTGGCGAGCCCTTCGCTGAAGATGACGACGCGGTGCCACTCGGTCTTTTCCTTGCGCTCGCCGGTGTTCTTGTCGCGCCAGGTCTCCGAGGTCGCGATCCGCAGATTCACGATCGGACGGCCGTCCTGGGTCCGGCGAACCTCCGGGTCGGCGCCCAGATTGCCGACCAGAATCACTTTGTTGACGCTACCAGCCATGATGCTCTCCGCGAGGGCGACGTCGGCTGCAGCCACATGGAAAACGTGACGCGCCGGTCCCCGGTTATGGGCCGCCCGCCGTGCGCGCGACCCCTGAATTAACTTTTCACCCTAGACCTCGCCGGTCGGGCGGCAAGCCGGTTTGCCTCTAATCCACAGAGGCTTCTACGGCCGCCCTTCCTTGTAACGCGATCGGCGCCCCTCGTCATGTTCTTTTTTTGTTCCTGGTTGCGTTAACCATTTACACGCCTGATTCGCTTGAGAAATTACATTTATTTGTTGCGCAATAGCCACAGCGCGAATCATCCACAGGATATATAGCCTCGAGGCACCAGTATGAGTTGCGTTTCGACCGACGATCATCAGGAGGTCACATGATCAAACGTCTCATGCTTGTACTTGCAATAGGGGCTGGCCTGTTGGTTGCCGCGATGGTGTCGCCATCGCTCGCGGCCGACCTGCGCCAGCCTTACTACAAGGCTCCGCCCGCGGTCTTTGTCGCGCCGTTCAGTTGGACCGGCTTCTACGTCGGCATCAACGGCGGTTACGCGTGGGGGAAGGCCGACCTGTCCAGCCCGGCAGGCACCTTCACTACCGACACGCAGAACGGCTACTTGGCCGGTTTCACGGTTGGCTACAACCTGCAGACCGGCGTCTGGGTCTGGGGTATCGAAGGCGACATCGACTACGCCTGGATCAAGGGCAATGCCGTCAACACTGTCGGCGCCGGCTGCGTCGGCGGCGGAGGGTGCGATATCAAGAACACCTTCTTCTCCACCGCACGCGGGCGCATCGGCTACGCCTGGGATCGCTTCCTGCCCTATGTCACCGGTGGCGTTGCCTTCGGCAACTCGAAGATCAGTGCGCCAGCCGGAGTGAGCAGCAACAAAACGAATGTCGGCTGGACCGCCGGCGCGGGCCTGGAATACGCCTTCCTCGGCAACTGGTCGGCCAAAGCCGAATATCTCTATGCGGATCTCGGGAATGGCACCTGCGACGCCTCGGTCTGCGGCGTCGAGGTCGACTACAAGAGCAAGATCAATGTCGTACGCGCCGGACTGAACTACCGGTTCTGATCCGGCGCGGCATCGTGACCATCCAAAGCAATGGGGCCGGCCTCGCGCCGGCCCTCTTTTTTGGTGC
Organism: Pseudolabrys sp.; assembly: GCA_036519015.1. GTDB lineage: Bacteria > Pseudomonadota > Alphaproteobacteria > Rhizobiales > Xanthobacteraceae > Pseudolabrys. Next base: position 1,584 of record DATDMA010000081.1, on the reverse strand, counting down.
AATATTTCCGACCGAACAAAGGCGGACAACAAGCGCCGATGTGGAACCACTGGAAACAATGGGCACGCACGATCAAGCGCGACGCGCACGCGCTTTATCTCGCGGCGCGTGACCCGCGCGTTCCTTGGTACGCAAAGGCCCTCGCGATCGCCGTGGCTGGCTACGCGCTGTCGCCGATCGACCTCATCCCCGATTTCGTGCCGGTGCTTGGGTATCTCGACGATCTCATCATCGTCCCGGCCGGCATAGCGCTGGTCATCCGGCTGATCCCGCCGTCGATCATGGCCGAACATCGCGCGCTGGCGACCGCCGCCCAGGATCGTCCGGTCAGCCGCACCGCGGCGGCGGTGATCGTGGTGCTATGGGTGCTGGCGATGGCCGCGACGGCCTGGACGATCCGCTATACTATGGTTGTGCGCGGATGAAACCCGACGGTATTCAATGCTTGACCTGAGGACAGCACGATGAGCAACGGCAGTTCGTTTTCGCTTCCCGAACTTGAGGACCGCATCGCCATTATTCGCGACAACATCCGGCAGCTGGTCGAACAAGCCGCCGCAAACTCCGGCGCTGGCGATGAAGATCGCATCGCGAACCGGATCGCGCAACAGACTGACGAGCTTGAAAGCCTGATCAAACAGCGCGATGCGCTGCAGAACAAATAACGCCCGCGCCGGCAGGGACGCGCCCTACCCCGCGCCGAGCGCGACCGCGACGTTATAGGTGATCAGCGACGCGACGTAAGCGAGCGCGAGCATGTAGAAGAAAGTGATCGCCATCCACTTCCAGCTTCCGGTCTCGCGCTTGATCACGGCAAGCGTCGATGCGCATTGCGGCGCGAAGATGTACCAGGCCAGCATCGACAGCGCCGTCGCCAGCGTCCACTTGTTGGCGAGCGCCGCCCCGATCTGCGTCGCCGCTTCTGATCCGCCCTCGATGGAATAGACAGTCCCCAGAGCAGCGACCGCCACTTCGCGCGCGGCCATGCCCGGGATCAGCGCCACGCTGATCTGCCAGTTGAAGCCGACGGGCGCCAGCAGCGGCTCGAGGAGGTGGCCGATCCAGGCAGCAATACTGAAGTCGATCCCCGGCTCGGTCGCGCCCGCCGGCGGACGCGGGAACGAGGCCAGGAACCAGATCAGCACCATCATCGAGAAGATCGTGGTGCCGGCGCGGTGCAGGAACATCTTGCACCGCGTGTACAGCCCCATCAGCACGCTGCGCGGCCGCGGCAGCTTGTAATCCGGCAGCTCCAGCATGAACGGCGGCGTCGGCGTGTCGCGCCAGAAGAAGAATTTGGCGATGAAAGACACGCCGAGTGCGCTGACGATGCCGGCGGTATAGAGGCCGAACATCACCAGGCCTTGCAGGCTGACGAAACCCCACACCTGCTTCTGCGGAATAAAGGCCGAGATGATCAGCGTATAGACCGGGATGCGCGCCGAGCAGGTCATCAGCGGCGCAACGAGAATCGTGGTGAGCCGGTCGCGCGGATTGTCGATCACGCGCGTCGCCATGATGCCGGGGATGGCGCAGGCAAAGCTCGACAGCAGCGGGATGAAGGCGCGGCCGTGCAAGCCGGCG
>DATDMA010000080.1:0-4289 GCA_036519015.1 Pseudolabrys sp. | reverse complement strand
TCGAGCGTGCGCCACGCATCATCGGAGAACGGAAACGTAATGCGCGGCTTCTCGTCGATGCGCGTCAGCTTCATCAAGAAATCGAAATCGACCTTGGCCGCCTCGACGCCGCCGCTGATCGGCGCGGCTGCGCCGAAATGCGGCGTGGCAGCGAGCGGCAGATGCCCCTCACCCGTCAACAGGCCCGACGTCGGATCGAGCCCGACCCAGCCGGCGCCGGGCAGATAGACTTCGGTCCAGGCGTGAAGATCGGTGAAGTCGGTTGCAGAGCCGGACGGCCCGTCGAGCGCTTCAAGGTCGGGCTTCAACTGAATGAGATAACCGGACACGAAGCGCGCGGCGAGACCGAGGTGGCGCAGGATCTGCACCAGCAGCCACGCGGTGTCGCGGCACGAGCCGCAAGCCGTCGTCAGCGTCTCTTCGGGAGACTGCACGCCCGGCTCCATGCGCACGAGATATTTGATCTCGCTCTGCAAGCGTTGATTGAGCGCGACAAGGAAATCGACGGTGTTCATCGGCTCGCGCGAAATCGAGGCGACGTAGTCCTTCAGTCGCGCGCTGGCCGGCTCCTTCACCAAATAGGGCGCGAGCTCTTCGTCGAACTCGCTCGGATAGACGAACGGGAAATTCGTCGCCACCGGCTCGACGAAGAAGTCGAACGGATTGACCACCGACATATCGGCGACGAGATCGACCGCGACGGTGAACTCGGTCGTGCGCTCGGGGAAAACGAAACGCGCGAGCCAGTTGCCATTCGGGTCCTGCTGCCAGTTCACGAAATGCTGGGCCGGCGTGACCTTGAGTGAATAGCTCTTGATCGCCGTGCGCGTATGCGGCGCGGGCCGCAGGCGGACGAGCTGCGGCCCAAGGGCCACCGGGCGATCATAGCGATAGCTGGTAACATGCTGGAGGCTGACGACGACCGACATGCGAAATGGGTTCTCTGTTGCCCGAGGAACGGCAACAAAGATGCAATTTTCGGGCCGGGGAAGATAGGCTTAAAGCGCCCTGCCCGTGCACAAATTATAGAATGTCATCAAACCGTTAGAGCGATTCCGGCATGCCCACCGGGCGTTTGAGACCGGCCACGACGGCGCGCAGCGCGTCCCGCCCCTGGTCGGGGACGTGCCGGCCACCGGCGGCGCGGATGCGATCGTGAATGAAGGATAGCTTCACGATCGCCGGCGGCGCCAGGACAAAAGGATAGAGGTCCGCCTGGCCCATGCTGCGGTTGATCGAATTCATCGCGAAGGTCAGCGGCAGCCAGGAGTCGATGATCCGTTCCATATCGGCCAGATGCGGGTCGAAATCGACCGTGGTGGCCAGGTCCGCCCCCATGGAAATCCGCGGGCGCACGCGCATCCCAAAGGCATTGGCGGTCTCCAGCGTGTCGACCATGTGGAAATAGTGGGCCCAGGTCTCGGCGAAATCTTCCCACGGGTGGCTGCTGGCATAGGCGGTGACATAATGGTCCGTCCAGTTCGCGACGGGCCCGTTGCGATAATATGCCTGGAGGGCCTGTGGGTAATCCTGCCGCTCGTCGCCGAAGAGCTGGCGAAATTCAACGAGGCTCGGCGAATCCTTGATCAGCCGGTCCCAGTAATAATGCGCGATCTCGTGGCGGAAATGCCCGAGCAGCGTGCGATAGGGCTCGGCCATGTTCTTGCGCTGGCGCTCGCGCTCGGCGTCGTCTGCCTCGGAGAGGTTGATGGTGATGAGGCCGTTGGCATGGCCGGTCATCAGCGGTCCGCGCCCCGAGGCGGCGATGAAATCGAAGGCTAGCCCGTTCGGGTCCTCCTGCTTGGTCGCAAGCGGGAGCCGCAATCGGAGCAACGTGTAGAAGAGACGGTGCTTGGCGACCTCGATCTTGCGCCAGTTGATCAGGTTTTCGGATACAGACTGATCGGGAATGGTGCGGTTGTGGCGGCAGGCAGCGCAGAACGCGTCGCCACCTGCTGGGACCAGCCAGTTGCACACCTCGTACCGTTCATTGGCGCAATATCGATACCGGCCCTTCGGCTCCGCCAGTGCGCGGAAAGCGTCCCCGTCCTCTTCGAGGGCGGTGATCGTCTCTTTGTCCGACAGATAGCCGAGTTTATGCCCGCAGCTTTCGCAGCGCGTGTTCTCAAAATAGAGCGGCTGTCCGCAGTGCTGACATTCGAAGAGCTTCATTCGGGCGTCCGGTTGCTCAGACGAAGACCCTAGGAGAACCGCGGCCGGACAGCAAAGGTTCCGCTCTGGGAGACCGATGCAAGCCGCTAATGCCCGGCCATGTGGCGGCCGATTTCGGTCAGATCGGCCTGCGCCGCAGGCGCTTCGTAGACCAGCTTGCCGTTGAAAATGACGACGACCCGGTCGGCAAGCTCCAGAAGCTCGTCGAGGTCCTCGCTCACCAGCAGCACTGCCGCGCCGCGGTTGCGCACCGCCATGATCTCGGCGTGGATCTGCGCCACCGCCGCGAAGTCGAGCCCGAAGCAGGGATTGGCCGCGATCATGATATCCACCTCGCCGCCCAATTCGCGCGCGAGCACCGCGCGCTGCACGTTGCCGCCGGAGAGATCGCCGATGAGCGTATCGGGCCCGCGCGTCTTGATCTTGTACTGGCCGATCTTTCGCAGCGCCTGCGCGCGGAAGGCCTTGCCGTTGAGCCACCAGCCGCCGGATGCGAAGGGCTCGCGGTCGAACTCGCGAAACGCCAGATTTTCGGCGACAGTCATGGACGCGACGCAGGCGTTCTTCAGCGGCTCCTCCGGCAGACACGAAACCTTGCGCTCGCGCATTTCGTCGCGCGTGGCGTGATAGAGTTCGCCGTCGACGACGATCTCGCCGCTTTCCGCTTCGCGCTGGCCCGCGAGCACCTCGACGAGTTGGCGCTGGCCGTTGCCGGAGACGCCGGCGACGCCGACGATCTCGCCGCCGCGGATGCTCAGCGACACGTCGCGCAGAGCCGGCTGGCCGGCGTCGTCGAGCGCATTGAGCTTGGTGATGTGTAGGCGCGGAATGCCGAACTCGCCCGAGCGCGCCGGCTGCACGGTCAACTCCTCGGCGCCGATCATGGTGCGGGCCATGGCGTCGGGCGTCAGTTCGCTGACACGGCCGGTGCCGGCGAGCTTGCCGCGGCGTAGAATGGTCACCTCGTCGGCGAAGGCCATCACCTCGCGGAATTTGTGCGTGATCATCAGGATGGTCAGTTCGCCGCGCTTGACCATGTCGCGCAGCATGCCGAGCACCTCGTCGGCCTCGTTCGGCGTGAGCACCGAGGTCGGCTCGTCGAGGATGAGGATGCGGTGCTTGAGATAGAGCTGCTTGAGGATCTCGCATTTCTGCCGCTCGCCGGCCGAGATCGCCGAGACCTTGGCATCGAGCGGCACGCGGAACGGCATGCGCGAGAGAAAGTCTTCCAGGCCCTTGCGCTCCTTGCGCCAGTCGATCACCGCCGGCAACTGGCTGCGCGACAGCACCAGGTTTTCGGTGACCGTCATCGCCGGCACCAGCGTGAAATGCTGGTAGACCATGCCGAGGCCGAGCGCGTGCGCCGCGCGCGGGTTGTCGATTGTATATTCCTTGCCGCCGACCATTACCGAGCCTTCGTCCTGCTGGTAATAGCCCATGATGCACTTGACCAGCGTGCTCTTGCCGGCGCCGTTTTCGCCGAGCAGCGCGTGGAACGTGCCCGGCGCGACCTTCAGCGACACATTGTCGAGCGCGGTGAAGTCGCCGAAGCGCTTGGTCATGCCGACCGCTTCGACGCCCTGAACGGGCGACGTATCGTAAGCGGGCGCGGTCATGCAATGGCCTTCACGAAAGCGTCCGCGTTCGACACAGCGCCGAACACGCCGCCCTGCATCTTGATCATCTTGATGGCGTGGTCGTGGTTACTCTTGTCCGTGGCCCCGCAGCAGTCCTCGAGCAGCACGCACTCGAAGCCGCGATCGTTGGCCTCGCGCATCGTGGTATGCACGCAGACGTCCGTTGTGATGCCGGTGAGCACGATGTTCTCGATGCCGCGCAGGCGTAGCATCAGTTCAAGGTCGGTCGCGCAGAACGAGCCCTTGCCCGGTTTGTCGATGATCGGTTCTTCCGGCCGCGGTGCGAGGTCTTCGATGATGTCCCAGCCCGGCTCGCCGCGCACCAGGATGCGGCCGCAGGGCCCCGGATCGCCGATGCCGGCGCCGATGCGGCGCGAGCGCCAGCGCTTGTTGTCCGGCAGATCGGCCAAATCGGGCCGATGGCCCTCGCGCGTGTGGAAGACGTGATAGCCGCGCGCGCGCATCGCGGATAGCACGCGC
>DATDMA010000079.1:0-2491 GCA_036519015.1 Pseudolabrys sp. | reverse complement strand
GAGGCGATATTCAGAAAGCTGCGTGCGAGCACAGGGCAGCGCGAATTCGACGTACGGCCAGCGCCGGTGATCGCTGACCATCTCGTAAACTTTGCCCGGTTTCGCACCCTTCCGGTTCGGTTCAGCTACGGGCAGATGGTGTTCGCTACGGACAGGCTGAAGAACGAAGGCTTCCGGCCCCGCTTTGGTCTCGAGCAATTCTACCGCCAAGTCATCGGTCAGCTCTCCGCCGCGCAGGCGAAGTCCGCGCCCTGACGGACGCGCAGCTTATGTTCCTCAAATGTTCTTGTCGCTCGCCACAATTTCGGATACACCTATGGCGAGCATCGGGGCAGGGCATGGTCCAGCGGGTCACCACCGTCGCGTTCGAGGGCATCGAGGCCCGCGCCGTGGACGTGCAGGTGCAGGTCGCGCCCGGCCTGCCCGCCTTCAACATCGTAGGCCTCCCGGACAAAGCCGTCTCCGAAGCGAAGGAGCGCGTGCGCGCGGCGCTGGTCGCCTCAGGGCTGGCGCTGCCGGCGCGCCGCATCACCGTCAACCTCGCCCCCGCCGACCTGCCCAAGGAAGGCAGCCATTACGACCTGCCGATCGCGCTCGGCCTGATGGCCGCGATCGGCGCCGTGCCGCAGGACGCCATCGCCGGCTTCACCGTGCTGGGCGAGCTCGGCCTCGACGGCTCGATCGCGCCCGTGGCCGGCGTGCTGCCGGCGGCCATCGGCGCCAATGCGCGCGGGCAAGGGCTGATCTGCCCGGCAGCCTGCGGGCCGGAAGCGGCCTGGGCTAGCCCCGAGATCGAGATCGCCGCCGCGCAGTCGCTTATCCAGCTCGCCAACCATTTCAAAGGCACGCAGGTGCTCTCGCGCCCACAGCCGAAGGTCCGCGAGATCGACGGCGTGCCGCTAGACCTCGCCGACATCAAGGGCCAGGAGAGCGCCAAGCGCGCGCTCGAGGTCGCCGCCGCCGGCGGCCATAATCTGCTGATGGTCGGCCCGCCTGGCTCCGGCAAGTCGATGCTGGCGGCGCGTCTCCCCTCGATCCTGCCGCCGCTGTCGCCGGCCGAATTGCTGGAAGTGTCGATGATCGCCTCGGTCGCTGGGGAGATCGAAGGCGGCGCGCTCACCAACAAGCGGCCGTTCCGCTCGCCGCATCACTCGGCATCGATGCCGGCTCTGGTCGGCGGTGGCCTGCGCGCGCGGCCCGGGGAAATCTCGCTGGCGCACAACGGGGTGCTGTTCCTCGACGAGATGCCGGAGTTTCCCGGCCAGGTCCTCGACTCGCTGCGTCAGCCGCTGGAGACCGGCCAGGTGGCGATCGCCCGCGCCAATCACCGCATCACCTATCCGGCGCGCTTCATGCTCGTGGCTGCCATGAATCCCTGCCGCTGCGGCCGCGCCAACGATCCCGGCTTTGCCTGCCGGCGCGGACCGAACACGCGCTGCGTCGCCGATTATCAAGGCCGCTTGTCGGGCCCGCTGCTCGACCGCATCGACCTGCATATCGAGGTGCCCGCCGTGACCGCCTCCGATCTCATCCTCCCGCCGCCATCGGAAGGCAGCCGCGAGATCGCCGCCCGCGTTGCCCGCGCGCGCGACATGCAGGCCGCGCGCTACGCGGCTTTGGGGCTCGACAAGGTGCGCGTCAATGCGCAGGCGAATGGCCCTGTTTTGGAAGACGTCGCGCGCGCCGATTCCGCCGGCCTGGCGTTGCTGCGCGACGCCGCCGACTCCATGCGCCTGTCGGCGCGCGGCTATCACCGCGTGCTGCGTGTCGCGCGCACGTTGGCTGATCTCGATGGCGTCGAGAAAGTCGGCCGCGTGCATCTCGCCGAGGCGCTGTCGTACCGCGCGCTCACGGACGAAATCCGAAGAGCCGCGTAACGCATGATCCCGAAAAGCATGTCCTCGGCTTGATCGGGGATGGGAACCGATTTTCGGACAAGATCATGCGCAAAGCCAAGCACAACTCGCCTGCAATTTAAGCGAGACTTAATCGGTAGGTCCTATCTTCCATCGTGCGCCGATCCGGCGCCGGCTGGGGGCCTGCGTCACATGACTCGCACTCACATCTCCGCGCTCTTAGCGCTGGTCGTTGCCGTGCCCGCGGCGGCTGCGGGTTCGTTCTTCGCGTCACACACCACGCCGAAGCCCTGCTTCCTCGCCGGCCAAGCGGCCTACCGGGTCAACAGCAGCGGCGCCGCGGATTACACCGTGCGCATCGACAACTCCGACGAGAGCCCGGCGCTGCGCATGCAGATGGTCGATAATCCCGCCGAGGCGGACTTCGTGCTGGTGGACGACAGCGTCGCGACCGACGCCTGTCCAGCCGCCAGCGCAATCAAGAGCATCCGCATCGACAGCGCAGCCCTTACACCCGATGTCACCGTGGCCGTCTCGCGCGCGCCGGCCGAGCACAAGATCTATGTGAAGTCGGAGAACTTCTCCGAGCAGGATGCCGCCGCGCTCTTCGCGGTCATCTGGAAGGGCGCTCGCCA
>DATDMA010000078.1:0-9696 GCA_036519015.1 Pseudolabrys sp. | reverse complement strand
GTTTCGGGCAGCGCGAGCAACGACTGCAACGCCGTCGCAAACAGCACTTGGCCCGGCAACTCGACATAGAACAGCGTGCGGGTGCCGAGCGCGTCCCGGGCGAGCGCCAGTCGGCGGTCGCGGGCGTCCCACAACGCGAAGGCGAAACTGCCGTTCAGACGCTCCGCGGCGCCCGCGCCCCAGCGCTCGCAGGCCGCGGCCACCAAGGCCTCATCGGCTATCCGGGAACCGACAGCCAGTCCCAGCGCGTCGGCGATCTCGCTTGGCTCGTCCAGCCGGCAGTCGGCGGCGATCACCGCCCCCGTCCGCAGTTCGCACGGTAGAAACGCGCTGCCCGCGACCTCGCGCTGGCGAAGCGGCCGGTGAACCATGGCAAAGGATTCGCCGCGCCAGACGCGCGGTTTGACGACGCCAAAGAGACTAGCGCTCAACCGATCGACGATCCGGGGGTCAATCCCCGCACCATTCCGTCCGAAAACGCCTGCGAACTCACCCACGATCAAGCAACATCTCTAACAGTTGGATCGACTTCGCGCTCCCTAGCTCGGGATGCCATAGGTTGCATATTGCGGGCCTTCAGCGTCGGCACCATCGCTGCCCGGAGAGGCCTGTGTAAATGCCGTCGCACTAGGGACAGAATCCTCGGTCAGCGTCGGCGCACGCCACTTCGGGCGGAGAGTGGAAGATTGTACCGCACCCGGCTCGGCTGAAATTTTGATTGTCATAATGATGCCCCCATCACACCCAATCATATTGCAACCAGTGCAAGTAAATCCAGCAGGAAGTGCGCGCTGCTGGATTTGTCCGGCTGGAGGCAGCCCGGCGTGAGCAGGGCCTAACCGAACTTCGTCAAAAAAGGCGTTGCCCTAGGGGCAAAAATCGTCCGGCTCGAAACGAGCCGCGGCGGTCAACAGCGGGCATGCCTGGAAACCTCCAGCCAACCTATTGCTGCTGTAAAACTATCTTCGAGAAACGCCCTACTCGCTGATGCGCTCGATAGCCGCGCCGCAATTGGCGAGCTTGTCTTCGAGGCGCTCGAAGCCGCGATCGAGATGATAGACGCGGTTGACCATGGTCTCGCCTTCGGCGGCTAACCCTGCGATCACCAGAGATACCGAGGCACGCAGATCGGTCGCCATCACCGGCGCGCCCTTGAGACGCTCGACGCCTTCGATGGTTGCCGTGTCGCCATCGAGATGGATGCGGGCGCCGAGACGCGCCAGCTCCTGCACGTGCATGAAGCGGTTCTCGAAGATGGTCTCGGTGATGTGCGAGGTGCCCTTGGCGCGCGACATCAGGGCCATCAGTTGCGCCTGCAAATCGGTGGGAAAACCCGGGAACGGCGAGGTGCTCACTTCGATCGGCGAGAGGCCCGCGCCGTTGCGCGCGACGCGCACGCCTTCATTGGTCGGCGTCACGGTTACGCCGGCTTGGCCGAGCACGTCGAACGCGGCCTGCAGTAACTCCGGCCGCGCGTTCTGTAGCAGCACGTCGCCGCCGGTCATGGCCACCGCCATGGCATAGGTGCCGGTCTCGATGCGGTCGGGCAGCACCGCGTGGCGCGCGCCATGCAGGCGTGACACGCCTTCGATGACGATGCGCGCGGTGCCGGCGCCGGTGATCCTGGCGCCCATCTTGTTGAGGCAGTCAGCGACGTCGCCGATCTCCGGCTCGCGCGCGGCATTCTCGATGACCGTGGTGCCGCTGGCCAGCGCCGCCGCCATCAGCGCGGTGTGCGTGCCGCCGACGGTGACCTTGGGGAACTTGATCTCGCCGCCGCGCAGGCCTTTGCGCGCCCGGGCGATGACATAGCCGCCTTCGATCTCGATCTCAGCGCCGAGCGCCTCCATCGCCATGATGAGCAGATCGACCGGGCGCGTGCCGATGGCGCAGCCGCCCGGCATCGACACCTTGGCCTCGCCCATGCGCGCGACCAGCGGCGCGATGACCCAGAAGCTCGCGCGCATCTTGGACACGAGCTCGTAGGGCGCGGTTGTGTCGACGATCGTCTTCGCCGAAAGCTGGATGGTGCGGCCGTTGTTGGGGTCTTCGCCCGGGCGCTTGCCGGCGATCATGACGTCGACGCCGTGATTGCCGAGGATGCGCTGAAGCTGGATGACGTCGGCGAGCCGCGGAACATTCTCGAGGATCAGCGGCTCCTCGGTGAGCAGGCTCGCGATCATCAAGGGGAGCGTGGCGTTCTTGGCGCCCGAGATCGGAATAGTTCCGTTCAAAGGCTGTCCGCCGACAATGCGTATCCGGTCCATCGTGCCCCCGCCGCCCGCGGCGATAGTTAATCGTTTGCTGCGAGCCGCGATCCTATGGACCCCGGCGGCCCTCCTGCAAAGCCTAAAACGCCGGAAGGTTACCCGACCTTCGCCGGGCAAATACGGCGAAAGTCGGACCCACTGGGCTGACCGTCGCCTTCGGCGGCCGTAAGTACGCTGACGCTTCGCGTCAGCTATGGCGATTCGTCGTCCTCGCCCGCCTGATCGGGCTTTGCACCCGTGCCGGAGGCAGGCGCTTCCGCCCGCGCGCGCTCTTGCGCCTTGCGCCGGCGCAGGTTTTCCCGCAGCGCCGCCGCCAGGCGCTTGTCGCGACTGCCGGATTTGCTGCTCTTTTTGCCGTTCTGGTCCATAGGCGTCAGGCGGTCATTATCCCCACGGGACACCGCAATCAATATGGCGTCCTTGCCTTGCTTTTCAGGTGGGCCTTGTGGCAGTTTCCGCCGCGTTCGCACCGCCCGGCCATCGGCGGCGCGCATCCTTAGCTGCCGTAGCTCAGTGGTAGAGCACCTCATTGGTAATGAGGAGGTCGAGTGTTCAATCCACTCCGGCAGCACCATTCCGCAGTCCGACAGGCAACCCGCTAGAACGTCGGCGGCGTATTGACCCACAGCACGCGCGCGGGTTTCGAGCCGATATTGCGGTAGGCGTGCGGCAATTCCGAGCGGAAATGGAACGAATCGCCGGTCTTGGCGCGATAACGGTTGCCGTTGATGGTCAACTCGATCTCGCCTTCCAGCACATAGCCGATCTCCTCGCCCGCGTGCGAGATGGGACCATCGGTGCGGCCGCCCGGTTCGATCAGGTGAATGTTGCTCTGGAGCAGGTATTCACGCGAATAGGGAATGAGCCGCTCGAGCTGGACGCCTTTACCGGTGCGGAGCTGATCCGTGACGATGATCGGCCGCTCGCCCGCCCGCGACACGACCTGCGCGCCTTCGCTGGCGGTGGAAAACAGCACTGATACGTTGGTGCCGAGCGCCGCCGCGATGCGATGCAGCGTGGCGAAGGACGGCATCGCCTTGTCGTTCTCGATCTTCGACAAAAGGCTCTCGGAACATCCCGCCTCCTCCGCAAGCTGCTTCAAGGTGATGCCACGCACCATCCGCGCATGCTTGACCTTGGCGCCGATGCGCGTTTGCCGATCCGCATCGGCTTGCACTTTCACGCCGACCTTCGCGTTCAGCTTCACGGCTTTGGGCGCCTGCTTCGCGGCCACTTTCGGCTTCGTTCGCAGCGTTTTCAGACTGGCCATATTCGACGATACCAAAATGATTGCCATTGCAACCAACCCGCAACCTTATGAAAGTCCCTTGAATCATATCAAGCGGAAAATCTGTGGGACACAGTCTGGGTGCGCGGCTGTGGTGAGGCACGCGGTCGGCGCATGCCGGACGCGTCAGTCCGAAGACGACGATGCGGCGACTTGCAACCCGCTCAGCTTGCGGCGGCGAAGCGTATCTTGCCGGCGAACCGCGAGAACGGCGCACGGCCGACCACGTCGGCATAATCCGCGATCGGCTGCGGACGCCCGACAAAGTAGCCCTGGATCTCGTTGCAATTCTCGCTGGCGAGGAAGTCGAGCTGCTCCTGCGTCTCGACGCCTTCCGCCACCACGGGCAGATCGAGCCCGCGGCCGAGTGCGATCACCGCGCGGATGATGGTCGCGGCCTGTCGGCTGTGGCCAAGATTGGCAACGAAGGCCCGATCGATCTTGATCTTGTCGAACGGAAACGATTGCAGATAGGACAGCGAAGAATAGCCGGTGCCGAAATCGTCCATGGCGATGCGCACGCCGAGCGTCTTCAGCCGGCGCAGGATCGCCAGCGCGCGGGTGAAGTCGCCGATCAGCACGCCTTCGGTGATCTCCAGCTCCAGCCGCTCGGGCGCAAGCCCCGTCTCGAGCAGCACCTGATGCACCAGGCGCGGCAGGTCGCCGTGCTGAAATTGCACCGGCGAGAGATTGATGCCGATGCGCAAGGGGCGCGGCCATGACGCGGCCTCGCGGCAGGCCGTGCGCAGGATCCATTCGCCAAGCGCGATGATGATGCCGCTCTCCTCGGCGAGCGGGATGAATGTGCCGGGCGGCACCATGCCGTGGCGCGGGTGATGCCAGCGCACCAACGCCTCGAAGCCGGTGACATGTCCGTCGATATGCGCCTGCGGCTGGTAGTGCAGCGCGATCTCGTCGCGCGCAATTGCCGACCGCAGGTCCTGTTGCAGCGCGCGCTTCTCGCGCAGCTGCTGGTCCATCGACATCTCAAAGAAGCGGATGGAGCCGCGCGCCTCGGCCTTGGCACGGAATAAGGCGGCGTCCGCGTTGGCAACCAGCGTCGCGGCGTCGGCGCCGTCCTGCGGGAAGACGCCGACGCCGGTGGTGAGCCCGATGCGGAGCGGGTGGCCGTCGAGCTCGATATCGCTGTTGAGCGCGGCGCACACCCGTTCGGCGAGCGCCACGACGGATTCGGACTGCTGCCCGGTCGGCGTGACGATGGCGAATTCGTCGCCGCCGGTGCGCGCCAGGAAGGCGCCCTGGCAGGCCGACGCCATGCGCTGGGCAACCTCGCGCAGCAGCGCGTCACCCGTTGCGTTGCCATAGACGTCGTTGACCGCCTTGAACCGATCGAGATCCATGCACAGCACCGCGAAGCTTTCGCCCGCCGCCGCCGCGAGATCGATGGTGGCGGCGAGGCATTCGTTGAACGCGGAACGGTTCGGCAGTTCGGTCAGCGGGTCGTGGTGAGCCATGTGCGCGAGCCGCTGTGCATCGCGCTTGCGATCGGTCACGTCGTTGATGAGGCTGATGAGATAGCCGGGCGTACCGGCCGGGCCCGTGACGGCTAAGCGCGTGGAGGTAACGACGCGCGTGCCGTTACGCGGTGTGACCACCGCGTGCTCGTCGAAGAAGGCGGTCTTGCCGTCGGCGATCAGCCGACGGTCCTGGGTCGTGATGAACTCGGCGGTGGCCGCGGGCATGATCGCCTCGACGGACTTGCCGAGGATCGTCGAGCGGTCGATGCCGAGATAGGCCTCGGCGGCACGGTTGATCAAGAGATAGCGCAGGCTTTGAATGTCCTTGACCATGATTGGCGTCGGCGCATTCTCGATGATCGAATCGAGGAAGGCGTGCGTATGCTCGAGCGCCCGCTCGGCTTGCGTTCGCGCGGTGATGTCCTCGTGCGTCGCCACGAAGCCACCGCCCGCCGTCGGCTGATTCACCACGGCAATGACGCGCCCGTCGCTCAGCGTCGTCGTCAGGGTGTAGGTCTTGCCCTGCCCGATGATGTCGCCCATCTCGCTTTCGTAGCGTTCGGGATCGAGCGAGAACGTCCCGGCCGCGGCGCGCGCCGCGAGCACCTCGCGCAGCGACATGCCGTAAGCGAGGCCGTCTGGCGCGATGTTGTACATGGCCCGGTAGCGCTCGTTCCAGATGAGGAGCCGGTTCTGCGCGTCGAACATGCACAGACCCTGGATCATGTTGCTGACGGCGCCATCGAGCAGGCCGTTCTGCTCGCTGAGCTTCTGCCGGACGCGCAAGGCGAGGACGCCGCCGACCATCAACATGCCGGACAGCGCGCCCGATATGGATGCGAGTGCGATCGACGTCGTGCTCAACGATACGGAGGAGAGGTGGACGGCCCCCATTGCGCCGAGCATGACGGCAAAGCCGATCGCGCCGGCGATGCTCACCATCAGCCAGTCGCGACACTTGCGGAAATAATTCAGCCTCACGAACATAGGCCCCTGCCTCACGTACAGGCGTAGCTGTCCGGGAGATATTTGGGGGGTACCTTTTTATGACTCTTTTAGATGTGAACGGCCGCAAGCCACTTTCGCCCAACAGGGCTACGAAGTGGTAAATCTGTAAGAGTCAACCAGTACGGCAGTTCCGGGCCCGGCGGCCCGGATCATCGCACCTACGCGGCTCAGCGCGGCCTCAGGAAGCCGAAATCGCAGCCCTCATCGGCGCCCAGGATTTCCTGGGCATAGAGCCGGGCATAGCCCCGTGCCGGCGTCTCCGGCGGGGGATTTATGGACGTCGCGCGGCGCTTGAGCTCGGCTTCATCGACCAGGAGATCGATGCGGCGCTGTTTGACCGAGAGGCGGATGCGGTCGCCATTGCGCACCAGCGCGAGCGGGCCGCCGGAGGCGCTGTCGGGCGTGACATGCAGCACGATGGTGCCGAAGGCGGTGCCGCTCATGCGCGCGTCGGAGACGCGGATCATGTCCTTGACGCCCTTGCTGGCGAGCTTCTTCGGGATCGGCAGGTAACCCGCCTCGGGCATGGCCGACGTCGAATGCGGCCCGGCATTCTGGAGCACAAGGATGTCGTTCGCCTCGACGTCGAGGTTGGGATCGTCGATGCGGGCGGAGAGGTCTTCCAGCGAGGTGAACACCACCGCGCGGCCTTCCTGCTCGAACAGATTAGCATCGGCGGCGGAGCGCTTGAGGATGGCGCCTTGCGGCGCAAGATTGCCGAACAGCGCCACCAGCCCGCCCTGCGGCTCGAGCGGCTCCGCGCGCGCCGAAATGATCGTGCGGTCGACCCAGGCGTCGCTGTCGTAGCCGAGCCGCTGCCCGAGCGTTTCGCCGGTCACGGTGATGCAGTCGAGATGCAGGAGATCCTTCAGCTCACGCAGCAGCGCGCCGACGCCGCCGCCAGCGAAGAAGTCTTCCATGTAGCCGTTGCCGACCGGCTTGAGGTTCACCAGCACCGGCGTGGTGTCGGACAATTCGTTGAGCCGCTCGAGCGAGATCGACAGGCCGGCGCGGCCGGCGATGGCGGCGAGATGGATCACCGCATTGGTCGAGCCGCCGATAGCGAGCAGCACGCGCAGCGCGTTCTCGACGGAGCTCTTGTTGACGATGCGGCCAGGCGTGAGATCCGTACCGATCATACGCACGGCCTGGGCGCCGGTCGCCTCCGCGGCGCGCAGGCGATCCGCATGCACGGCGGGAATGGCGGCTGTGCCGGGCAAGGCCATGCCGAGCGCCTCGACGATGCAGGCCATGGTCGACGCGGTGCCCATCACCGCGCAAGTGCCGGCGGTGGTGGCGAGCTTGCCCTCGACCTCGTTGATTTCCTTGTCGTCGATCTTGCCGGCGCGATATTGCGCCCAGAAGCGGCGGCAATCGGTGCACGCGCCCAGGCGCTCGCCGTGGTGGCGGCCGGTCATCATCGGCCCGCCAATCAGCATGATCGACGGCTTGTTCGCCGAGACCGCGCCCATGAGTTGCGCGGGCAATGTCTTATCGCAGCCGCCCATCAGCACCACCGCGTCCATGGGCTGCGCGCGCACCATTTCCTCGGTGTCCATCGACATCAGATTGCGGAATTTCAAGCTGGTCGGATTGAGGAACACCTCACCGAGCGAAATGGTGGGGAATTCAATCGGCAGCGCGCCGGCCGCCAGCACGCCGCGCTTCACCGCTTCGAGCAACTCCGGAAAATGCCGGTGGCAATTGTTGAAGCCCGAGCCCGTGTAGGCGATGCCGATCACGGGCTTTTTCAACATGTCGAGGGAGTAACCCATCGACTGCGCGAAGGAGCGGCGCAGATAGAGCGAGAAGTCGCGGTCACCGTAGTTCGTGAGACCGTTGGCGATGCCTTTGGGGTGTTCGTTCATGACGACGCTTTCTGCAGCCGCGCGAGCCCGGATGCAAGCCGTTGCGAGAATGGGTGCACCGCAACTCGTTGTGATGCGGCTGGAAATCGCTGTTTTAGCCACGCGATTCCGACATCGTGAAACCAGACCGTCACGACCAGCATGGTGAGGAACCAGGTGAGGAAGTGATAGCGCGCGGTGGCGGCATTGTAGAACAAAGCGACGGCATGCTGCGCCAGCGCCGCGCCGCCGATCAGGCGCAGCCAGGGGTCGAAGGCGCGACCGCGCAGGACGACATAAATGAGGATCGCGACGCCGGCGGCGTTCAGCGGAATCGTCCAATAGGATTCCGCCGGGCCGCTGAGCCAATTTGCGAGTTGCCTGAGCACGCGTGCGACGCCGCTGAAATCGAAGTGCAGGAGCTCGCGCGCCGCAGCGACATAGGCCGAGGGCGGCATCACCAGCAGGTTTGAATCCGCGGAGTTGGCGCTAAACAGCACGAAGACATGGCCGAACACCCAATTGTGCAAAGGCATCGAAAGCACGGGGATGAATCCGATGCAGAGGCCCGCCAGACGCGGCCATTGGCGCTGGGCAAGCGCGGCGAGCCCGGCGCCGCCGAGCAGCACCGCCGCGGCCGGCGCGACAATCGGCTTCATGAAGATGCCGAGCGCCACCAGAAGCGCGGCGAACAAGCCCCGCGAAAACCTGTCGCTCAGGCCCGAGACACGCGGGTCGACCAACACCGCAAGGCCGGCGATGAAAAGGATATAGGCCGCCGGATCGGCGAAGCCGCGCGAAGCCCATTTGTCGTATTGCACGAACGTGGTGCCGAACAGCGTGCCGATCGGCACTGCGACGAACATCAGGACCAACGCGATGGCCCAGCGCGGCGGCAGGAAGCGGCGGAACAGAGCAAACGCAAAGAAGGGAAATGCCAGCACCAGCGAGAGATAGCCGAGGTAGCTTTCGCCGAAGATCACATGCTCGATGGCGCGGAAATAACGCAGGCCGGGGCCGCCGTAATAGAAGACCTTCTCGCCGCCTTCGAGCGCGCCCCAGATGTCGCCGGCCAAGAGCTTCAACAGGATGAGCCGGCCAAAACCGTCGTAGAACAGCCCATCGTCGCCGCCGTCGAGCGGTCGTACGCCGCCGAGGAAGCTGCCGTCATCGATCGCGATGACGACGACGGCGAGGCCGATCAGGACAAATGGCAGGATCGTGCGCCGCCGCTTGACCCTCACGAGCACGACGACCAGCGCGATCAACGCCGCCAGCACGATCGCCCATTTCGCATAAAGCATCAGCCGCACGGACCATGGCGGCGTCACATACATGGCGAGCGTGTCGGGCTCGATGGCCATGCCGAAGATGCGCCGGCCCACGTCGGCCGGCTCGATGGCGCGGCAGCCGTCGCCCTGCCAGCGCGAGAAGTGCTGCTCGGAGCCTTCCCACATCAACTGGCCCCGCCAGCAGAGTTCGCCGCCGACATAGGCCGCCGGCAGCTGGACCATCTCGTACCACGGCATCGTGACGTGCCAACGGACGAGGCCCGCCCAGACACGCTTGTCGCGCTCGGCGCGCTTGACGTCGGTGTCGGCGGTCCAATTGTAACGGACCTCGTTCATGAACCCGAGCCGCAGCCACACCGGATCGATGAAGTCGAGCGAGGTCACATCGCGCGACGCGGACGACTTGTGCCAGACGCTGTCGGCGGAGAAGGCGAACGGCTTGTCGGGAAAGCCGTTGTTCTGCCAGCAGCCGAAGGCCTTCGGATCGCAACGCTTCGCCACTGGATAGAGCGC
>DATDMA010000077.1:0-2997 GCA_036519015.1 Pseudolabrys sp. | reverse complement strand
TGTAGAGCGCCGAGCCCATCGGGTCGGCGAGCGCGATCTTGATCTCGGGGTTGCGCTCCTTGAGTGCACGGGCCACGCCGCCCAGCGTGCCGCCGCTGCCCACCGAGCAGGTGAAGCCGTCGACCTTGCCGTCGGTCTGCTCCCAGATCTCGGGCCCGGTGGTGCGGTAGTGGCCGTCGCGATTGGCGGTGTTGTCGAACTGGTTGGCCCAGATCGCGCCGTTCGGCTCCGTGGCGGCGAGCTCCTCGGCGAGCGTGCCGGAGTAGCGCACGTAGTTGCCGGGATTGGCGTAGGGCACGGCGGGCACCAGCCTGAGGTCGGCGCCACAGAGGCGCAGCATGTCCTTCTTTTCCTGGCTTTGCGTCTCGGGCATCACGATCACCGAGCGATAGCCGCGCGCATTGGCGACCAGGGCGATGCCGATGCCGGTGTTGCCGGCGGTGCCCTCGACGATCACGCCGCCGGGCCTGAGCTGGCCGCGCTTCTCGGCGTCCTCGATGATGGCGAGCGCCGCACGATCCTTCACCGAGCCGCCGGGATTGAGGAACTCCGCCTTGCCGTAGATGTTGCAGCCCGTCGCCTTCGAGGCGGCGACCAGCTTGATCAGCGGCGTGTTGCCGATGCTATCGATGAAACCCGACCGGACGTCCATGACATGCTCGCTCTGCTTGGCCTGCGCTTCCCGGGCGGACGGTAGACAGGGAGCCGGGCCCAAGGCAACCGGCCTTGCCGCGGCCCTTCCGTCGCGCAGTGTGCTGTGGACACGGTTTCCCAGACGACGGCGGCGGCTCGCACAGGGGATTAGCGCAATTTCCGCTAGCGAATGCCCAATCGGCACGCGAGCCCGATGGCGCCTCAAGAGCGCGGCTGTCCGGCGAGCTGACTTGGGTGGCGGGGTGGTGGGACGCACAGCCGACATGAGGCGATCCTCTGCTCGTGAGTGTCGGCAGGCATACGCCACAACATTGCTCAGGAGCGTCAAGAGGAAAGTGTCGTGGACGAACAGAATAATACTTTCGTACCGGCATAGAGGGCGCGGGGCGTCGGTCGTACACCATGAGTGGGGTTACGCGCGCCCGCGATGACAGCAGAATGCTGTCAGATCTCCCCGATGGGGACGGCAAGATCGTGGCTAGCGCCAGCGCGCCCGCAGCTCGTCGCGATGCAGCGCCAGCCACTGCAGGGCGATCACGCCCAGCGCGTTGCCGATCTCGTCGCGCTCCAGCATGGCGCGCGCTTCGGCGAAGGGCAGCACCTTGACCAGGATGTTCTCGCCTTCCGACTCGAGCCCGAAGACGCCGCCGGCATTCGTCGTGTCGACCCTTCCCAGAAAGCATGCGCACGTCTCGGAGCAGGCGCCGGGGCTCACCACCACGTCGTACATGGCGATGACCTCCTTGATCTCGAGCCCGGCCTCTTCGACGGCTTCGCGCCGGATGAGCTGTTCGGGCGACTCGTCGTGCTCGATGATCCCGGCGACGACCTCCCACGTCCAGGGATGGCGTCCGGCGACATAGGCGCCCGCCCTGAACTGGCGGATCAGCACGACCTCGTCCCGCAGCGGGTCGTAGGGTAGCACGGCAGCCGCATGTCCGCGCTCGAACACCTCACGCCGAAGCGTGCCGCTCTGGCCTCCTTGATAGAGGCCATGGCGGAAGAAATAGCGACCGACACGGAAGTAGCCCTGGAACGCCACCTCATGCTCGACGAGTTCGACCGTTTCATTGGGCAGGGGAGGCGTCGCCATGGCAGAACTCCGGATGCAAAAAGGGCCGCCCCCGGATGAGAGCGGCCCTGAATTGGCTCCGGAGGAGGGATTCGAACCCCCGACCTAGCGGTTAACAGCCGCGTGCTCTACCGCTGAGCTACTCCGGAATAATCATCGCGCGACGGCGCGGCGGGCCGGTCGCGAAGGCGCGGTGTTTTGACAGAGCCTTCCGGCCCACGCAAGGCCCGCGAGACGCGGCAGTCCCTCTGAGCGGTTTGTGGAGGCCTGGGCCGGAATCGAACCGGCATACGCGGATTTGCAGTCCGCTGCATAGCCACTCTGCCACCAGGCCGCACGAGGAGCGCGGTGCTATACGCATGCCGCGCAACAAGGGTCAAGCCGGCCGCGACCGAGCGCCCTTTGACGCTATTGCCGGCCGCCGCCTATAAAACAACGCAATATCTTGAGGGCAGCCCATGACGGATTTCGCGCTCGCGCGCCGCAACATGATCGATGGCCAGCTCCGGCCCAACCGGGTGACCAACGCCCCGCTGCTGGCGGTGATCGGCGAGCTGCCCCGGGAGCGCTTCCTGCCCGACGCGATGCGTTCGGTGGCCTATGCCGACGACGACGTGCCGCTGGGCGACGGGCGCTATCTGATGGAGCCGATGGTGCTCGCCCGGCTGATCCAGGCCTTGCAGCCGCGTCCCGAGGACCGTGCCTTGGTCGTGGCGTCCGGCCGCGGCTACGGCGCCGCGCTATTGGCACGCTTGGTGCACTCGGTCGTGGCGGTCGAGAGCGCTCCGCTGCTCTTGGCGGCGGCCGAGCAGACGGCGAAGGAATTGAGCATCACGGGCATCAATCAGACGGCGGGCAAACTGGAGCAGGGCGTTGCGGCGTCGGCTCCTTACGACGTGATCCTGATCGAAGGTGCGGTGCAGATAGTGCCCCAAGCGATCTTCGATCAATTGGCGGAGGGCGGGCGGCTGACGACCGTCGTCGCCGGCTCGCCCGGTGCACTCGGTGTGGCGCAGCTCTTCATGAAGGAAGGCGGCACGGCGTCAGGCCGCCCGCTGTTCGACGCCGGCACGCCGTCGCTGCCGGGCTTCGCACCGCCACCGCGCTTCACCTTTTGATAGATGACCTTTTGGTAGATGTGGCCGGTCAGTTCTAGGGCTACCAATGCCGTTCATACCAGTGGTAGGGTACCAGCTACAGACGGGGGTAATTTAATGCGTATCCGGCCCAGCTTGAGGCTCGCGCGCGCAGCAGCAGTGTGCGCCCTCGCG
>DATDMA010000076.1:0-2908 GCA_036519015.1 Pseudolabrys sp. | reverse complement strand
CATCACCGGCGCCGTCCCCTTGTAGGGGATCAAGTTGGCATTGACCCCGGCCACGGACTTGAACAACTCGGCCGCCATGTAGCCACCGGTGCCGACCGCCGAGGTGCCGATATTGAGCTTGCCGGCATCTTTCTTGCCGAGCGCGATGAAATCCGCGACCGACCTTGCGGGGAACGACGGATGCGCGAGCAGCACCACCGGCATCGAGGCGATCAGGCCGATCGCCGCGAAATCCTTGCGCGGATCGAAGCCCGAATTGGCATAGAGACTGGGATTGATCGAGATCGTGCCGGTGTGGCCGAGCAGCAGCGTGTAGCCGTCCGGCGCGGCGCGGGCGACGAGCCGCGTACCGATGGTGCCGCCGCCGCCGCCGCGGTTCTCGACGATCACCTGCTGCTTGAGCGCCTCGGTCAGCTTGTTCGCGACCACGCGCGCCATGGCGTCGACGCCGCCGCCGGGCGGATAAGGCACGATCAGCGTGATGGTGCGGCTGGGGTAGTCGGCGGCAGAGGCCGCAGCGCAGGCGATAACACAGGCAAGCAGAGCCACGATGGCCCTGGCAAACAGACGCATAGGCTTCCTCCCCGAACCGCTGCTCCCGGGACCGCTTCGCCGGCCTCCCGGTTGGTGCATCTGCAACCTAGAGCAGTATTTTGCCGTCCGAAACACAAAACCGCCGCCTCGCGGCAGCGAGCCGGCGGTTCAGTCCGGACGTGAGGCTTGAGATCGCTACGGTCAGTGCACGCTGGCGAGGCCGTTATAGCGCAAGCGCTCGATCTCTTCTTTTACCTGTAATTTACGACGTTTGAGTTCCACGATTATCAGGTCATCGACCGCGGGATGGGCCAGGCAATCCATAATTTCGTTCTCGAGTGCCTGGTGACGTTTCTGAAGTTCCGCGAGATGCGATTGCAGCGACATGCAGAATGTCTCCTCAATCAGTCAGCGTCCCCGATCGGCCCACAGTCTAGCGTAAAACAGGGCCCTTGGCGACGGTAAACCCGAACCCCCGCCTGAACGAGGCGAAGCAGGGGCCTTGGAATGACAATGGTTTCCCAAGCCTTGAACGCGGTTGTGGAAAACGTGATAATTGTTTCGCGTATGGCAGGATAAGTCATACGGCCCTTCAAGCACAAACGGTGGCAATGACCGAAGAGGAAGAACGCGTATTGCGGGAGCAGTTGGCGCGCCTGCAGCAAGAACACCGCGACCTCGACGCCGCCATCGCCGCTTTGGCCTATTCGCCCGGATCGGACCTGATCCAGGTCCAGCGGCTGAAGAAGCGCAAGCTCGTGCTCCGCGACAAGATCCGGCAGATCGAGGATCTGCTGACCCCGGATATTATTGCGTAGGGTCTTGCGCCCTCACCCCGTCCTTCCGGGGGAGAGGTTGCGAAGGTGCCTTGCCAGAGGAGGGTCCAAACCTATAATCCGGCGCTTCCTTTCGCGGACTTCGCGAACTTTCTTATGTTGAGCATGATCTTATCCGAAAACCGGTACCCACTTTTCGGGATCATGCTCCAGGGGGCACAATGGCTGCAAAACCAGTCGCGATCATCATGGGCAGCCAGTCCGACTGGGCCACGATGAAGCACGCCGCCGAGACCCTCGACGCGCTCAAGATCGGCTACGACTCGCTCATCGTCTCCGCCCATCGCACGCCCAAGCGGCTTTACGAATTCGCACACAGCGCGCGCGACAAGGGCTTCAAGGTGATCATCGCCGGCGCCGGCGGGGCGGCGCACCTGCCGGGCATGGCGGCGTCGATGACGCCGTTACCGGTGCTCGGCGTGCCGATGAACACGCACGCGCTCGAGGGCAAGGACTCGCTGCTGTCGATCCTGCAGATGCCGGGCGGCATTCCCGTCGGCACGCTGGCGATCGGCAAGCCGGGCGCGATCAATGCCGCCCTGCTCGCCGCCGGCGTCCTGGCGCTGTCGGATGCCAAGATCGCCAAGCGGCTTGACGACTGGCGCGCGCGGCAGACCAAGTCCGTCGCCAAACGGCCGAAGGACTGAGACGATCTTGCTCAAGCCCGGTGCGACGATTGGGATTCTCGGCGGCGGACAGCTCGCGCGCATGCTCGCGCTCGCGGCGGCGCCGCTGGGCCTGCGCTGCCATGTCTATTCGCCGGAGAAGGACTCCTGCGCGTTCGAGGTGGCGCATGCCTATACCTACGCCGCCTATGAGGACGAAGACGCCCTCGCCGGCTTCGCCGACGCGGTCGACGTCATCACCTACGAGTTCGAGAACGTGCCGGCGGAGACGGCGGCCTTCCTGGCGCAACGCAAGCCCGTGCTGCCCGACCCCAAGGTGCTGGAGACCACGCAGGACCGGCTGATCGAGAAGAACTTCATCAGCGCCTTGAAGATCGCAGTCGCGCCCTATGCGCCGGTGCACAGCGCCACGCAGCTTGCCGACGGCATCAAGAAGGTCGGCCTGCCGGCGGTGCTGAAGACGCTGCGGCTCGGCTACGACGGCAAGGGGCAGGTCAAGATCGGCAAGGTCGACGAGGCGGCGGAGGCCTGGCGCTCGCTGCGCGGCGCGCATTGCATCCTCGAAGGCTTCGTCAATTTCCAGCGCGAGGTGTCGGTGATTGCCGCGCGCGGCCAGGACGGCCAGGTCGAATGTTACGAGGTGACCGAGAACGAGCACCGCGACCACATCCTTTACACCTCGCGCGTGCCGGCGAAGGTGACTGCGGGCCTCGCCGCAGAGGCGCGGAAGGTGGCGACCCGCATCGTCGCGGCCTTCGACTATGTCGGCGTGATGGGCGTCGAGATGTTCGTCGTGCGCGCGAAGGGCAAGCAGACGGTGCTGGTGAACGAGGTCGCGCCGCGCGTGCACAATTCCGGACACTGGACGATCGACGGCGCCACCGTCTCGCAATTCGAGCAGCACATCCGCGC
>DATDMA010000075.1:0-9328 GCA_036519015.1 Pseudolabrys sp. | reverse complement strand
GTCACGCCGGAACATTTCGACTTTGCATTCTTGCGCTTCCACTCGGGCCACTTCGGTACGGACGCACTCGAACGGCTTGCCGCGCGTGCCCAGGGCCCGCAGGCGCCCACGATTGCGCAGCGGGCCAATCAGGCGCGGCGCGCGAACAATCCCTACGATCTCACTCGCTCCGCCCCTGTTCTTTCGACGCTGACACCGGCCATGCTTGCGCGCAACATCACGGTCGTTCAGCCGAAGGACGCGGTCTTGCCCGATCAGTTTTTGCAGAAAGACTGGAAGAGCATGCCGCGCCCATTCGCGCTGCCGCCCTGTCTCAGGCTGGACGCCAAGTGCGAGGCGATCATGACCGATCTCGACGGCGACGGTCAGCCGGAGATCCTGCTCTTCAATCTTCCAATCGGCGGCGGTTGGGCCTTCAAGTCCAATTCCGACAATGATTGGGTACTCGCGGGTACGCTGACGAATGGATTGTGTGCCGGGGTTCGGGAGGCACTCAGGGCTGGCCGGTTCGAAACAGAAAGCCCTCAGTTCAGGGATTTGGTCGTCGATGGTCAGCGAATGCGGCTCACGACCGAATGCACTCCGAAACCCGAGGCGGCCTCATCTCCAGGTATCCCGGCGCAGCCGTCCCACTGACCGTCCACGGCGCGAATTCATCCGGCCAGTCCCGATTTGGTCTTAATCCGGGCGCAAGGACTTCGCGCTGCAAATTCCTTGCACTCTGAGGCCCCTGGCGTAACTTGCCCGCGATGATTTGCATTGGCGGTTCCCGCCGTCTTGATCCGCGCTCCGCGCTCGCCGCGGCGCTCGGACTTGCCTTACCGGTCACGTTGCCCGCCGCCGCAAAGGCGCAGGAACGGCCGGCGTTTCTGCTCGCGCAGAACGACAAGCCTCAAACCGACAAGGCGCAGAAGCTCGACACGATCAAGCAGCACGAGCAGGAGCTGCAGGCGGCCCGCGACGCGCAGAGCAAGTCGGCCGACACCGAAGCGGGACTCAAGCGCGAGATCGAAGAAATCGGCGCCGACCGCGGCAAGCTCAACCAGGCTTTGATCGACACCGCCGGCCGGTTGCGCGGTGTCGAAGCCAGAATTGCCACCACCGAAGCCCGGCTGAAGCCGCTCGACGACAACGAACGCACCATTAGAAAATCCCTCGACGGCCGCCGCGCGGTGATCGGCGAAGTGCTCGCAGCGCTCCAGCGCATCGGCCATCGGCCGCCGCCGGCGCTGATCTCGAGCCCCGAAGACGCGCTGCAGGCTGTGCGCACCGCCATGGTGCTCGGCGCGGTGCTGCCGGAAATGCGGCAGGCGGTGGCGGCGCTCGCCAGCGACCTGACCGGCTTGGTCGCAGTGCGCAAGCACATCGCCGCCGAACGGGAAAGCCTCAACGCGGAAGTGGCTTCGCTCACAGCCGAGCAAACGCGCATGACGGCGCTCGTCGACGAGCGCCAGAAGCAACAGGCCGAGCGCGAGAAAGCCCTCCAGGCCGAGCAGGCACGGGCTGGGGACCTCGCGCAACAGGTCGACAATCTCAAAGATTTGATCGCCAAGCTGGAACAGAGCTTGGACCCGGTGACGAAGGCTGCTCGCGAGGCGACGCCTGGCGATTCACGCTCCGCCCTGGCCGCGCTGAATGATCCCGGGCGGCTGGCGCCGGCGGTGAAGTTCGCCTCGCTGCGCGGGCACATCCCAATCCCCGTAAACGGCGTGAAATTGAAGGAATTCGGTGCACCCGACGGTATCGGCGGAGTGGAAAGAGGTCTATCCATCGCCACCCGCGCCGGCGCCCAGGTGACCGCGCCGGCCGACGGATGGGTTGTTTACGCCGGCCCTTTTCGCTCTTACGGCCAACTCTTGATACTGAACGTCGGCGGCGGCTATCATGTGCTGCTCGCCGGGATGGATCGGATATCAGTTGATCTGGGACAGTTCGTGCTGACAGGGGAACCTGTTGCGGCGATGGGAAATGCCTCCCACATCGCTGCTGTCCTCGCGGCTGGTTCCAGTCAACCAGTGCTCTATGTCGAGTTTCGAAAGGACGGGACACCCGTCGATCCAGGCCCATGGTGGGCGGCTGGCGAAGGCGAAAAGGTTCGCGGATGATGCGCAAGACCTCACTCATTCTCCTCGGCGCGGCTGGCGGAGCGGCAATGACGCTGCTTGCGGTTCAGCCGAACCTGCTCTTTGTCGGCTCGCACGCTCAAGCGGCGGTGGCGGACACCTACCGGCAGCTCAACCTGTTCGGTGACGTGTTCGAGCGCGTCCGCGCCGACTATGTCGAGAAGCCGGACGACGCCAAGCTGATCGAGAGCGCGATCAACGGCATGCTCGCCGGGCTCGATCCGCATTCGAGCTACATGGACGCCAAGAGCTTCCGCGACATGCAGGTGCAGACGCGCGGCGAGTTCGGCGGCCTCGGCATCGAAGTCACCATGGAAGACGGCCTGATCAAGGTGGTGGCGCCGATCGACGAGACGCCCGCGGCCAAGGCCGGCATTCTCGCCAACGACATCATCACCAAGCTCGACGACGATCAGGTGCAGGGCCTTACCCTGAACCAGGCGGTCGAGAAAATGCGCGGCCCCGTGAACACCAAGATCAAGCTCACCATCATGCGCAAGGGTCAGGACAAGCCGATCGAAGTCTCGCTCATGCGCGACGTGATCCGCGTGCGCTCGGTGCGCTCGCAGGTCGAAGGCGACGACGTCGGCTATATCCGCCTCACGCAGTTCAACGAGCAGACCACCGACGGCCTGAAGAAGGCGATCTCCGACATCAGCGCCAAGATCAGTAAAGACAAGCTCAAGGGCTACGTCCTCGACCTCCGCAACAATCCGGGCGGCCTGCTCGATCAGGCGATCTCGGTGTCCGATGCGTTCCTGCAGAAGGGCGAGATCGTGTCCACCCGCGGCCGCAATGCCGAGGAGACGCAGCGCTTCAACGCCCGCTCCGGCGATCTCACCGACGGCAAGCCGCTGATCATTCTGGTCAATGGCGGCTCCGCCTCGGCTTCGGAAATCGTCGCCGGCGCGCTGCAGGACCACCGGCGGGCGACCGTCGTCGGCACCCGTTCGTTCGGCAAGGGCTCGGTGCAGACCATCATCCCGCTCGGCTCCGGCAACGGCGCTCTGCGGCTCACCACGGCGCGCTACTTCACGCCGTCGGGCCGCTCGATCCAGGCCAAGGGCATCACGCCCGACATCGAGGTGCTGCAGGACGTGCCGGACGACCTCAAGTCGAAGACCGACACCAAGGGCGAGGCCTCGCTGCGCGGCCACCTGAAGGGTGACGAGGGCAAGGAGCAGACCGGTTCGCAATCCTACGTGCCGCCGGATCCGAAGGACGACAAGGCGCTGCACATGGCGGAAGATCTGCTGCGCGGCGTGCAGGTGAACTCGGCCTTCCCGCCGAACACCAAGGCCCCGGTGGTGGTGCCGAACTAAGCGTCAGCGACATCGCGACGACCTCAGGGGCGGCCGAAGGGCCGCCCCTTTCGTTTGGGGCGGGATGTCCGCGACCAAATGCGGAACCACGCCGGTCATGGGTACAAATTGTGCGTGCTACACTCGGCGGATGATTCGCGGGGATTAGGGCCGTGGCACCGGATGATTTAAACGCGCCGCTCGGCCAGACCAAACGCAAGACACTGCCAAAACTGCCGATCGCCGCGCCGCAATTGCTGGCCGGCGCGCTCGCGCTGTCCGGCTTGGTGGTCGTGGGCTGGGCCGCCTTCGTCAACGATCCGCTCGGCGGCGAGCCGGTGGCCGTCATCGCGACCAAGGCCCCGCCCGCCGCGCAGTCCAATCAGGACGACGGCGATGGAGACCACCATGCCCGCTACGACGGGCCGGTCGTGGTCAAGACGCCCGATGGCCCGGCCGCTCCGGCCGACGTGGCAAAGCCGGACGTGCCGCCCCCCGGCAGTCAGACCGTCACCATCATCGACGGCTCCAGCGGCGCGCGGCGCGATGTGATCATCCCCGGCAATGCTGGCGGCGGCGTCAAGGCCGGCGCCGCCGCCAAAGCGCCCGCCGACAAAGGCATGCTCGAACCCAGCCGGCACGGCGCGATCCCGAAGATCGGGCCGGACGGCACGCGCCCGGCCGCGCTCTATGCAAAGCCGCGCGAGCTGCCGCCCAACCGAAAGGACTTCCCGCGCATCGCCATCGTGATCGGCGGCCTCGGCATCAGCGCCTCGGGCACGGCCGATGCGTTCGACAAGCTCCCCGCGCCGGTGACTTTCGCGCTCGCGCCCTATGGCACGGATCTCGAAAAGCTTTCCGAGCGTGCGCGCGCCGAGAACCACGAGGTGCTGCTGCAGGTGCCGATGGAGCCGTTCGACTATCCCGACAACGATCCGGGTCCGCAGACATTGCTCACGTCGCTTTCGGCGGAGCAGAACGTCGACCGCCTGCATTGGCTGATGAGCCGCTTCCAGGGCTATGTCGGACTGGTGAGCACGATGGGCGCGCGGTTCACCGCCGCCGAGCAGGCGCTCTCGCCGGTCATCGCGGAGACGGCCAAGCGCGGCCTGATCTACATGGATGACGGCGCGTCATCGCGCAGCGTCGCCGGGCAGATTGCCGGCGGCCGTGGCCTGCCCTTCGTGAAAGCCGACGTCGTGCTCGATGCCGTGCCGACGCCCGTCGAGATCGACCGCGCGCTGGCGCGACTGGAGATGGCGGCGCGCGACAATGGCAGCGCCGTCGGACTCGCGAGCGCGCAGCCCGGAACCCTCGCGCGTATCGCCGAATGGGCGAAGAAGGTGGAAGGCCGCGGCTTCAACCTGGTGCCGATCACCATGGTTGCGGCGAAGGCGAAGTCGTCGTGATTCCCCGCGGCACAATCCCGTTGTGTCATCATCCTCGAAAGCGGATGATCCAGTAATCACCGGATATTCGGTGTCTACTGGATGCCCCGTTGGCGCGGCGCATGACACGCGGAAATGAATATGCCCTCCTTCAACTCCCTCCCCTACCGCCCCTGTGTCGGCATGATGGTGCTCAATCATGCGGGGCTTGTCTTCGTCGGCCGCCGCGCCGACGGTCCCGAACATGTCGACCTCACGCATGTCTGGCAGATGCCGCAGGGCGGCGTCGATGACGGCGAAGATCCATACAAGGCGGCGCTGCGCGAGCTCCACGAAGAGACCAATATCCGCTCCGTCGAGAAGCTCGGCGAGATCGCCGAGTGGCTCGCCTATGATCTTCCACCCGAAATCGCCAGTGAGGCATGGGGCGGCAAATATCGCGGGCAGACGCAGAAATGGTATGCGTTCCGCTTCATCGGCGATGAGGGTGAAATCAACATCAACAGCCCCGCGGGCGGCCATAAGCCAGAGTTCATCGACTGGCGCTGGGTTGAGATGAACACGCTTCCCGATCTCGTGGTGCCCTTCAAGCGGACCGTATACGAGCGCGTCGTGCGGGAATTCTCAAAGTTCGCAGGAGCCTAACCCGTCAGTGCATCGCCGTGCCGTTGAGATGGCGATCGACCGTCTTGTAGTTGTCGAGCCGGGCGATCAACTTGTCGAGTTCGGAGCCGGGCTCAGTCTTGGCGATACGTTGCTCGAGGTCGCTGATGCGGGTCGAGATCACAGTGCGATCGAGATCCTCGACCGCCTCCGCCACATCGGCCAGGACAGTCAGGCCTTCCGCCGAAACCTCGGCGAAGCCGCCGAGCACCACGATCTTCTCCTCGCCGCTTGCGCCGCGCACGGTGAGAATGCCCGGCCGCAGCGTCGTGACCATGGGCGCATGGCCGGCGAGAACGCCGAAGTCGCCCTCGATGCCGGGGACGTCGACCTGCTCCACATCGCCGGAGAACAGAAGCTTCTCGGGAGAAACGAGGTCGAAATGAAATGTGGCCATGGTGCTTTATTCGCCCAGAATTACGCCGCTTCCGCCGCGAGCTTCTTGCCCTTCTCGACCGCCTCTTCGATGGTTCCGACCATATAGAAGGCGGCTTCCGGCAGGTGATCGTACTTGCCTTCCACCAGGCCCTTGAAGCCCTTGATGGTGTCGGCGAGGTCGACGAGCTTGCCCGGCGCGCCGGTGAACACTTCGGCGACGTGGAACGGCTGGGACAGGAAGCGCTCGATCTTGCGCGCGCGCGCGACCGTCAGCTTGTCCTCTTCCGACAGTTCGTCCATGCCCAGAATGGCGATGATGTCCTGCAGCGCCTTGTAGCGCTGGAGCACCTGCTGGGTCTGACGGGCCACTGCATAGTGCTCCTCGCCGACGACCAGCGGCGACAGCATGCGCGAGGTCGAGTCGAGCGGGTCCACCGCCGGATAGATGCCCTTGGCGGCGATGTCGCGCGACAGCACGGTGGTCGCGTCCAAGTGCGCGAACGAGGTCGCCGGCGCCGGGTCGGTCAAGTCGTCGGCCGGCACGTAAATGGCCTGCACCGAGGTGATCGAGCCTTTGGTCGTGGTGGTGATGCGCTCCTGCAGCGCGCCCATGTCGGTGGCGAGCGTCGGCTGATAGCCCACGGCCGAAGGAATGCGGCCGAGCAGCGCCGACACTTCCGAGCCGGCCTGCGTGAAGCGGAAAATGTTGTCGACGAAGAACAGCACGTCCTGGCCCTGGTCGCGGAAATACTCCGACAGCGTCAGACCCGTCAGACCGACGCGGGCGCGGGCGCCCGGCGGCTCGTTCATCTGACCGAACACCAGCGCGCACTTCGAGCCTTCGCCGCCGCCCTTCTTGTTGACGCCGGACTCGATGAACTCGTGATAGAGGTCGTTGCCTTCGCGCGTACGCTCGCCGACGCCGGCGAACACCGAGTAGCCGCCGTGCGCCTTGGCGACGTTATTGATTAGCTCCTGAATGAGCACGGTCTTGCCGACGCCGGCGCCGCCGAACAGGCCAATCTTGCCGCCCTTGGCGTAAGGCGCGAGCAGATCGACGACCTTGATGCCGGTGACGAGAATCTGCGCTTCAGTCGACTGGTCGGTATAGGACGGCGCTTCGGCATGGATCGGGCGCGTACCCTCGGAGTGCACCGGACCGGCTTCGTCGATCGGCTGGCCGATGACATTGATGATGCGGCCGAGCAGACCGGGACCGACCGGCACTGAGATCGGGGAGCCGGTGTCGGTGACTTCCTGACCGCGCACCAGGCCTTCGGTGACGTCCATGGCGATGGTGCGGACGGTGTTCTCGCCGAGATGCTGCGCGACCTCGAGCACCAGAGTGTTGCCGCCGTTCTTGGTCTCGAGCGCGTTCAAAATCGCCGGCAGGTCTGCTTGGAACTGCACGTCGACGACGGCGCCGATGACCTGGGTAATCTTTCCGACTGCGTTCTGCGCGGTTGCCATTCTGGTATCTCCTTCAAACTGCGGCGCTTAGACGACGGTCAACGTCACGGGGACGTTGCCGCGCGTCGCGCGCGAATACGGACAAATTTTATGGGCGTCTTCGACCAATGCCTGGACCTTCGCCTTGTCGGCGCCGGGCAGCGAAACCTTCAGCTCGGCCTTGAGAGCGAAGCTGATGTCGTCCTTATCCATCGTGATCGTGCAGGTGACGCGCGCATCCTGACCGTCGAGGTCGTGCTTCTTGCTCAGCGCCAAGATCGCCTGGCCGAAGCAGGCCGACCAGCCGAGCGCGAACAGCTGCTCTGGATTATGACCCTCGCCATTGCCGCCCAATTCCTTCTGCAGCGCCATGGCAAGCGCGAGTCCGTTGTTCTCGAGCACCGCGCGGCCGTTACGGCCGCCTTTGGTCGTCGCTGCAGTGGTGTAGGCCATGACGAACTCCCGGGTTACAGGGCTTCGGCGCCGGAGATGATCTCGATCAGTTCCTTCGTGATCATCGCCTGGCGTGTGCGGTTATAGGTCAGCGTCTGCTTGCGGATCATTTCGCCCGCGTTGCGGGTGGCGTTGTCCATCGCGCTCATCTGCGAGCCGTAGAACGACGCTGCGTTCTCCAAGAGCGCGCGGAAGACCTGCACCGCGACATAGCGCGGCAGCAGCTCGTCCAGGATGACTTCCTCTTCCGGCTCGTATTCGTAAGCCGCCCCGTTTGTGCTGGCGCCTTCCGGCGGCTTGGCCGGAATGATCTGCTGCGCGGTCGGAACCTGCTGAACTACGTTCTTGAAGCGCGAATAGAACAGCGTCGCGACGTCGAATTGCCCATGCGCGAACAGGTCGAGGATCTTCTTGGCGATGTCTTCGGCGTTGGCAAAGCCGATCGTGCGCACGCCGCGTAGTTCGACGCGGTCGATGATGTTCTTCTCGTACTGGCGGCGGAGCTGCTCGTTGCCCTTGCGGCCCACGGTGAGGATTTTCACCTCTTTGCCCTCGGCGAGCAGGCGGTTGGCGTGCTCGCGCGCCAGGCGCACGATGGACGAGTTGAACGCGCCCGCGAGACCGCGCTCGCCGGTCGCGACGACCAGGAGATGGACTTGGGTCTGCCCGGTGCCGGCAAGCAGCTTCGGCGCGCCTTCGCCGGTGCCCACGCCCGCAGCAATGTTGCCGAGTACGCGATCCATGCGCTCGGCGAAGGGCCGGGCGGCCTCGGCCGCCATCTGGGCACGCCGTAGCTTCGACGCGGCCACCATCTGCATCGCCTTGGTGATCTTCTGCGTCGCCTTGGTCGCGGCGATGCGGACGCGCATGTCTTTGAGAGAGGCCATTGGTCGCTCTGTCTATCCCGGTACTTAGACCTGTCCCCTCCCCCGCCTGCGGGGGAGGGGTAGGGAGGGGTAGAATTCGGTGTTTAGGAAGCCCCCACCCGCCCGGCCTCACGGCCGGTCGACCTCCCCCGCAAGCGGGGGAGGTAAAGAAAAGTCTTAGGCAAACGTCTTGGCGTAGCCGTCGACGACTTCCTTGAGCTTCGCTTCAGTCGCCGACGAGAGGTCGCCCGACTTGCGGACGTCTTCGAGGATGTCGTTGTGCTTGGTGCGCACCAGCGACAAGAGGCCGTGCTCGAAGTCGCGCACTTTGGCGACCGGAAGCTGGTCGAGATAGCCGTTCACGCCGGCGTAGATCACCACGACCTGCTCTTCCATTTTCAGCGGCGAGAACTGCGGCTGCTTCAGGAGCTCGGTGAGGCGCGAGCCGCGCGCCAGCAGGCGCTGGGTGGTCGCGTCGAGGTCGGAGCCGAACTGCGCGAAGGCCGCCATTTCGCGGTACTGCGCGAGTTCGCCCTTGATCTTGCCGGCGACCTTTTTCATCGCCTTGGTCTGCGCCGACGAACCCACGCGCGACACCGAGAGGCCGACGTTCACCGCCGGGCGGATGCCCTGGTAGAACAAGTCGGTCTCCAGGAAGATCTGGCCGTCGGTGATCGAAATCACGTTGGTCGGGATGTAAGCCGACA
>DATDMA010000074.1:0-2279 GCA_036519015.1 Pseudolabrys sp. | reverse complement strand
CGGCATCGTTTCCGCGCGCATCGCCGAGATCATCCTGCGCGACGAGCGCGCGGCGATCCCGATCGGCAGCTTCCACAAACGCTTCGGCGTGACGCTGTCGCTGCCGAGCGTGGTCGGCCGCAACGGGGTCACGGAGGTGCTAGAGCCGGAGCTGTCGGCGGAGGAAAAGGACGGCCTGGAAAAAAGCGCCGAGAGCCTGCGCAAAGCGCTGGCGCGCGTGACCTGATGACGGCGCGGGGGGCAGCCGAGCCGATCAAGACGCTCATCCCGGCGCGGCTCGACCGCCTGCCCTGGACGCGCTTCCACACGATGATCGTCTTCGCGCTCGGCGTCACCTGGATCCTCGACGGCCTGGAAGTCACGCTCAAGGGCGCCGTCAGCGGCGTGCTGCAGGAGCCCGGCACGCTGCACCTCTCCAGCAGCGAGATCGGCCTCATCGCCTCCGCCTATCTCGCAGGCGCGGTGCTGGGCTCGCTGGTGTTCGGCTATCTCACCGACCGGTACGGCCGCCGGCTGTTCTTCTTCGTGACGCTGGTCACCTACCTGATCGGCGGACTGCTGACGGCCTTCTCATGGGACCTCTGGAGCTTCGTTATCTTCCGCTTCATCACCGGCGCCGGCATCGGCGGCGAATATGCCGCCATCAATTCCGCCATCGACGAGATGATCCCGGCGCGCGTGCACGGCCGCATCGACATCTACATCAACGGCTCTTATTGGCTCGGCGCCGCGCTCGGCTCGGGCTCGACGCTACTGCTGCTCGATCCGAATATTTTTTCCGTCGATGTCGGCTGGCGCGTGGGCTTTGGCATCGGCGCGGTGCTGGGCGTGGGCATCCTTCTGGTGCGGCGCTTCGTGCCAGAGAGCCCGCGCTGGCTCATTACACATGGCTACGAGCGCGAGGCGGAAGCCACCATCACGAACATTGAGGCGCTGGTCGACTCGGAAACCGACGCGCGGCTGCCGAAGGTCGACCCCGACGACGCCATCACCGTGCACCCACGCCACTCGTTCGGCTTCGGCATCATCATCCACACCATATTCGGGCGCTATTGGCGGCGCGCGCTGGTCGCCTTTTCGCTGATGGTGGCGCAGGCCTTCCTCTACAATGCGATCTTCTTCACATATGCGCTCGTGCTCACCAACTTCTATCATGTGAAGGCCAGCGTGACCGGGCTTTATCTGTTGCCCTTCGCGATCGGCAATTTCCTCGGCGTCATGCTGCTGGGCTCGTTCTTCGACACCATCGGCCGCAAGCAGATGATCGCCGCGACTTACACCATCTCGGCGGTGCTGCTCGTTATCACCGGCTGGCTGTTCGCAGTCGACCAACTCACCGTGATCACGCTGACCGCGATGTGGACCGCCATCTTCTTCATCGCCTCGCCGGCGGCGAGTTCGGCCTATCTGACCGTGAGTGAGATCTTCCCGCTGGAGATGCGGGCTATGGCGATCGCCTTTTTCTTTTCACTCGGCACCGGCGCCGGCGGCGTCATGGCGCCCTGGCTGTTCGGGACGCTGATCGGCACCGGCTCCCGCTGGGCGGTGTTCTACGGCTATGTCGCCGCCGCCGTGCTCATGTTCGCCGCCGCGGTGATCGAGATCGTGTTCGGCATCGCCGCCGAGCGGCAATCGCTGGAGAAGATCGCCGAGCCGCTCTCGGCGCGCGCACACGATTAGGGTGTGCGACTGGCGACCCAGAGCTTCGTTGCAGGCGGGATTTCGTCAGTGGCGGTCCACTACGCCCTATTTATTCCTGAGACAGACGCGATTGCAGCTCGCACGCGATGCTCTTCGTCGCTTCGATTCGGGATCGGATGTCACTTCGGTGGCGATACGATATGGATTTTCGCATTTGGGGAGTTTCAGCGCATATTACAGATCCGCCTTCGGCGAACCTCTAGGCGGTGAGGATTTTTATTTGCGTTTAGGTCGTCTTCGCCGTGAAGGCGTCCATGACCCGTGTCGAATAGACTAGGGCCGCGCCCGCATTGACCGCAATCGCGGTGCCCAGCGCCTCTGCGATCTCCTCGCGCGAGGCGCCGGCGCGAATGGCGTTGGCGGTGTGCACGGCGATGCAGCCGTCGCAGCGGACCGTGACGGCCACCGCAAGAGAAATGAGCTCATTCACCTTGGCGCCGAGCAGGCCCGTCTTACTCGAAGCGCCGCTGAGCACCTGATAGCCCTTCACGACGTCCGGGCTCATGCGGCCGATGTCGCCGACTCCGGCGAGGACCTGCTTATGATACTCGTTCCAATCCAACATGCTCATGTGAGTC
>DATDMA010000073.1:0-60589 GCA_036519015.1 Pseudolabrys sp. | reverse complement strand
GCCGGCGGCGCCGGCGCCCATGACGGCACGCCAGGCGGCGCAGTCGGCGCTGAACCACGGCCGCATCGGCTATACCGAGGCGCTCGGCCTGCCGTCGCTGCGCGCCCGCATCGCCCGCCACTACGCCGACACGTATGGCCTCTCGATCGATCCCGCCCGCGTGGTGGTGACGACCGGTTCGTCGGGCGGCTTCATCCTGGCGTTCCTGGCGCTGTTTAATGCCGGCGACCGGGTGGCGCTGGCCAATCCCGGCTATCCGCCGTACCGGCACATCCTGAGCGCGCTCGACTGCGAGCCGGTGCTGATCGAGACGTCGGCCGCGACGCGCTGGGCTTTATCGCCCGAAGCGCTGATCGCGGCGCACCGGCAGAAGCCGCTGAAAGGCGTGCTGGTGGCGAGCCCCGCCAATCCGACCGGCACCATGATGGACGCGGAGGCGCTCGCGCGGCTGATCGCGGTGGCGGAAGGAGAGGGCATCAAGGTCATCTCCGACGAGATTTATCACGGCCTCGACTATGCCTTCGCCGCAGAGACCGCGGCGAAGCTGTCGGAGCGCGTGGTCGTGATCAATTCCTTCTCGAAATACTTCTGCATGACCGGCTGGCGCATCGGTTGGATGGTGATGCCGGAGCCGCTGGTGCGCCCGGTCGAGCGCTTGCAGCAGAACCTCGCCATCTCGGTGCCGACCCTGGCGCAGATCGCGGCCGAAGCTGCCTTCGACGGAGGCGAGGAGATGGAGGCGGTGAAGCACGGCTACGAGGAGAACCGCCGCATCTTGACGGAAGGGCTGCCGAAGGCGGGCCTCGATCAGTTCCTGCCGGTCGACGGCGCCTTCTATCTCTACGCCAACATCGCGCGCTTCTCCGACGACAGTCTCGACTTTGCCAAGCGCATGCTCAATGAGGCGCATGTCGCGGCGACGCCGGGCATCGACTTCGATCCGATCGACGGCAGGCATTTCGTACGCTTCTGTTACGCCGGCTCGGCGGCCGAGATGCACGAGGCGGTGGAGAGGATTGGGGCGTGGCTCACGGCGCGTTAAGTCCAATGCGCGTCGCGTCCTAAGGCCGACACGGAGACTCGCGGATGAACGAGCAACCGTTCCAAGTGCCGAAGCTTGTGGGTGCGCTGCTCGCTTTTGGCGCCGGTGTTGTCGATGTCTGCACGTATCTGGGGCTGTTCGGCCTGTTTGTCGCGCAGCTCACCGGCAGCTTCGTCATGATCGGCGCGCAGGTGGTCAAATACGACCCGTACTGGCCGCTCCATACGATCGCGCTCCCGATATTTTTCGTCGCCGGCTTCGGCACCGCGTTTCTGGCCGCGTTCGCCGGGAGGCTGCGTCCGGCTCTGTGTTGCACCTTGGGCGTGGAGTTTGTGCTGGTTGGCGGCTTCGTCGCTGCCGGCGTGATCGGCTGGCCATTTGCCCAACCCAATGCGCCGCTCGCGGTCACGACGGGCGTGCTTGGCATCGCTGCGATGGGCGTGCAGAGCGGGTTGGTGCGCTTGCTGCTCAAAGGGCACCCATCCACCAACGTCATGACCACCAACACCAGCGAATTGGCGCTCAACGTCGCGCACTGGGCGGGCGCAGCCTGGCGCGCCACCAGGCACCCCGATGACGCGGATGCCGTCGCGGTGCGTCAGGCGGCGAGGGCGCACGTCGCCCTGCTGTGGCCGGTATTTGCTGGCTTCATTGTCGGCGTCGTGTGCGGCGCCGTTGTCTTCAATGTGATCGGATTCTGGTGCGCCCTGATCTCGCTCGCGACGATCGGCGGCGTGTTGATCTGGGCTGTGCGCTTCGTGCCGCGCACATAGGGCTCAGAACTCCACGTCCAGCTCGACCATCTCGTCCGGCTCGGCCTTCGCCCCTTCGAGCCATTCCTGCATTGGCGGCAGCGCCATGATCGCCTTGCAATAGGCGGCGCAGTCAGAGTCGAGCTTCACGTCGTAAGTGATGAAGCGCGTCACCACCGGCGCGAACATGGCGTCGGCCATGCAGGGCGTGGTGCCGAACAGGAACGGCCCCTTGGCCTTGGCCAGGCATTCGCGCCAGATGCTGATGATGCGGTCGATGTCGGCCTGCGCGCCGGCCCAGACCTTGAAGCCGGGATGATGTGCCTTCAGGTTCATCGGCAGCGCCGAGCGCATGTTGGAAAAGCCGGAATGCATCTCCCCGGAGATCGAGCGGCAATGCGCGCGGGCGGCGACCATCTTCGGTAGCAGCCCCGCGTCGGGCATCACCTCGTTGAGATATTCCGCGATCGCCAGCGTGTCCCAGATTTTGATGCCGTTATGGGTGAGGCAGGGCACCAGGAACGAAGGCGAGAGCAGCAGCAGCTCGGCGCGGGTGGAGGGATCGTCGCTGCCGACGGTCTGCTCCTGGAAATCCAATCCGGCCATCTTGCACAGCAGCCAGCCGCGCAGTGACCAGGAGCCGTAATTCTTGCTGGCGATCGACAGGGTAGCCTTGGCCATGAGGCGCTCATGTCCCTTATTTCAGCACGGCCCGGCAACCAGCAGTTTAGACGAAAGTTCTGGCCGTTCAACAACTTCCCATTGCCGAATGACGTTTGGGCGGCAACTGCCCGCGACATTGGGTTGTCCACAATTTTATCTCGCAGTGCAGCATGAAATGCACTAGCCTACCTCCAGCGGTCTGCCGGGACCGCCGGGGACTGCATGCTCTATCAGGCGTATCAAGCGCATTCCGACATCATGGCGCCGCTGCGCGCTTTTGCCGAAATGGCCGGCGGTTCCGTCGGCGAGCGTCTTAATGGCGCGGCGCGGCCGTCGCCTTTGAGCAATCTCGGTGCCGGATTTGAATTGATTGCGCGCGCGGGGCTCACGCACACGCGGCCGGCCTATGGCATCGACAGCGTCACGGTGGGGAATCGCGAGGTCGCGGTCACCGAAGAAGCGGCCGATGTGACGCCGTTCGGCACGCTGTTGCATTTCAAGAAGGACGTCGAGCAGACGCAGCCGCGCGTGATGATCATCGCGCCGCTCTCGGGCCATTTCGCCACGCTGCTGCGCGCGACCGTGCGCACGATGCTGCCCGAGCACGACGTCTACATCACCGACTGGCACAATGCGCGCGACGTGCCGCTCGAGGCCGGCCGCTTCGGCTTCGACGAGTATGTCGGGCACATGATCCGCTTCCTCGAAACCATTGGGCCGGGCGCGCACATGGTCGCGGTGTGCCAGCCTTGCGTCGCCGCGATGGTGGCCGCGAGCGTGATGGCGCAGCGCGACAATCCCGCGCAGGCGCGCTCGATGACGTTGATGGCGGGGCCGATCGACACGCGCGTGAACCCGACCAAGGTCAACGAACTGGCCAAGGGCAAACCGATCGAGTGGTTCGAGAAGAACCTTATTGCCACGGTGCCGCGGCGCTATCCCGGCGGCGGACGGCGCGTCTATCCAGGCTTCGTCCAACTCGCCGCCTTCATGAGCATGAACATGGAGCGCCATCTCAAGGCGCACCAGGAACTCTATCACAACATCGCCAAGGGCGAGATA
Organism: Pseudolabrys sp.; assembly: GCA_036519015.1. Lineage (GTDB taxonomy): Bacteria > Pseudomonadota > Alphaproteobacteria > Rhizobiales > Xanthobacteraceae > Pseudolabrys. The sequence goes on along the minus strand of DATDMA010000073.1, from coordinate 57,070 downwards.
GCCAAGGCCGCGCAGACCAAGGCCTTCTACGACGAATATTTCGCGGTGCTCGATCTCACCGCCGAGTTCTATCTGGAAACGGTGCAGTTGGTGTTTCAGGAGCACGCGCTGCCGCTCGGCCTGCTCACCTATGAGAACGAGCGGGTGGAGCCCGCCGCGATCAAGCGCACGATGCTGTTCACGGTCGAAGGCGAGAAGGACGACATCTGCGCCGTCGGGCAGACGCTGGCCGCGCACGACATGTGCACGTCGCTGCGGCCCTATCGCAAGCGCCACCACATGCAGGCCGGCGTCGGCCACTATGGGGTCTTCTCGGGACGGACCTGGCAGAGCCAGATCTATCCGATGGTGAAGAACGTCATCCTGCAGAGCGACTGAGCCGCAAAGACTTCCGCACGTCTTCGCAGCTTCGCCGTTTCAAAAGCGGAAGCGCAATCCGGCGGTCGGGGCAAAGTTGTTGCGCTGAAGAAAGCCGGAGGCCAATCCGCCATTCACTTGCGAGAACATGAATCCGAGATAGGCATCCCACTTTGCTGCAAACCGCCAATCGATAGCGGCAGAGACCGCATCGAACGTCCCGGCGCATTGCGCAAACTCACTGCCGTCGCAGGGTGCGGGGCCGCCGGCTAGGGTGCCGAAGTACGAATCCTGGATATAATGGTAATAGCCGGCGATCACATCCAGACTTTCGGTAATAGCGTACTTGCCGCCGACCCACATGACTTGCAAAGTCTTATTGCCAAGACCATTCATGCCATAGGCGGCATTGTTGATGTTCGTGTTGTTGATCGCCTGACAGCCCTCGCAAAAAAAGTTTCCCCCGATACCGGTAAATGCGGTCTGCGGATCGCTGGGCGCCATATATCGAATATGTTCGTAACCGGCGAACAACTTCAACGGTCCGGTCGTGTATTTGGCCACAAGCATCACGGCGCTGTTGTCGGAGATCGTCGCCGTGGGAATCTGTGGCAAGAACGGGGATATCGGCACGCCATTGGCGTCGGTCGTTCCCGGCGCAAGCGCGAGCGAGACGGAATCTCTGACGTAGCTGAAGATCGCGTCGAACGAGAGCGTGCCTTGGCCCCACGGCGAGACATCGCCGCCGACCTGGAACTGATATGCGCCGTTGGAGGCATTGTTCTGGTCGTAGCCGCCGAACTGCCACATCGCTGCCGCCCGGAAGTTGTTAATGTTGACGCGATATTTCAGTGACGTCGAGTTTCTACAGTTTTCGGTATTGCCGCCGCCGCAGGTTATTCCCTGAAAGCCGATGGGTGAGAATGCGTAGGAGGCGGCGAACGGATCGTAGTCGAAGACAGCGTCTAGGGTCAGCGAGTTCTGTCGGAAAACGGTGAGTGTGCCATAGGTCGGAGAACTGACGCCGACATAACCGACCCCGTTGTACCACTGGCCCGCTCGGCTCGAATCGGAGTAGGCGGTCGCCTGGTTTTGGGGAACGTTCATGTTCGCATAAACCGATCCCGGTCCATTGGAGAATCTGAAGGAATACGGATCGAACCCTGCATCCAAAGCAAACACGGCCGAGAAGCCTCCGCCGATCGGTTCGGTTCCTTTGATTCCAATGGTCGAATTGCTCAACGCGTTGGGTGCAACGCTCCAAGTCGGTGACCTGTTCTGTTTCTGGATTAAGTATGAGGCTCCGACAGCGGATCGTGGATCATACGGCGTGCCGTGACTCTGCCAGGTGACCCCAGCATCGACCGTGCCGTAGATCGTGATGCCTGCCCAACTCAGCTGGCAGTCCGTGGTAAAAAAGTCCCCAGGGTCGGTGCACGCCTTGGGCGTCGAAGCCGCCGGCGGGGCCTTCATCGGCGTGACGTCGGCGGCCCGTACGTCCACCGCGTATGAGGCGACAACAACTGCGAGAACTATCCCCGTCGAAATACGCAGCTTTATCGCGAGCGCCAGAATGAAGCCGGGTAACGCCGCGCGCCAACCTATGTGAGTCATCACCGCCCTCCCTCAACCCTTGGATGAATTCTCCCTAAATTCACAAGGCAGCCATGTAAAACGTTACGCCGGCTTAGTCAAAATGTGTGACGACCGCCGATCAACTTCTTCGTGCCAATCAACAAAAGCTGCTCTCAGTAAATGGCTGCGGTGACCATTGCCCCAGCGTGCCGCCAACTGCTGGCGAGCTTGCTGTTAATCTCGGCGGTGAGGGAGGGGGCCGCGCCACCGCAGCCCGGAGCCTTATTTCTTGAAGGCGTCGACGATGGCCTGCATGCGTGCCTTGGCGGCCGCTCTTCCGGTCGACAATTGCGGCCCCTGGTCGTCCGGCTTGAACTCGCACTTGATGGTGCCGTCGGCCACGATCTGACCGGTCACGTTGTCGAAGCCGCGCACGTCGCAATCGGTCGCGCCGGTCCAGGGCACGAACAGGATCGAGCCGACGCGATAATCCGCCGCGGTCGGACCCGCCACGGGCGGCGGCAGCGGCCGCGAGACGTAATCGCTGATGTTTATTGAAAGCACCGCCAGCAGAGTGATGAGGCACGCCACCGCGATCAGTCCGCGGAGGCCTTCCCCGGGCACGAGACGCAAGATCGGCTGGCTGCGCGCCAGAGTGAACAGCCTGCGGTGTGCCACGCGCAAACGATCGTTCCAATGAGTGTCCGGCCGCAGGCTACCGGCGAGCGATTGACGAAGGTTAAAGAAAACTTGTCGGTTTGAGTTTCGTTTTGGACGTATGCGTTAGCACTTGTTGGTTTGAAACGCGGACCGATAATTCAGAATAAACAGTTGGATGAAGAGGGCGCCTCAAGCGCCGCGCGAGCCTGTAGCACCTGTCGATGTCATGTGCCCGTGGCGCGTTGCGCGAGCGCCGCGAGCAGCGTGCTCATGCCGGTGACTGACTTCGCCGCGTCATTGCTCAGGCGATGCCGCGTCGCGATCCAGTGCGGATCGTTGTAGGTGAGCTTCACGGTTCCATCGGCATCCTGCCAGACCAACGCCTTCAGTGGCAGATCGATGCCGGCGACCTGCGCGGCCTCCATCAGCGGCGTACCGGCGATCGGATTGCCGAACACGACGAGCGTGGTCGGGCGCAGGCGAAGACCGACATCCGCCGCGCCGGCGGCGTGATCGACGCGCGCGAAGACGGCAATGGATTTATCTGCCAGCACCGCCAGCAGGCGGCCGAGCGTCGTCTCGAAATCATGCGCGCTGGGAACGGTGATCAACCCATCGTCGGCCACTGTCTTGTCTCCTGTTCCTATGCACATAGATGGGGCCGCCGCGCCGCCTGACAAAGTGCGGCTCTGGAGCGCGCCCTTCCATTTCGGCCGGTGGCACCTACATCTGGTTCCACACAAACATAACCCCGAAATCAGCCATGCTCGATTTTGCTTCGTCTTCCGAAGGCGAGGGCGCGTCCGCGCCTTCCGTCTCCGACACTGAGATACTCGATGCTTACTCGCACGCGGTGACGTCCGTGGCCGACACTGTCGGCCCGGCGGTGGTGCGCGTCGAGGTGCGCGGCGCCAATGGCCGTCCCGGCGGCGTCGGTTCCGGCGTCATCATCGCACCGGATGGCCTCGTGCTCACCAACTGCCACGTGGTCGAGGGCGCCAAGGATATCCGCATCCAGGATGCCGACGGCCATGTCATGGACGCGCGCAAGCTCGGCGAGGACCCGGATACCGATCTCGCGCTGCTGCGCGCCGGCTCGGCCCGCGATCTCCCGACCGCCATGCTCGGCGATTCCAAGACGCTTAGGCGCGGTCAGCTTGTGGTCGCCATCGGTAATCCGCTCGGCTTTGAATCGACCGTCACGGCGGGCGTGGTCTCGGCGCTCGGGCGTTCCTTGCGCGCGCGTAACGGCCGCCTGATCGAGGACGTGATTCAAACCGACGCGGCGCTCAATCCCGGCAACTCCGGCGGGCCGCTCGTGTCCTCGCGCGGCGAGGTCATCGGCATCAACACGGCGGTGATCATGGGCGCGCAGGGCATCTGCTTCGCCGTCGCGTCGAACACCGCGCAGTTCGTGCTGAGCGAACTGATCCAGCACGGTCGCGTGCGCCGCGCTTACATCGGCGTCTCGGCGCAGACCGCGGCAGTGCCGCGCCGGCACGCGCGCGCGGCCGGCATCGAGAACGCCTCGGGCGCTTTGCTGACGGCGCTCGAGCCCAACGGACCGGCGACGCTCGCCGGGCTGATGACTCTCGACATCGTCGTGCGTGCCGGCGGTGTGCCGGTCACCGGTGTCGATGATCTGATCCGCGTACTCACCGGCGACCGCATCGGCCGCGCATTATCGGTCGACGTGTTGCGCCGCGGCGCTCTCCGCACGATCGAGGTTGAACCAACGGAAAGGCCGGCTCTCAAGCCGGCCTAACTCCTTCTCTGGCTTTCGCATAACGCGCATGCCGGGCGGGGGGCAGACCGCGCGTTTGTGAACTGCCAATAAGGAGCCCTATTGTGACCTCCCCATAAGGAACACTATGGCCGCCCTCGATCCGCGCACCACCGCTCTCGTCCTCATCGATCTCCAGAACGGCATCGTCGCGATGCCGTGGGCGCCGCGATCCGGGCCGGATGTGCTCGCCGCCGGCAAGTCGCTCGCCGACAAGTTCCGCGCCGCCAAGGCGCCGGTCGTTCTGGTGCGTGTGGCTTTCGCCGCTGATTTCGCGGACGCGCCGCCGTCGAACGTCGACCAGCCGCTGCAGGGTCCGCCCGGCGGCCTGCCGCCGGACTGGAGCACGCTGGCCGAGGGTCTGGCGCAGCCAACCGATATCGTCGTCACCAAGCGGCAGTGGGGCGCCTTCACCGGCACCGACCTCGACGTGCAGTTGCGCCGTCGCGGCGTGCGCACGATCGTGCTCGGCGGCATCGCCACCAATTTCGGCGTCGAGTCGACCGCGCGCTTCGCCTGGGAGCTCGGCTACGACGTCGCCATCGTCGAGGACGCCTGCGCCGGTCCGACAGCCGAACTGCACGAGATGGCCTTCCGCGCCATCTTCCCGCGCGTCGCGCGCGTGGTGCGCAGCGCCGACGTCAGCTTCGCAAAGTCCTGACGTGGCGGGCCTGCTCGCCCCGCTGACGAAGCTCTTTCATCCGTCCCGGGGGCGGCAAGCGCTCGTCGCCCAATGGGCGGTCCTGCTCGTGCTCTCGAGCATCTTCGTGATGGCGCTCGAAGCCCTGCATTTGCCGGCCGCGCTCCTGCTCGGGCCAATGGCGGCGGCGATTGCGCTCGCCGCCTGCGACTGGTCGCTGCGCGTGCCGCGCCCGCCTTTTTATTTCGCCCAGGCGATCGTCGGCTGCCTTATCGCGCATAGCCTGCCAGCCACCATCCTCGGCGAGATGCACAGGGATTGGCCGTTGTTCGCTGTGACCGTGCTGTCGGTGATCGTCGCGAGCACGCTGCTCGGTTGGCTGCTGACGCGCTTGCGGGTGTTGCCGGGCACGACGGCAGTGTGGGGCTCCTCGCCCGGCGCGGCCACGGCAATGACCCTGATGGCGGAAGCTTACGGCGCCGATGTGCGTCTCGTCGCCTTCATGCAATATCTGCGCGTTGTCTTCGTGGCGATCGTCGCGTCGGTCGTGGCACGCGTCTTCGCCATCAATTCTGGCGGTGCGGCGCCGGAGATGATATGGTTTCCGCAGATCGCCTGGGTGCCCTTCATCGAGACGCTGGCACTTGCCGGCTTCAGCGTCCTGGCCGGGCGGCTGCTGCGCATCCCCGCGGGACCGCTGCTGGTGCCGCTCTTCCTCGGCATCGTCCTCCAGGACACCGGACTCATCACCATCCAACTGCCGCCCTGGCTGCTCGCCATCAGCTACGCGCTGGTCGGCTGGAGCATCGGCGCGCGCTTCACCCGGCCGATCCTCATCTACGCCGCGAAAGTGTTCCCGCGCGTGGTGCTCTCGACGCTCACGTTGATCGCCGTCTGCTGCGGCTTTGCTGCCGTGCTGGTCATGGTCGCCGGCGTCGATCCGCTCACCGCCTATCTCGCGACCAGCCCGGGCGGCGCCGACTCGGTGGCGATCATCGCCGCCTCCAGCAAAGTGGATCTGCCCTTCGTCATGGCGATGCAGGCGGGCCGACTTATCGTCGTGCTGCTGACGGGCCCGAGTCTCACGCGCTTCATCGCGCGGCACGCCGGCGCGGCCGCCGAGGCGTGATGGTCACGCCCAAATTCGTCAGGCCCAAGTTTGTCACGCCCAAGCGCGCGTGGTCGTCTGCACGTCAACCGCGCCGAAGTCGCTGATGTAGCCGGCGACCCGTTCCGGCTCGAGCGGCTTGGCGAAGATATAGCCCTGGACGAGGTCGCAGCCCTTGAGCCGCAGCAGAGTGAGCTGCTCGCGCCTCTCCACGCCCTCGGCCACCACCTGCATGCCTAGGCTCAATCCCATGTTGATGACTGCATCGACGATGGCCGCGCTCTCGGTCGACTGCACGAAGGACTTGTCGATCTTGAGCTTGTCGATGGGGAACTGGCGCAGGTGCGCGAGCGAGGCATAGCCGGTGCCGAAATCGTCGAGCGCGATGCTCACGCCCGCCGCATGCAGCTCGCGCACGGTGGCAGCAACCACGTCGGCGCCCCAGGCCATGTAGACGTTTTCTGTGACTTCCAGCGTCAGGTTCTGCGGCGGCACGCCGGCGCGTTCGAGCTTGCCGAGGATGGTCTCGGCTAGAATGCCGGTGCGGAACTGCGCAGTGGAGAGGTTGACGGCGACGCTGCCGAAGTCGACGCCGGCATCGATCCAGGCGCGCATTTGCCCGATCGCGAGATCGAGCGCGAGATCGCCGAGCGCCAGCGACAGCTCCGGCTCCTCGAAGCCCACCATGAAATGCGCCGGCGGCAGGATGCCGCGCTCGGGATCGTTCCAGCGCATCAGCGCTTCCACCCCCGTCACCTTGCCGCCGCGCAGATCGACGATCGGCTGGTAGAACAGCATGAATTGGCCGTTGCGCAGGCCCAACCAGATACGCTGGATCAGCGCGTTCTTCTCGTCGATCGCCTTGCGCATCGCCGGATCGAACACCACCACGCTGCCGCGGTGCTGCTCCTTGCTGAGATGCATGGCGGCCTTGGCGTTCTTCATCAGCGTCTCGGCGTCTTCGCCGTGCTCGGGATAGATGCCGAGGCCGCCGCTGATGCCGAGCGGCAGCGTGAATTTGTGCCGCATCAGCAGCTTCTTGGCGTGAGCGATGAAGTCCTGCGCCAGCTTGCGCGCGACCTCGCCCGAGGTCTGGTCGCGCATGATTACGGCGAACTCGTCGCCGCCGATGCGCGCGACGGTGCCCAGCGTCGAGAACTTGTGCCACAGCGCGGTGGAGAGCCGTTGCAACAGCGCGTCGGCGATCTGGTGGCCGACCGCGTCGTTGACGTCGCGGAAATGGTCGATGTTGAATGTGATGAGCGCGACGCGCGAGCCGTTGCTCTCCGCACTGGCGATCGCGGTGACGAGCTTGTCGATGAACGAGGCGCGGTTGGGCAGGCCGGTGAGCGGATCGCGATAGGCGAGCTCGTGGATGCGAATCTCGGCCTGTTTGCGGTCGGTGATGTCCTGCACCGCGCCGAACACGCGCGTGACGACGCCGTCGCTCATTTCCGCTTCTGCCATGGCGCGGACCCAGAAGACCTCACCGTTCGGCCGGGTGCCGCGCGACTCGACATCGTAGGGCGTGCCGTTGGCGAACAGCTCGCCGAGGCGGCGGTGCGACTTCTCGCGCATCTCCGGGTCGTAGCTGTTGACAATGAGGTCGTGCGAGGGCGGCGTGCCCGTGGGGATGCCGAAGATGGGATAGATCTCATCGTCCCAGGTCAGCTTGCCGTCAGGCAGCGTCAGCTCATAGCCGCCGGTTTTGGCCATGTGCGCGGTCTGCTTGAGCCGCATCTGCCGCGCCTTGAGCTCGCGCGCCGCACGCCGCACGCGCAGCTCGTTCACGATGAGGTCGGCGAGCGCGGTGAGATGGGCCGCGTCGTCGGCCGAGAACGTGCGCGGCGCCATGCCGACGATGCACAGCGTTCCGATATTAACGCCGGGGCGCAGCGTCAGCGGTACGCCGGCGTAGAAGCGTATGTTGGGCGCGCCGCGGACATAGACATTGCGCTGGAAGCGCGGATCGAGCGTCGCGTCGGGAACGACGAGCGGCCGGTCGCCGAGGATGGCTTGGCTGCAGAAGGCGTCCTCACGGCTCACCTCGGTGATGTCGAGACCGCAGGTCGCGAGGAAGGTTTGCTTGTCGCTCTCGACCAGCGTGACGAGAGACACCGGGACCTTGAACAGATCGCGAGCGAGGCGGCAGATGCGGTCCACCTGCTCGATGCGGCCCGCGCTTTTGAGCTCGTGCGCATAGAGCTCCGTCATCCGCTCCTCTTCGTTGGGCGGGACGGGATAGGGCAGGGTGGTTGCAGGTCTTTCGGCCATTCCATAGGGGTAACGGCCGCGTCGTAAATTATTCCGGAATCCACCGCTCAAGTGCGCGCGGTGGTAAATGATCGGTCACCGCATCGGTGTCAAAAAGGGGGGTGTAATGCGGAATTTGCCCGTCAGCCCTTCGCCTTCAGCGAATTGTACAGATCGAGCGCGTCCTTCGGCTTGGTGTTCTGGTGCACGACCGCATTGACGGCGGCGATCATGGCCTGCGGCGCGTCCGACTGGAAAATGTTGCGGCCCATGTCGACGCCGGCGGCGCCCTGTTGCACGGCGTTGTAGGCCATGGTGAGCGCGTCGAGCTCGGGCAGCTTCTTGCCGCCGGCCATCACGATGGGCACCGGACAGGAGGAGGTGACCGTTTCGAAGCCTTCCTCGACATAGTAGGTTTTCACGTATTGCGCGCCCAGCTCGGCGATGATGCGGCAGGCGAGGCGGAAATACTGCGCATCGCGCTTCATGTCCTTGCCGACGGCGGTGATGCCCATCACCGGCATGCCGACTTTGAGGCCCGCATCGACCAGCCGCGTCATGTTGTGGATCGTCTGCGTTTCGAAGTCGCTGCCGATATAGACCTGCACGCCGACGCCTGAGGCGTTGAGCCGCACGGCATCCTCCATGTCGAGTGCGATCTGCTCGTTGGCGAGATCCTTGAGGATGCTCGGACCCCCGCTCGCGCGCAGCACCATCGGCTTGCCCGAGTCGGCCGGGATCACCGAGCGCAGGATGCCGCGCGTGCAGAACAGCGCGTCGCATTGCGGCAGCAGCGGCACGATGGAGAGATCGATGCGTTCGAGGCCGGTGGTCGGCCCCTGGATGTAGCCATGATCGACCGCCAGCATCACCGTGCGACCGCTCTTCGGATTGAAGGTGCGGGCGAGGCGGTTTTTCATACCCCAGTCGAGTTGGTGCGATCCCTTGAGGAAGAAGCCCGGCGCGGCTTGCGGCTTGTCGGCTTGATAACGCGTACCGTCTTTGTCCGCTTCAGGCATAATTACTCGATCGCTCCAACCGGTCGCTGCTGTCGCATCTTGAGGCGCGCTTATTCTTTCTCGGCGGGTTCTTCGTCGGCAGGCTCAGGCGCCGCCGCCGGTTTCGCTGCCGCGGTGGGCTTCTTGGCGCCGGTCTTCTTCAAGGCTTCCTTGCGCGCGGCCGGCTCGTAGTTGCCGCCGGCCATGCAGCGCTTGATGAAGGCGTCGCGCTTGGCCCCGGCCAGCTTGTCATTGTCGGCGCCGAATTTGCAGGTCTCCATCTTTGCCGCGTTGGTCGCGGCCAAGACCGGCGATAAGACCGGCCCGGCGAGCAGCAGAAGCGGCAGCGTGCCAACGAGGCATAGACGTCCCAGCATGTGAGGCTCCTTCGCAAGTGTGTCCAATCGAATCACATTACCACGCCTGGGCGGCGTCCGTCGCGTCACCGCAACGCCGCCGCAATGTTGCCGCCATCGACGGTGGTGACGTCGGCGGTGGTCTTGAGCGCCAGCGCCTGCGCGAGGAAAGCCTGCGCCACGTCGTCGGCGGTGACCTCGCGCTGCAGCAAATTGCCGCTCATATAGTCCTTCTCGGTGAGCCCGCGCGCCTTGGCGCGTTCCTTGATGAAATCGGCGGTGAGCAGCCCTGAGCGGATACGGTCGGCATTCACCGCATTGGCGCGGATGCCGTCGGCGCCGTAGTCGAGCGCGTATTGGCGCACGAGGAACAGCGTGGCCGCCTTCGGTAGGCCATACGGCCCGAAGTTCGGCCCTGGGTTCACCGCCTGCTTCGACACGTTGAACAGGAGGCAGCCGCCGGTGCCCTGCGCCAGCATGATCTTCACCGCCGCCTGCGCCATCTTCTGATGCGCGAAGAAATTCAATTCGAAGCTCTTGCGCAGGATGGCCTCGTCGACCTCGCCGATCTTGCCCTGCCAGGCCGCGCCCGCGTTTGACACCAGGATATCGACGCCGCCGAAGGTCGCTACGACCTGAGCGAAGGCGTCCGCGACCGACTTTGCATCGGTGACGTCACAGGCCACGGCCAGCGCCGCGCCGCCAATCGCTTTGGCCTTGGTCTGTGCGGCCGCGAGGTCGAGATCGAGCAGCGCCACTTCGGCGCCGGCCAGTGCGAAGGCCTTTGACGTGGCCGCGCCGATAGCGCCGCCGCCGCCGGTGATCACCGCGACTTGCCCCTCGAGCGGCAGGCGTTGCCGCTGCCCGAGTTTCGCCAATTCCAGCGGCCAATATTCGCAGTCGAACAGATCGGCCTCGGAAATCGACGTGAAGCGGCCGATCGCCTCCGCGTCGGTAACGCCTTCGACCGTCGCCTCGGCAATGTCGGCGGCGATGCGCGCGTCCTTCGCCGTGACACCCATGCCGAACAGGCCGAGGCCTGGCACCAGCACGACGCGGGGCAGGGGGTCGTGCATTGTCGCGCCGCCCGCGCGCGCGGCGTTGCGGGCGAAGTAATTTTTGTAATCATGGGCGAACTGCTGCGCGGCTTTGTGGGCCGCCGTCTCGAATGCACCGAGCTTGCCCGCCTCCGGCGCCGGCAGGAGCAAGGGCCGCGGCTTGGTGCGGATGACGTGGTCGGGCGTCAGTAATCCGGCGCGAGCATAGCGCGCGGCATCTTCGCCGTTCACATAACCAAGGATCGCATCGCCGGTGCGAAAATCGAGGATCAGCCGCTTGTGCGCGGCCTCGCCATGGGCATCGCGCAACGTGCAGGCGCCGCGCAGGATCGGCGCCACCGCGGTGGCGGACGCAAGCTGCGCCGGCAGCGTTACACTGACGAACACTGCCTTGCGGTTCTTCTGCAAGCGCGCCTCGGCGAGTGTCACGAATGCGATCATGCGCTCGTAAGCTTCACGCGCGCTCTCGCCGAAAGTGAAGATGCCGTGCTTGTCGAGGATCAGTCCTTCGACCTTGGAGTTCTTGTCGAACGCAGCAGCCGCCGCCTTCGCCAGCCCGAAACCGGGCCGCACGTAAGGCACGAAGCCGAGCCGTTCGCCGAACACCTCAGCGCATAAGTCTTCCGCGTTCGGCTGGTCGATCAGGCTCAGCACCGCGGTCGCGTGCGTATGGTCGATGAACTTTGCCGGCATGAAGGCGTGCAGCAGCATCTCGACCGACGGCGCTGGGGCCGAAGGATCGATCAAATAGGCCCGCTGCACGCGGGCGAAATCGTCGTCGCTCATCGCCGCGTGCGTGCGCAGCGCACGCAAGGGATCGAGCCGCACGGCGGGCATGCCGGGAGGCTCGATCGCACCCATGTCCCAGCCAGAGCCTTTGACGCACAGCACCTCGACATCACCGCCGGTGAGGTCGGGTACGCGAGTCTTCAGCGAGGTGTTGCCACCGCCGTGCAGCACGAGCTTGGGGTCGCGGCCGAGCAGCCGCGTCGAATAGACCCGCAGAGCGAGGTCGGCGCTTACGCCGGCCGCGCCGTAGCGGCCGACCGCGTCCTTCGCCTCGCGCTCGACCCAGGCCGATTTCATCGGTCAGCGGCTCGCGTTCAGTCCTTGTCGCCGAGCAAGCGCCGTCCCCACCAACCGCGCTTGGGCGTGGCGGTCTCTTCGCTCGCGGTTGAGGAGACGACCGGCGCCGCGGGCGGCGGCGTCGGGGCGGGCGGCGGAGAGGATGGGCTTACGCCCTCCGCCGCGATCGGCGCGGGCTCGCGGATGGTCGAGCGCCGGCGCGGCGCCTCCTGCGCCGCAACCGGCTCCTCGACCGGAGCCGACGCGATCGGCGATGGCGCGGGCCGCATCTCGGGCGCGGGCATCATCATCGGCGCTGGCATGACCGGAGCAGGGGACGCCGGCGCGTCTTCGACGTCCGCGCCTTCATGGAAGGGCGGCGCGATGCCGGAGGCGTCCTCGTCGCTCAGCGGCGGGAAATCAGCGCCCGCGTGCTGCTCGCCAAATTGCTCACCATGCTGCTCGGTATCGTGACCGTTTTCGCCGTTGAGCGGTTGATCGCCGTTGCGGTGACGGTTGCGCCGTCCGCCGCGGCGTCCGCGCCGGCGGCGGCGACGGCCGTCGCGGTCTTCGCCGTTCTGGCCGCTGGGGCCTTCGCCCTCGGCGCGCGCCGTGGCTTCGCCCAAATCTGCGCCTGAGCCTTCGCCAGAGCCTTCATCCAAGCCTTCGTCTTCGGATGAGCCGGCGTCTTGACCCTCATGCGTGCTCGCGTGCGCGGGGGCGGTCTCAGGCGTGAACTGCTGGCCGTTCTCGCGCGGCTCGCCGCCGCGTCCACGGCCGCGTCCGCGCCGCCGCCTGCGCGGGCGCTGCTCACCGTCGCCTTCGGCCTCGCGCTCGCCACGCGGCTCGCTGACTTGCGACTCGCTGACTTGCGGCTCGGCGGCGATGGGCTCCTCGCTCGTCTCTTCGATCGGCTCGACGAAATCATCCTCGTCGTCTTCCACCGTCGTGATCAGCTCCGGCTGCGACGCCGCCAGGCTCTTGGCGGCTTCCACCGTATGCACCTGCTCGCCGCGGTCGATGATGTAGGACACCTGCCCGGTCACGGTCGCGTCGGCCGCGACCGTCAGCGTGATGCGGAAGCGCTCTTCCAGCGCACGCAGATGCGCGCGCTTGTGGTTGAGCATATAGAGTGCGACTTCGGAGCGGGTGCGCACGATGAGATTGTGGGTCGCGCCCTTGATTAGCATCTCCTCGACGGCACGCAGGCATTGCAGCGCCACCGACGAGACCGAGCGTACGTGCCCAGAGCCGCCGCAGACCGGACACTTCTCGGTCGAGTTTTCCAGCACCGACGAGCGGATGCGCTGGCGCGACATTTCCAAGAGGCCGAAATGCGAGATGCGGCCGACCTGGATGCGCGCGCGGTCGTTCTTGAGCGCTTCTTTGAGACGCCGCTCCACCGTGCGGTTGTTGCGCGTCTCGTCCATGTCGATGAAGTCGATGACGATGAGGCCGGCGAGATCGCGCAGCCGCAGCTGCCGCGCGACTTCCTCCGCCGCCTCGCAATTCGTCTTGAGCGCGGTGTCTTCGATGTGGTGCTCGCGCGTCGCGCGGCCGGAATTCACGTCGATCGCCACCAGCGCTTCCGCCTGGTTGATGACGATGTAGCCGCCCGATCTCAATTGCACGATCGGCGAGAACATCGCGTCGAGCTGGCTCTCGACCGCGTAGCGCGTGAACAGCGGCTGCGAGTCCTTGTACAGCTTTACGTTCTTGGCATGGCTCGGCATGAGCATGCGCATGAACTCGCGTGCGTCCTTGTAGCCTTCATCGCCGGCGACGATGATTTCGTCGATGTCCTTCGAGTAGAGGTCGCGGATCGATCGCTTGGTCAGCGAGCCTTCCTCGTAGACCAGCTTCGGCGCCATCGACTTGAGCGTGAGGTCGCGCACCGTCTCCCACAGGCGCAGGAGATATTCGAAGTCGCGCTTGACCTCGGTCTTGGTGCGGGCGGCGCCCGCGGTGCGCAGGATCACGCCCATGCCTTCCGGCACTTCGAGCTCCTGGGCGATTTCCTTCAGGCGGTTGCGATCTTCGCCGCTGGTGATCTTGCGCGAAATGCCGCCGCCGCGCGCGGTGTTCGGCATCAGCACCGAATAGCGGCCGGCGAGCGAGAGGTAGGTGGTGAGCGCCGCGCCCTTGCTGCCGCGCTCTTCCTTGACGACCTGCACCAGCATCACCTGCCGGCGCTTGATCACCTCTTGAATCTTGTACTGGCGGCGGAAGCGCGGCACGCGCTCCTGCACTTCCTCGAGCGCATCGGCGCCGCCGACGGACTCGACGATGTCCTCTTCGTGCTCGTCGTCCTTGCCGTTGCCGTCCTCGGCATGGTCGGCGTTGTCGTCACGCTCGTTAGGCTCGGCGTGCTCCGCATGCTCATGCTCGGCGTGCTCCGCATGCTCGGCGAAGCCTTCCGCGTGCGGCTCGTCGCCTGCCGCGCCTTGCGTCTCGAAGGAATGGTGCTCGCCGTGGTCGTCAGCATGAGACTCGGCATCGCTTTGTTGCCCGCCGGATTGCGACGCGAAATCGAACGTCGCCTCGGCGGCGGGACTCTCGGCGGCCTGGCTCGCCTGCTCCTCGGCAGCGAAGGCCGGGGCCGGCGCGTCCGGATCGGGAATCGCAGGCGGCATCGCATTGATGTCGGCGGGTGTCGCGTCGCTGACGGCGCTTTCGCCGTGCGGGATCTCGGCCGCTTCGCTGGCGAACTCCGGCCGCGGCTGATCCTCGCCGGCGATCGGCTCGCTCTGCACGCTGCTGTCGCGGCCGCGATGACGCTCGGCGCCACGGCGGCGATGACGTCCGCCGCCACGCCGCGACGAGCGATGCTCGGCCTCCTGGTCGGCCGCGCGCTGGTCGCGCTCTTCCTGCGCAAGCAGCGCCTGCCGGTCGGCGACCGGGATTTGATAATAGTCGGGATGGATTTCCGAGAAGGCCAGGAAGCCGTGCCGGTTCCCGCCGTAATCCACGAAGGCCGCCTGCAGTGACGGCTCTACGCGCGTGACCTTGGCGAGATAGATGTTACCGCGAAGCTGCTTGCGGTTAGCGGACTCGAAGTCGAATTCCTCGACGCGATTGCCGCGGACGACCACCACCCGGGTCTCTTCGGGATGGGTCGCGTCGATGAGCATTTTGTCGGCCATTTTGGAATCTCACTGGGCCGGACGCGCCTGCACGCTCGCGCAACGATGACGGCGCAAGACAATGACCAGGGGAACCGGCCTGATTGGTGTTGAGGGAAAGGGTCGCGCTGTGACGCGACAATCCAGCCGGACCCATGGCATACCGCGCAGTCACGATTGTCTCGCGAGAGCGGTGGACCCCGAATTGCCTGCGCTGCGTCATTTGCAGCATAAAATGTACGACCCGTAGCGCTGCGGCCGCGCCCACGAAGGCGCCAGCCCAGGTTTGTCAATCGCTCACGGTCGAAATCGCGCACGGCCCACTAAGGGACCGCAAGCTGATCCGGGTTGTCCTTGACAAGGGTTCGGCTTAACCGCCGTCCCGTTCGCCGACCTCCTCGAGGGGGCGATCCTTGGAACCAGCGGGCCGGAGGCCCGAACGCGGCACAACCGGAACTCTAACCGTCAGCCATTCCTACATACGGCCCTAAGCCCCTGATGGCAAGAAAAGCTTGCCCAAAGAACGGGCCTTGCACCTATTGGCACAAACTAATATACATAATGCCAATAGGCATAGATTGCGGACGGATAGGGCTACCAATGGGGCCACTTCTTACAACTTCCGCCGGCGAACCGGCCACGAGCGCGGTGACTCAGGCCGAAGCGGCGGCCATGATTCGCGCCGTCTTTAACCTCTTCCACCATTGGCAGGTGTCGGACACGCAGGCGCGGGTGCTGCTCGGCCAGCCGAGCCCGTCCACCTTCTATCGTTGGAAGCGCGGGGAGATCGGCGCCGTGCCGCCCGACACGATCTGGCGCCTTGGCGACCTGATGGGCATCCACAAGGCGCTGCGCCATCTCTTCACCGAAGCCGAGCGCGGCTATGCCTGGGTGTCGCGGCCGAACACGGCCTTCGGCGGCAAGTCGGCGCTCGACCGCATGCTCGCTGGCGCGCCGAGCGACCTTTCCGCCGTGCGCGGCTATCTCGACGCCGAGCGGGGCGGGTGGTGAGTGGGCTGTCATTCCGGGGCACGGCCGAAGGCCGTGAACCCGGAATCCAGCCCCGCGCACGGAGCCTGTTTCTGGATTCCGGGTTCGCTCACTACGTGAGCGCCCCGGAATGACAGAGAAAAACAAGACGCCTCCCATTTCCGACCTCACCTGGCCCGTCAGCCATCGCATCATCCGCACCATCTATCCGCCGGTCTGGCTGTTCGAGGACATCGCCGCGCCGGAGGACTGGGACCTGATTGCCTCAGCCGAGGCCAAGACCAATCCGCGCGTGCGCGAGCAGATTGGCGATCTCACGCTCGTGCCCGCCGAGCGCCGCGTCAGCGGGCCGACGGCCAGCCTGGTGATGGCCGCCTTCACGCATGTCTCGCGCGAACGGCCGAGCCGCTTCTCCGACGGCGGCTACGGCGTCTGGTATTGCGGCGACCGTTTCGAGGTGGCGCTGGCTGAGACGGCCTATCACTTCGCGCGCTTCATGGCGCGCACCGACGAGCCGCCGGCCGACGCACAGTATAGAGAGTTGCAGGCGCCAATCGGGGGCCGCCTGCACGACCTGCGCGGCGACGGCTTCTCAGACAGTCTCGATCCCAACGACTGGAGCGCGGGCCAGCGCCTCGGCACATCTCTTAAAGCCGCCGCCAGCAATGGGATCGTCTACCCGAGCGTTCGCTACAGTGAAGGCCAGGCCGCCGCGCTATTCTATCCGAATCTGGTGAAGCTCCCCGTTACCCAGGCGCGAACGCTTCAATACCATTGGGACGGCGCGCGCATGACGCGGTACTTCGTGATCGGCGAGGAGGAATGGAGCGCGTGGCCTTGAACGTGCACAATTATTGCGTCTCGTGCCGCCGTGCCGCCACCGCGAGCGCTAGCGCGGCAGCAAGTGATGCCAGGACTCCCGCTCCCCACGGCAATGTTGAGGACAATGCGAAGAGATAGGTACCAATCGCCGGACCGGCCGTGTCCTTGAGGTCGCCGACAGCGGAGAACGCCGCTTGATAGGTCGCCTGCGCGTTGCGTGGCGCGAGTTCGGAAACAATCGTCTGCGCCAGTGGTCCCGACAGCATCTGGGAGAATGCCAGCAGCACAATCGCGGCAATCAGCAAGGGGAGGGCCGGAGCGACCAGCAGGCACACGAAGGCGAGCGCCTGCGTTACGCCGCTCCACAGCGTGATCGAGAATCCGGTCATGCGCGCTGTCGCTTGCGTGACGGGGAGTTGAAATATGACCCCGAGAGCGCCCGCAAAGGCGAACAGCAGGCCGATGCCCGACGCCCCGAGCGTGCCGTCCGCATTGGCGTAGAGCGGCACAATCGCCTCAATCCAGCTCACCGCGATTTCGAGGATCGCGATCGGAAGCAACAGCGCTGCGAGCCGACGGTCGCGGAACGCCGCGGTCAGGGCGATGACGCCGTCCTCGTCGTCGTCCGCTGCCGAGGCTCCGGCCATCGTGCGGGTCTCGCGCAGGCCGATCGAGACCACGGCCGCGCCGGCAAGCAACGCCGCCGCGGCGCCCAGAAACACCAGCCCGAGCGACCACAGCGCCAGCAGAGCGCCGAGCGCCGGTCCCGCCATGCTGCCCGCATTCGACATGACTTGTGTCAGGGCGAAGTGCTCGCGCAACCGCTCGCCGGGGACGACATCGGCGATCACTGTCGCGGCGGTCGGGTGCAGAACGCTTTCAAAGATGCCGATGACGATCAGCGAGGCCGCTGCCGCGACAGCGCCATGGATGATGTAGAGCAGCAGGAAACCGAGGCCGATGCCGGCGCTGGAGATCATGAGAACCGGCCGGCGACCGATCCGGTCCGCGATGCCACCGACAAATGGCGCGGCGAGCAATTCTCCGCCCGCATAACATCCCAGCAGCAATCCAATATATGCGAGCGGGATGCCGACATCGCGATGCGCCCAGAGCGCGAAGAACGGCATTAAAACGCCGTCCGCTAATCCGGCGACAAAGAACAGGAACAGTCCGACGCGCGCCGGTGCGGGCGCGCTGCGGAACAAGGCAATGGCCGAGGTCAATATTTTGAGGAGTTTGAGCAGGCTGTCCATATCCGGTCTCCCGACGATCGAAGGATCGTGTCGTGATCCGGACAGAGGAACGGCGACGCGCCGCGCCGCTTGTCATTCCAACAGCCAGAATTGTTAGGTAGAGCGTTTCGCGGGATGTGGCAAGCGGCCGGCAGCGCAGGGCGCGTCAGAGCCGGATGACCGGCGTTTCGCGCCCCGCTGAAATTTAGTCTGCAGTGGACTCTTAGAAGTGATAGTCGGCCTTGACGTAGAACGTGCGCGGATCGCCGACGAAGCCGCCAGTGCCGTTGGCGCTGACGAAATAGGTCGCGTCGGTGAGGTTCTTCACGCCCAAGGCGACGTCCCATGTCGGCTGATAGTAGCCGACGGCGGCATCCCAAATGGCATAGGCCGGCACCGCCTCGGTATTCAGCGCGTCCGCGTAAGTGAGATCGCGCGCCTGCACGCCGCCGCTCACGCGGAAGCCGTCGAGCGCGCCGATGCTGAAATCGTAGCTGGTCCACAGATTGAAGATGCGTTCCGGCACGCCCTGCGGATGTTTGCCGACGGCCGCGGGCTGCGACGGGTTCTCGGTGAGTTCGGCATCCTGGAACGTCACGTTGCCGATGATCTTCCATTTGTCCACCGGCTCGACCAGGACATCGGCTTCAAAGCCCTCAGTGCGCTGCGAATTGAACACGACGACATTGTTCGAGCCGACGACAAGCGAGGCCTGGACATTGTCGCGCTGGGTGTCGAACACGGCCGTCGTGAGCGTGGCGCGGCCGTTGAGGCCCTCGAACTTCACGCCGGCCTCATATTGAAGAGAATTTTCGGGCGCATTGAGGCCGCTCGTCACCGCCTCGGAATTGAAGTTGGCAAGGTGTCCCTCGGAGACGCCGACATAAGGCGAGACCCCCGGCAGCACATGATAGAGCGTGCCGATGTTCCAACTCACAGGCGTGTCCGTGCGGCTCTGATTAACGCCGGCCACCAGCGGCACGCCGTTGGCGTTGGCGCCGGGAATGGAGGCCTCCGGCGTCAGATTCGTATTCCAGTAGTCCTGGCGGACACCGGCGCGGATCTTCCATTTGTCGGTGACGTCGATCTGGTCGGTGGCATAGATGCCGAGGTAAGTAGCGCGCAGATCGTTGGCGAAGTTCGGCACGAAGTGCAAACCGGCGATCGATTGGTCGGGGACGACCGGTGCGAAGATGTTGCCGATGTTCGGCAGTGCGGCGGTCTCGCGATGCGTGGTGATCCACTGCTCGTGCGCCTCGAAGCCGGTGAGCAGCGTGTGGCCGATGTTTCCGGTCTTGAATGTCCACACCGGCTCGAGCTGATAAGTGAGATCGTCGTTGAGATCGTGCTGATGCCGGATCGAGCGGCCGGTCAAGGCGTCGCCGACCACCCCGCCGCCATCGCCGTTGCGCATGACGTCGAGATCGCGATGCATGTAGGAGAAGCGGTTGTTGACGGTCAGGAACTCGCTGACGATCCAACTGTCGGCCACGGTCGCGCGGGCGAGGTCTTGGTTGCCGTGGCTGTAGGGCGAGTAATAGCGCGTGTCGCGCGGCACGGATGTAAGCGGCGTCGCGATCAGGCCGGGGCTCGAGCGGAAATAGGGCAGGCCCTGCAGGTCCGGCGTGCGCTCGATATGCCGCAGGTCGAAGGCCACGGTCGTGGTGTGATCGAGATGCGTCCAGGTCCAGACCGGGCGCAGTTCGTAGTCGGCGGAGGTGAGGCCGCGAAAGCCGTCGGCGTGCTGAGCCAGCCCGTCGATGCGATAGTTCACGCCGGGGACCAGAGTCGGTCCCGTCGCGTGGGCATTGGCGAAGATCGTCCCGAACGATCCGCCCTGCAAGCTGACGCCGTAGCCGGGCGTCACCGAGGGAACAGCGTGTACGATGTTGATCGATCCGCCGGGCGGCCCGCTGCCGAACAGCGCCGAGCCCGGGCCCTTGAGGACTTCGATATGGTCGACGCCGTTCAATGAATGCGGAAAGCCGTTGAGCTGGTCGCCGTCCGAGAACCCGTCGCTGTAAATGCGCGGATCGAGGCCTCGGATCTGGAAGCGGTCATAGAAATTGAAGGCCGAGCCGCCGCCTTCGTCGATGCCGCTCACATTGCGGATAGCGTCTCTCAGGTCGGTGCCGCCTTCTTGCCGGACGGTCGTGGTGGGCACGACCTGCACGCTGCCCGGAAGATTTCCGACCGGCGTGTTCGTCTTGCCGAGTTGCGGCGTCTCCTGAAGCGGAGTTGCCGGCCCGCCTTGCACATCGATCGTCGGAAGGGTGAGTTCCTGGGCGCTTGCTGACGGGGCAACCAAGATGGCGCAAACGGAAACACTGGCAAGGGCGATTTCAACCGAGGTCCTAAAGACCGAGGCACGCGCGAGTCCGCGCGCCCGCGTCAGCGGGCGTGTCTTCTCTTTCATGATTGACCTAGAGTCCTGATTGATAGTTCAGAAGCGCAAACACAATTCCGTCGCAGCGCGCCATCGGTCGGACTCATGCAGTCGTATTTTCACGTGGTCAATGTTCGTTTGGATGTGTACTGCGCATCTGCGGGCGCTTCGTTTAGTTTAGAGTCGATTTAGACGACTGTTTTGTTTGTTGCCTTGCCGACACTTGGGATCGACATTGGAAATGATCCAATCGGTACGTCGCAACCGCCATCACGCGGATGTGCGACATTGTCAAATTCGCGTTGGGATGGAATAAATCGCGTTATTCATGGATCTCCGAGGCTGCCACAGCTTGCCAGCCATACGGATTGGTAGTCAGATTGCGACAGCGGAGCACTTGACGAGCGGCGCTCGAAGAAGTCCCGCGCTATAGAAACATAGAAAAGCGTCTCCCTCGCTCGTGCACCGTCTGACCTCGTGTCGGCCGCGCCCGCAATCGATCGCTGCCGACCTGGTCTATGAGCGCGTTGTTGCGGTGGTCAATGGACCCGCAACTTCGATGGCATAGTCTCGCGCATCTGGGAGGATCGCTATGACATCTCACCGAACATGGCTGTTGCTGGCAGCTCTTCTCATGAGCCCGCTCCACGCCGCATCCGCCAATGTCGTGACGGATTGGGACGAGAAGGCCGTGGCCTTCATTCAGCCGAGGATGGTACCCCCGGTGGCCTATCGGGCGCTCGCGATCATGCATATCGCAATGTTCGAGGCGGTGAATTCGATTGAGCCCCGTTATCAGCCGTATAAGGCCCAGCTCCCGGCAGCGCCCGACGCGTCGAAAGATGCGGCGGCGGCAGCGGCGGCGGGGGCCGTGCTGACAAAACTTCTTCCGGACGCCGCGTCCGATATCCAGGCAGCTTTGACGAGCTATCTGGCGGCGATCCCAGAAAGCGGCGCGAAGGCGAATGGCATCAAGCTGGGCGACGCGGCCGCGACAAAGATTCTCGAAGCGCGTGCCAACGACGGATCGTCGACTCCAGATGACTATCGCCCCGTGACTACGCCCGGCGTCTATATCCCGACGCCGCCCACGGTCGCCCCGCACTGGCCGAACGTGGCGCCCTTCGCGATGACGAGCCCATCCCAGTTCCGTCCGAAGCCGCCGATCGCCCTCGAGAGCGAGCAGTGGGGCAAGGATTACAACGAGATCAAAGAGCTTGGCGAGAAGAACAGCAGCAAGCGGTCGGCGCGACAGACCGAGGACGCGCGCTTTTGGCTGATGACCGGACCGCGGAGTACGCATCCGCTAAACCGTCAGATACCAATTCAAAAGGAGATGTCGGTGATCGACAGCGCTCGCTTCATGGCGGTGATAGCGGCCGCGGAAGCGGATTCGATGATCGCGGTTTTCGACGCCAAGTACAAATACGGGTTCTGGCGCCCCATCACCGCCATCCGTAACGGCGACATCGACGGCAATGCCTCGACTGAGCGCGACGCAACATGGCAGCCGCTAGACAACACTCCGATGCATCCGGAATACCCGTGCGCTCACTGCATCGTCAGTTCGGCGGCTGCGAGCGCTATCGAGGCGATGCTCGGCACCGCCGACATTCCCGAGGTGGCGATGACCAGCACGACCGCATCGGGCGTGACGCATCGCTGGACGAACCTGCACGTCTATGCGGACGAAGTTGCTGCCGCGCGCATCGCCTCGGGCTTCCACTACCGATTTTCGATCGTGGTCGGTCAGGACATGGGCCGGCAAATCGGCGCCAATACCGTCAAGACGATCATGCAGCCGCTAGCACAAACGTCAGGGAGCGGCGGTGCGAGATGATTGAACAAGCCGGTGGCTACCCGAGAGGGTGGCTGATGATGGGGTGGCGCCTGGGTGCCACACCTCCACCCCGAACCGCTGACCCGCTTAACTTCCATTAACCTTCCGGGTCCCTAATGCGTTAAAAGGGGCGGAAAGGGTCCGGATTCGTGACACTCCGCAGGTCTGCTGTCCTCTGCGTCCTGGCTTTTGCCTTGGGCGCTAACGTCTTATGGGGCTCGTCCGCGCCGGCGGCCGAGGGCGTCGGCGCGCAGGCGGTGGCGTCCCCCTCGGATGGCGCCCCGGTCGCGACCGACGTCCGCCTCGGCGGCGACGATAAGCAGACCCGCTTCATCATGGATTTCGACCGCCCGATCGATATGGCCGCCTTCACGCTGGCCGATCCCTACCGGGTGGTGGTGGATATGCCGCAGGTCATGTTCAAGCTCTCGCCCAACGTCGGCGATCAGGGGCGCGGTTTGGTCAAGGCGTTCCGCTTCGGCCTCATCATGCAGGGCGGCTCGCGCATCGTGCTCGACACCAAGGGGCCGGTGCGGGTGGAAAAAGCCTTCACGATTCCCGCCGCCGACGGCCAGCCGGCGCGGCTGGTGCTTGACCTCGTCGCTACCGACCGCGACGGCTTCCTGCGCAACATTGCCCAGGAGAACCGGCCGGAGCGCACCGCCGCCAAGCATAATAATGACCCGATGCCGAAGGACGACGATCCGCGCCCGCTGATCGTGCTCGATCCCGGCCATGGCGGCATCGACACCGGCACGCGGGGGCTCGACGGCACCAACGAGAAGGACGTCGTGCTCGCTTTCGGGCAAACGCTGCGCGAGAAGCTCGAGGCCGGCGGCAAGTACCGCGTGGCGATGACGCGCACCGACGACACTTTCGTCCCGCTGAACGAGCGCGTGCGCTTCGCGCGCGCCCGCAACGCGTCGCTATTCATCTCGATCCATGCCGACTCAGTGCCGCGCGCGGAAGGGCAGGCGGAGGGCGCCAGCGTCTACACGCTGTCGGAGAAAGCCTCCGACGCGGAGGCCGCTCGGCTCGCCGAGTCGGAGAACCGGGCCGACGCCATCGCCGGCGTCGATCTCACCGCCGAGCCGAATGACGTCGCCAATATCCTGGTCGATCTGGCGCAGCGCGAGACCAAGACTTTCTCCCTCCAGTTCGCCCGTTCGGCGGTGGGCGAGCTCAAGTCCACCGCGCGGTTGCACAAGCGGCCCTTAAAGTCGGCCGGATTCGTGGTGCTGAAGGCGCCGGACGTGCCCTCCGTACTGGTGGAGCTTGGCTATATGTCCACCCGCGATGACCTGAAGCTGCTCACCTCCACCGACTGGCGCGCGCGCACGGCGACGGCGATGGCGCAGGCGGTGGACGAGTTCTTCACGCGGCGGCTGGCCGGGGCGGGGAGCAATTGATGCCGCCGGGCCGGCCTCGCCAAAACTCGGAAAGTAGGGCCGGCGCTGCACTTCGCCGCGAAAAGGCGGGGAAACCCGGCCTTTTAAGGGGGGCAGGGCTCGCCAAATGGCCTCAGTTTCAACATAAAACCACGCGACCACGGGTCCGAACCGCGGCTTCGGTGGGAGGCTGCGGGGACAGCTTGGCGGTCAGACATCTGCTACATTCGGGGTCCGCTGCGCAGCGTCGCGCCATGGGCGACCGCTGGCCGGATCGAGGCGGGACAATTCACGCATGAAGCTCATTCTGCGCTTCCTCGGCTTCCTATTCGCGGCAGGCACCATCCTGTTCGTGGTGGGCGTCGCTGGCGTGGCCGGTCTGCTGTGGCATTTCTCCAAGGATCTGCCGGACTATTCGCAGCTTCAGGACTACGAGCCGCCGGTGATGACGCGCGTACACGCGGCCGACGGGTCGCTGGTCGGCGAATATGCGCGCGAGCGGCGCCTGTATATCCCCATCCAGGCGGTGCCGAACCTGGTGAAGAACGCCTTCCTCGCCGCCGAGGACAAGAATTTCTACGAGCATGGCGGGCTGGATTTCACCGGCATCGCCCGTGCCGGGCTCAACTATGTCCAGAACTACGGCTCTAACCGCAGGCCGCAGGGCGCTTCGACCATCACGCAACAAGTTGCCAAGAACTTCTTGTTGACGAACGAGGTTTCGCTCTCGCGCAAGGTCAAGGAAGCGCTGCTGGCGCTGAAGATCGAGCGGACTTACTCGAAGGACAAGATCCTCGAGCTTTACTTGAACGAGATCTATCTCGGCATGGGCGCCTACGGCATCGCCGCCGCCTCGCTCGTCTACTTCGACAAGGCCGTCAACGAGCTGACCATCCCCGAAGCCGCCTATCTGGCGACGCTGCCCAAGGCGCCGAACAACTACAATCCGTTCCGCCAGCGCGAGCGCGCCATCGAGCGCCGCAACTGGGTGATCGACCGCATGGCCGAGGCCGGCTTCATCAAGGCCGCCGATGGCGAGAAGGCCAAGCGAACGGGGCTCGACGTTACCGTCAAGGCGCCGGCCACGCGCACCTTCGCCGCCGAATATTTCGCCGAGGAGGTGCGCCGCGAGTTGTTCGAGCGCTACGGCGAGAAGAAGCTGTACGACGGTGGCCTGTCGGTGCGCACCACGCTCGACACCAAGCTCCAGGTGGCGGCGCGCAAGGCGCTGACCGATGGTCTCGTCCGTTACGACGAAAACCACGGCTGGCGCGGCGCTGTGACCAAGATCGATATTTCCGGCGACTGGGGTGTGAAGCTCGCCGACGTGAAGTCACTGCAGGACGTTGCGCCGTGGCGCATGGCCGTGGTGCTGGAAGTAGGCGATCAGTCGGCGCGTATTGGCTTGCAGCCGGGGCGCGATCCTGGCGGCTTCGTCAGCAAGGAGCGCGAGATCGGCATTCTGCCGCTCGACGGCGTGAAGTGGGCGCGGAGCGGCGGCAGGGCGGTGGCCAAGGTCAGCCAGGTCGTCAATCCCGGCGACGTCGTCTATGTCGAGGCGGCCAAGGCCGACGGCCAGTTCCGCCTGCACCAGATTCCGGAAGTCTCCGGCGCGATGGTGGTGGAAGATCCCTTGACCGGCCGCGTGCTCGCGATGGTCGGCGGCTTCTCCTACGATCAGAGCCAGTTCAACCGCGCCACACAGGCGCTGCGCCAGCCCGGCTCTTCGTTCAAGCCGATCGTCTATTCCGCCGCGCTGGATAACGGCTATACGCCGTCCTCGCTGGTGCTCGACGCGCCGCTCGAGATCGACCAGGGCCCCGGCATCGGCATTTGGCGGCCGGAGAACTACGAGGGCAATTTCTACGGCCCCTCGACGCTGCGCTTCGGCATCGAGCATTCGCGTAACGTCATGACCGTGCGTCTCGCGCAGGACATCGGCATGCCGCTGATCGCGGAATACGCCAAGAAATTCGGCGTCTATGACGACCTGCCGCCGTACCTCTCCTTCGCACTCGGCGCCGGCGAGACCACGCTGCTGCGCATGGTCACGGCCTACGGCATGCTCGACAATGGCGGCCGCCGCATCAAGCCGACGCTGATCGACCGCATCCAGGACCGCTACGGCCACACCGTCTATAAGCACGACGAGCGCGAGTGCATGGGCTGCGACGCCAAGAAATGGGATAATCAGCCGGAGCCGTCGCTGGTCGATCGCCGCGAGCAGGTGCTCGATCCGATGACGGCCTATCAGATGGTCTCGATCATGGAAGGCGTGGTGCAGCGTGGCACCGCCGCTGGCGTGGGCTTCCAGAAAGAGATCGGCAAGCCGATGGCCGGCAAGACCGGCACAACGAATGACTTCAAGGATGCGTGGTTCATCGGCTTCACGCCAGACCTCGTGACCGGCGTCTATATCGGCTACGACAAGCCGCGACCGCTTGGCCGCGGCATGACCGGCGGCGCCCTGGCGGCGCCGATCGTCAAGGACTTCCTGAAGGTCGCGCTCGCCGACAAGCCTGCGGTGCCGTTCCGCGTGCCGCCCGGCATCAAGCTCATCCGCGTCGATCTCAAGACCGGCACGCGTGCGGGCCCCGATACGCCGCGCGCGATCCTGGAAGCCTTCAAGCCCGGCACCGCGCCGCCCGACAATTATGCGGTGGTTGGTTACGGCGGTGGCGCTGGCGGCGGTGTTGGTGGCGGCGGCGGCGCTGTCGGCGACAACGGTGACACCGGCACAGGCCGTGCCTGGGGCGCAGGCGTATCGCCCGACGCCGACCGCGCGGTGCGCTCAGGCACCGGCGGGCTGTACTGAGCGGCACGCGGTTCTACGACGTCTTCATGATGAAATGACGCGAGCCGCCGAACCCAGGGGAGGCTGGCAGCTCGCGTGGTCATCGCGACCGCGCTGGGGGGACGGGACGGCCGCGTGACCATCTCTTCGCTGAGGCGAGGCTCAGAGCGCTTTGAGTGCCTCGTCCAGCAGATCCATCATTTGCTTTAGCCAGCGTCGCGCTTCGTCTTCATCCTCGAAGGCTCGGTTGGCGTAGTCGCCGATGCGCTGCCAGTCGAACGGGGTTGACGCCAGCACGGAGTGACCTTGGCGGAGCACGTCCTCGTAGGCGGCCCGTGTCGCATTGCTGACACCGTCCACCGCAGCCTGCTCGTCCGATTGGCCGATCATGTCGGCATCGGAGAACTGGCCGGCCAGGTAGCCGTACAAAGCGTCGTTGCTGTTCACGGACAGTTATCCGCCGGTGCCGCGGGGGTCGGATACGACGTGAGAAGATAGCAGGCGCCGCCACCGAGCGCATGCAACACGACGCGAAAAGTGCAGGTATTCGAGACGATGGCGGCCGGCGGCGGCGGCGCATTCCTGGTCGCGACGCGGCCGATGTTGGCGGCGGACGCATAATCATACACTTGCCTTGCGCCGTTGGCCGCGTGGTTGGCCCAGTTGTTGATCGCACCAGCATTGCTGGTGAGACCCGCTGTAATCGTCGCTTGCGCCGTGGCCACCAGAGCCGGGTACGAGCCGGCAGCCGGTATGTGCGGGAAGTTTGCGAGCCGCGTGGTTAGTAACTGATCGGATTGGTTGACGTGCCGTGCGATCGTATGACCGCCAGCGTTATCTTGCTGCTGTAGCCAGTTGGCTGGGAAGTTGTTGGGAACGCATTGCGCCTGAGCGGATGCAGACAGGCACACAGCCGCGCCGGCCATTAGCGCTGCGGTGAGAAGTGTTCGAACGCGTGACATGGAATAACTCCATTCAACTCATGAGACGGTTTGTGAGAGAGCACGAGCCGCTCGCGCCGAAGCTCGACAGGGCGACGCGAGGGCTCGTGGCGAGGCCGCTTTCGGCGGCGCTCGCGTTGAAAGCCGACGCGGTCAGACCAGGCCCTGCTCGAGGGTCCAGTTGTTGCCGCTGTCGAGAGTCGCGGTCATGCCGTAGACGTTGACGGGGAAGGGGACCGGTTCGGAGTTGACCATGGTCTGCGTGTCGACCACCTGGCCCGGAACGAACGAGCCGAAGCTGATCCAGTATTCCGGATGCACGCTGAACACCGCGGCGAAGTTCGGCTCCGCGGGCACCACATGCGTGCCCTGGCCTGACATGCCGATGCCGACGGTCGCGGCGCCCTTCGGGATGGTGCCGTCGCAGTCAATGGTGAGCGAGCCCGCCGTGCCACCGGCCGTTTCGTTGGCGAACTGATACGCGCCACCAACGTTGGTGAAGTCGATCAGGTTGGCGGTCTGCAGGTCGGCGGCCACCACCTGTTGCGCACTGAACGTGATCCCGGGCTTCAGCGTGCCCTGCTCGGACCAGACGAACGAGTAATCGATGCTCCAGGTGAAGTCGACGTCGACGCCGTCGGCCACCGGCTTGGCGAACCAGGCGAGTGTGGAGATGTAGGGCGTGTTGACGCTGATGCCTTGCTGATAGCAGAGGAAGTCGTGCTGGCTCTTGCTCCGGTTCTTGAAACGGAGCGTGTAGTTCTGGGCAGCCATGGTGCTGTCTCCTGCACAAGGTGGAAGGCCGCGCGGGATGCGCGGTCTTGTGCTTGCGGCGTGTGGGCGGTGGGGCAGGTGGGCGGCGTTTGCCGCGTCACTGAAGCCTTGGCCCGAGACCGAAAGCGTTCCCTTTTGCGGTGACCGATCGCGCCGGGTTTCGCGCGCCCCTTGGGCGCGTGCGACTCCACAACCCATTGCAAATCATAGGTTGTGAAACGAGACTAATTACTATTTATACGCGTATTGACCCTTGACGGCCTACTCAAGGCATGATCTAAAAAGGAACGCTTTTGAGACAGTATTTATAGAGTAACTTTAAGTATTTAGATTGGAATATTGTCGCTTCGTTAAGTGTAGTCTTGTGTATGAATGGGACTAAAGCGTCACCATGCGTATCGGATACGCGCGCGTTTCTACCGATGGTCAATCCATCGATTTGCAGACTGACGCACTGCAGCGATTTGGCTGCGGGATGATCTTTAGAGATGAAGGTCAGTCCGGCGCGCGTCGAAGTCGCCCCGGCCTGGAGCGATGCCTGGCCCAGCTCGCGCTTGGCGATGACTTGGTTGTATGGAAGCTCGACCGCCTGGGCCGCTCTCTGCCGCATCTGATCGAGGTCGTGAACGAACTCGACCGCCGTCGAATCGGTCTCGTCTCGCTCTCTGAAGCGATCAATACGACGTCGCCGGGTGGCGTGCTGATCTTCCACATCATGGCGGCGCTCGCGCAGTTCGAGCGCGCGCTCATCTCTGAACGCACCAAGGCGGGCATGTTGTCGGCGCGGATGCGCGGGCGGCACGTTGGACGACCGCGTAAGCTCGACGACGGCCATTTGGCCGCCGCCATCACGGACTTCGACGGCAAGCCTGGAGGGATCGCGAGTGCAGCGCTTCGGCTTGGCGTCAGCCGGGCGACCGTCTACCGCGCGCTCAAGCGCGTGCATTGCGCCTGAATGCAAAAAGGCCCCGGCGTCGCCGCCGGGGCCTTTCGAAGCGAAGCTTACGCCGCCTTGGCGTTGACGTTGCTTTCGGCCAGCGCGGTCAGCTTGGCGTCGGCCGCCTTCTCTTCGTCGAGGGTCTGCTGCAGCACTGCGGCGCAGTCGCTACGGCCGAGCTGTTTCGCCCAGGCGATCAGTGTGCCGTAGCGCGCGACCTCGTAGTGCTCCACCGCCTGCGCGGCGGCGATCAGCGCGGCATCCAGCACCTGCTTGTCGTCGACCTCACCGGCGACGTCATTGGCCTCCTCGATGATGCCGTCGATCGCCGGACAGTCCACGCCCTTGGCGTCGACGCCGTGCATCTTGAACACCTGCTCGAGCCGCTTCACATGATTCTTCGTTTCGCCGAGATGCGCCTGGAACCCTTGTTTCAACCGCGCATCGGACGCCTTCTCGATCATGTCGGGCAATGCCTGCGTGATCTGCTTCTCGGCGTAATAGATGTCGCGCAGCGTATGCACGAACAGGTCGTCGAGTGTCTTGATGTCCTTGCTAAAGAATCCCATGGTTTGTTCCTCATCTGTTGTTGTTTGTGGGGGGGAGCGCGCGCTCTCGTGGGTCAATGCCCGCTGCCGCGCCTGGTTCCTGGAACGCCAAAATTCCCTGCGCGGTGGAGTACCGCAGGCGAACGGGGGTTGCAGGACCCCGCCAAGGGCGCTACATGCGGAACCGATATAGCGGTGGAACCAATCGATGCGCGCTGAAACCCAGAACCTCGTCGAAGAGATCAAGCAGTCGGTGCGGCTGCTGAGGAGGCATCTTTGACGTCGATACCGCGCAACAACGTCTCGCTGAATTAAACAAAGAATCCGAAAATCCGGCGTTCTGGAACGACCAGGCGCGCGCCCAGCGCGTGATGCGTGAGCGCGATGCGCTCGAGGATCAGCTCAAGGCCATCGGCCGCATCGAGCAGGAGCTCGAAGACCAGCTCACGCTCATCGAGCTCGGCGAATCCGAAAAGGACGAGGCGACCGTTGCGGACGCCGAAGCCGCGCTCAGGCGGCTGAAGGTCGAAGTGGCGCGGCGCGAGCTGGAGGCGCTGCTCTCCGGCGAAGCCGACGCCAATGACTGCTATCTCGAAGTCCATGCCGGCGCCGGCGGCACCGAGAGCCAGGATTGGGCCGGCATGCTCATGCGCATGTATGTCCGCTGGGCGGAGGCGCACGGCTACAAGGTCGACTGGCTCGAAGAGAGCGAAGGCGAGGGCGCCGGCATCAAGTCGGCGACCGTGCAGATCAAGGGCCACAACGCCTATGGCTGGCTCAAGAGCGAGAACGGTGTGCACCGGCTGGTGCGCATCTCGCCTTTCGACTCGAATGCGCGGCGTCACACCTCGTTCGCCAGCGTCGTCGTCTTCCCGGTGATCGACGACCGCATCAAGATCGAAATCGACGAGAAGGATGTGCGCACCGACGTCATGCGCTCCGGCGGCGCCGGCGGCCAGCACGTCAACAAGACCGAGTCGGCGGTGCGCCTCACGCATATCCCGACGAATATCGTGGTGAAGTGCCAGCAGGACCGCTCGCAGCACCGCAACCGCGCCATGGCCTGGGACATGCTGCGCGCCAAGCTGTTCGAAGCTGAGATGAAGCGGCGCGAAGCCAAGGCCGAGGCCGAGCAGGCTGCCAAGACCGACATCGGCTGGGGCCATCAGATCCGATCCTACGTGTTGCAGCCCTATCAGATGGTCAAGGATCTGCGCACCGGTTTTTCGACCTCCAACACCGCCGGCGTGCTCGACGGCGACCTCGACGAATTCATGCAGGCCGCACTCGCGCAGAGAGCCTTCGGCGGCGAGCCGGTGAACGTCGAGGACGTGGACTAGCGCGCGGCGTGCGCCATCAGCCGCTCGTCCCCGCGAAAGCGGGGACCCAGCGCAAGATGGCTGTTTTCCAATTGGCTCTGGATTCCCGCTTACGCGGGAATGAGCGGAGCAAGTAGCGAGGTCCGCGTCGAACTGGGATGGTGCGCGCATGACGATGCAAATCGACTTCGTCAGCCAGGACTTCTTCCGCGATCCCGCTGCTGCCATCGATAGACTGAGAGCATCGGGTCCCGTCGTCGAGGTCCGGCTGCCGTTCATCGGCAAGACCTGGATCGCGACGACGCAAGACGTGGCCGCGCACGTCCTGAAGGACAGCGTCACCTTCACGCTGCGCAAGGACGGCGGCGTCGCCGGCATGCCCTGGTGGATGCCGCGCATCATCCGGGCCCTCGCCAACAACATGCTGACGTTCGACGAACCGGACCACACCCGCTTACGAAGTATCGTCGACGAAGCCTTCCGCCGCCGCGCGATCCTCGGCATGGAGCCACGCATTGCCGCGCTGGCCGACGAACTCGCCGCCGACCTCTTCACGGACGGAAGCCCGGCCGATCTCGTCGCGCGTTACGCGCGCAAGCTGCCGCTGGCGGTGATCTGCGAGCTGTTGGGATTGCCCGCCGCCGACCGGCCGAAGTTCACAGCCTGGGCCGGCAAGGCCACCAGCGTGCGCAGCGCGCCCGGCCTCTTGCGTGTCATCCCGAGCTTCTTCGCGATCCGGCGTTATCTCCGCCAGCACCTGGACATTGCTCGCAAGACCGGCGGCCAAGGCCTGATCGCCGAACTAATCGCTGTCGAGAAGGAGGGCGCAGCGATCACCAGTGACGAGATGATCTCGATGGTGTTCCTGCTGCTGTTCGCCGGACACGAGACGACGACGCATCTCATCAGCGGCTCGGTCTACGAGCTCGTGCGCAATCATGACCTGCGCGACTGGCTCATCGCGGACTGGTCGCGCATGGATCTCGCGGTCGAGGAGTTCCTGCGTTTCGTTTCGCCGGTGCAGTTCACCAAGCCGCGCTTCGTGCGCAGGGACATGGAGCTCGGCGGCGCCCGGCTGAAGCAGGGCGACAAGATCATGGCCATGCTCACCGCGGCCAATCGCGACCCCGCCGCCAACGACCACGCCGACCGCCTCGATCTTGCGCGCAAGCCGAACCGCCACATGGCCTTCGGCACCGGCATTCATTTCTGCCTCGGTCACCAGCTCGCGCGCATCGAAGGCCAATGTGCGCTTGTCGCTTTGTTCAGGCGCTGGCCGAAGCTCGACTTGGCGGTCGATTCATCGCAGATCAAATGGCGGCCGCGGCTCGGCCTTCGCGCAATCGAGAATCTGCCGGTGTCAGCCGGGTCCTAAAATCACACGCCGGCCTTCTCGGCCCGCAGTCGCAGCTGCACATACCAGTTGAAGGCCGCGCCGGCGACGATGAGCACGCTGGTGCCGATGAACACCGCGCGCATGCCGACATGGCCGCCGACGAAGCCGCCGGCGAGCGGCCCCGCGACCTGCCCGACGAATTGCGACGACACGGCGTAGCCGAGCACGATTCCCGTCACCGACACCGGCACGTTGTGCCGGATAACGCTGGTGATGCAGGGCAGCAGCCCCCCCAGCGCCAGGCCCATCAGGAAGCGCAACGCCACGAGCTGCCAGCCGGCGGTGACGAAAGCCTGCGGGATCAGCAGCACGGCCGAGACCACCATGCAGCCGATGAGCACATTCCAATGGCCGACGCGGTCGGCGTACTTGCCCAGCCGCGAGGCGGAGAGGATGCTGCCCAGCGCCGCCGCCGCCATGGCGAGCCCGGACACGAAGGTCACACGCGCGCTGTCGACCAGCGTCGCAACATAGACGGTGATGATCGGTTCGATCGACATGTTGGCGAACAGCAGCAGGCAGCCGGTGATGAGCATGGCGATCACCGGCCGTTTGTCGGGAATGGCGGCCCAGCCGCCGCTGCGTTTGTCGTCCTTCAGCTTCGGAGGCTGCGGGTCTTCCTTGATCAGGAACGCCGTCGCCAGGAACGCGACGAAGATCATCGCGCCGGAGGCGAAGAAGGTCATGCGGATGCCGATCAGCGGCGGCAGCATGCCGCCGAGCAAGGGCCCTGCAAGATTGCCGGCCATGATGCCGGAGGACATCACCCCGAGCGCCCAGCCGGTGCGCGCCTTTGGCGTCTGCGTCGCCACCAGCAGGTTCGAGCCCGACGAATAGCCGCCGAGCACGCCGGTCAACAGGCGCAAGCCGACCAGATCCCACACCGTGGTCGCCATGCCGATGAGCGACATGGCCACCGCCATGCCGAGGCTGGCGCGGACCAGCATCAGCTTGCGGCCATAGAGATCGGCGAGCTTGCCCCATATCGGCGCGAATAGCGCGGCCGTGAAAAACGTCGCGCCATAGGCGACGCCGGACCATTGCACGATGGCTGCGTGGCCGCTGACGCCGAGTTCTTCGATGTAGAGGGGCAGAAATGGCAGCAGCAACGTCATGCCGACGATGGTGGTGAAGGAGCCGAACACGCAGACCCAGAGGTTGCGCTCCCAGCGCGTCGCTCCGTCTGTCTCGAGTTTGCTGTCTCGGGCTGTTTGGTCGTCCATCGTGCCGTCTGCCGCGCGCCTTGTGGCAGGAAACGGGCGAGGGAACAACGCGCGAGGCCGCAAGGCAGACGGGGCGTTTGCGGGTAACTGAAACCTCTCTCCGTCATCCTGAGGTGGCCGCCGCAGGCGGCCCTCGAAGGATGAACGGCCACTGAATCACCGGCCATTCATCCTTCGAGGCTCGCTTCGCTCGCACCTCAGGATGACGGAGAGAGGCTACGAATTGGAGTCAGAAGCTATCGTTGTAACCTTGCCCCCGTCTCTCGCTCCCAATCCTCAAGCCACTGCCGGAAGCGCGCGCCGCCGCCGCCATCGGTGCCGCCGTGCAGCGCAACGAACACCGGCCCTTCCTCGGAAAACATCAGCACCGCATCCAACCCCTTGGAGCGGCGCAGCGTATCGAGCGCCTGCGCTGGCGTCTGCGCGATCGGACCCGCGACATTGAACGAGGTGTTCACCGCCACCTCGACGCCAATGCGCCGGCCGAGCGCCTTCAAGTAGGCGTAAGTGAGGGGATCGCTTTGCTGGCGAACGATCTGCAAGCGGCCGGTGCCGTCGGCATGCACGACGGCGGGAATGCGCGTTCGCGCCTCCGGCTTCGCATGCGCGGTGAGCACCATGTAATTATAGGCATCGTAGTCGGCGTCGCTCGCGCCATTCGACAGCACGAAGAACTGCTGCGCGGCTTCGAGCGTCATCATCGGCGCCAGCGGGCGAATGGCTTCGCGAAATTTCACCCGCGCGTTGAGATTGGCGCGTGTCTTGACGTTGCACGGGTTTGCCAGGATCGAGCGATGGCCGAGCGCGCGCGGCCCGGTCTCGGCCGCGCCCTGGTAGAGCGCGACGATCGCATCCTGCGCCGTCATGAAGGCCATGAAGTCGGCGAACAGCGGACGCGTCGCGTCGTCCAATGCGACGAGTTCGACGCTGTCCACGTCCGGGCTTGCAGCGAGCGCGGCGCTGATCTCGTCCGCGGCCGGCGGCAGGCCGCAGTAGAACGCGTGGTCGAGCGGCGGCCCAACGCCGAAGCCCGCCAGATAAGCGCCCATGTAAGCCGCGCCGATGGTCACGCCGGCATCGTTCGGCGTCGGCGGCACCCACAGATGCAGCCGCGTATCGCGCAGGAGGGCGTGCCGGTAGAACTCTCGATCGAAATGCTCGAGCAGCCGCATGTTGCCGAGCGCATTGAGCCCGATGCCGCCGGTGAGCACGAGGCGGTCGCAGTCGGTCTTGCGGATCCAATAGTCGATCACGTGCTTGAGCGCGTCCTCGAACACCATCTGCGTCGCCGCCGCCTTGTCGAGCCGCGCCTGCGTCGCCTCCTTGTGCTGGATGTCTTCCACGCGCAGCACCGCATCCGGGTTCCACATATTTTTGAACGCGATCGGTTCGCCGAGGATGTCGATCAGCGCTTGCCTGTAGGGGTGATGCAGCGGGTCGCGCGGCCAATTGGCCAGATCGCGGTTGATGAACACGCGGCCTTCGGATTGCAGGCTGAAGATGGATTTCAGCGCCGGGTAATAAGGATTGCTCTTACGGTCCATGTCGCCGAAGGCGGCGGCGCCCATGTAGCGGCCCTCGCTGGAGAGCCACGTCCAGCCGCCCTGCGTCGAGGAGACCACCGCATAGAAGATGCCGAGCGAGTCGAACACGCTGTCATTGCTGGTGAGACGGCGCATCTGGCCGTCTTCGCAGAGGAAGATCGAGATCGCGGCCATGTCGCCGACGCCGTCGAGCACCGCGACCAGCACCGGATCCGGTTCGCGCGCGAACGGCGACGTCGCGAAGGAAAACCACGCATGGTTTTCGTGGTGCGGCGTACAGATCAGCGGCACCGGCGGCTCGCGCCCAAGTTTGCTCTCGCCCGTGCGGCCGAGATGGCGCGCCGCGCGCGTGCCACGGTCGAGGTCGCGCAAATTAAACAGCGGCGTGCCGTTGCGCCGGAGCATGCTGAAGCTCTGCGGAGCTTCCTCCAGCACCGTGCGGATCAGCGTGGCGCTGAAGGCGGGATAGTTCCAGGCGCTGAACCAGGCATCGATCGCGTCGATGCCGAGGCCCATGCGTGCCAGCGCCTGATGCATCGCCGCGATGGACAACTCGGGGAACGCGTTGGAATGCTTCACCGCCGAGAAGCGCTCTTCCTCGTTGTTGAAGAGCAGGCGCGGCCCGCGCTCGCGCGTAACTTCGATCAGCGCCACACCCGAGTTATGCGTGCCGGCCGCCGAAATGCCGGCGAGGTACGCTGTGCCACCCTTTGCGATCTTGTCGGCGATCTCGCCGATGCGGGCATGGGCGAATGCGCTGCCGGCGCTATGAATGTGCCGCCACCGATAGAAGCGTTCGAGCAGCGGCAGCGCCAGGCGGAAACCCGCGGCGGCGAGCCGAGGATGGCGTGGCCCAATGCGCATGCCTCGGCGCCTCCCGCTGTTGTCGCGTGAATCAACCCACCATCATGTTATAGAGATATAGACGTTGGTCCGGCGCCGACGATGGTGTCCGGGTATGCTCACGCGCTGCCGAGGCGCAGCCCTGCACGCAGGAACTTCTGCGGATTCACCGGATCGCCCTCGACGCGCGTCTCGTAATGCAGATGCGGGCCGGTCGAGCGCCCGGTCGAGCCGATCTTGCCGATCACCTGGCCGATGCGCACCATCTGCCCGACTTTCACGTCGATCTCCGACAAATGGCCGTAGCGGGTGGCGAGGCCATTGCCGTGGTTGACCTCGATCATATTGCCGTAGCCGCCTTCGCGGCCGGCGATGGTGACGCGGCCGTTCGCCGTGACGTGCACCGGCTCGCCGATCTCGCCGCGCAGGTCGATGCCGGTGTGCATCGCCGGGCGGCCGAGGAACGGGTCGGTGCGCACGCCGAAAGGCGAGGTCATATCGACTTCGCCGGTCACCGGCTTGCGCACCGGAACGGTGAGCAGCGCCTGCGTGAAGCGATCGACCTGCGCACGCGCGATATTCACCTGGTAGAGCTGGCGGTCGAAGGCGCTGGCGCCAGATTTAGGCGCGCGCAGCGGGATGAAGGGGCCGCCGACGCCTCGGGCCAGTGGCATTTTGCCGAGGTTCACGCCGAGATCGGCGAGCACGCTCTGGATGCGGTTTGCCTTGCTGTCGGCCTGCTCTTCCATATTGGTCAGCACGGCGACCTGCCGCTTCTCGACCTTGTCGAGCGCGAGCGACACGCGCGACAGGATGCCATCGAGGCCGATGCCTTTGCCGCCGTCGGCGACGCGCGTCGCGCTCACCGGCACGTCGCGCGATTCAAGCCGCGCTTCGCGGTCGGGCGGGGCGGTGAAGATCACTGTGTCGCTGATCGGCGAGGCGCGCAGCTTCGGCGGAGAAGGGTCGTCCGCCGGCAGCGGCGCCGACGTTTTGGCGGGCTTGATCGAACCGGTGGTGAGTGAATCGCCCGACAGCGCCGAGGTGCGCTGCTCCAGCATGGACTGCCGCTTCAAGAGCCCGTTGAGCTTCTGCTCGAACTGCTCCTGGTCGAGCAATTGCCGGCTGGTGATGCGGTCGACCTGGGCGCGCAGCTCGGCGATGCGGTCTTCATACGCGAACTGCATGTCGGCCTGCCGGCCGATCAGGCGGGTGAGCACGTCCTCGCGGAATGCGAAATAGGTGCCTGTGGCGATCGACCACACGCCCATGATCACCAGCGTCCCGACCACGATCCAGAACGCGACCGGCCCGATGCGCACCTGCCGGCCGCCATGCGTCAGCGTATAGTCGGCACGCTTGCCATGTGCGCGCTGCACATGCTGGGAGACTGCGGCGGCGGATTGCGCGCGGCCATGCGGATGGCGGCTGGCGTGTTGCGGGTGGGGATAGGCGCTGGACAAGTTGGACATCGACGCTCCAGCCGGTACGGCCTCGGGTCGAGCCTTGAACCAGCGCCTCGATATCAATCCGATATGGTTAAAAAAACGGAAAAACTGATTCGCGACGGGTATAATTCCGCTGCAAAAGCATGCAATTACCGGGAACTATGGTCACAATGCGCGGGCGGCCTCGAGAACCTCGTCGGCATGGCCTTCGACGCGCACTTTCGGCCAGATCCGGGCAATGCGGCCCTCGCCATCGATCAGGACTGTCTTGCGAATGACACCCATGAAAGTTCGCCCGTACATCGATTTCTCGCCCCACGCCCCGTAGGATTCCAGCATGTCTTTCGTTTCATCAGAGGCGAGCGGGATTGTGAGCTTGTGCTTCAGTTTGAACTTGTCCTGCGCCGTCACCGGATCGGCCGAGACGCCGAGGATGTCGGTTCCCGCTTTGGCGAAGGCCGCGCGCAACGCGGAGAAAGCGATGGCTTCCTTGGTGCACCCTGGCGTGTCGGCCTTGGGATAGAAATAGAGGACGAGCTTGCGCCCTTTGAAATCCTTCAGAGCGACTTTTTCGCCGCCGTCGCGCGGCAGGGAGAAGGCTGGCGCCTTCGCGCCCAGGGCCAATTCACGCGCCATATGCCTTCCTTTCGTCGCTTTCCGCCGGTCAATGTCGGACATGCCATTTGCGTCGGGCGGGCGCAACGGGCACCACGGATATCGGCTGCCGGCCGCGCGGGGCGCGCATCAGCGCCGGCGGTCAAAATGTCGCGCGGCGCGTCCGCGCGCGAATCCCGTAGATAGCCTGCCCAGAGTCCTGCTGCGGAGTCCGTTGCTGGACGACAGTGCCGTGCGAGCGGGGCGGCGAGGCGGGCGCGTTTTCGGTCTGGATTGAACAGACTTGAGGGGCATGACAGGCACCAAGCACAACCACAAGCACAAGAAGACGCCCGCCGCGCCGCGGCATCGTCGCTCCGCGCCCGCCTTTGCGTGGAAGCAATGCTGCTACGCCGGTCGCGGGGTGAGGGACTTCTTCGCCCATCCTTGGGTCTGCCGGCCGCTGCTGGGCATAGGTGCCTTGGCCGCCGTCATCGTGCTGTCGTGCCTCGGCCTGTGGCTGCGCCTCTCCAGCGGCCCGATCGAGTTCGACGTCGCCACGCCCTGGCTGACGGCGGCGATCGAGGAGAATTTGGGTAGCCAGCACACCGTTGTCGTCGGCGGCACCCAGATCGAGCGCGACGAAAAAGGCCGCCCTTCAATACGGATGCGCGACATCATCGTGCGCGACGCCGACGGGACCATCGTCGCCAGCGCGCCGAAGGCCGAGGTCGGCATGTCCCCCGTGAGCCTCCTGTCCGGCCATCTGCGCGCACAGAGCCTCAATCTGGTCGGCGCGGAAATGTCGATCCGCATCGAGAGCGACGGCCGCATTACCGTCTTCGCCGGCGCCGACAAGCGCCCGATCGCCACCGCGCAGGCTCCGATCCGGCCGGCGCCGGCGCCGGCCACCCCGGATGGGCCGGCGCAGGACCCGCTGAAAGCCGGCTTCGAAAACGTCGCCGGCGTGCTTGCCTGGATCGACAGCGTCGGCGCTTCGGGCCTCGACGGCCACGACCTGCGTGAGGTCGGCCTCAAGAACGGTAACCTCTCCGTCGACGACCAGCGCAATGGCAAGCGTTGGACCTTCGACCACATCAACGTCAGCGTGACGCGGCCCCTGCAGGGCGGCGTCATCTTCAAGCTCGAGTCGGAAAATCCGAAGCGCCCCTGGGTGCTGAGCGCGGCCATGCGTCCTCTGTCCGACGGCATCCGCGCCATCGGCATCGAAGCGCGTAAGGTCTCCACCCGCGACATGATGCTGGCGATGCGGCTCAACGAGAGCATCGAAGCCGACCTGCCGGTGTCGGCCAGCATCCGGGCCGATGTTTCGGCCGACGGCACGCCGCAGATGGTGCAGGGCCAGCTTTCCGTCGACGCCGGCACGATCATCGATCACAATGCCCAGGATCCGAAGAGCGCCGAGCTCGCCATCGACCACGCCGACTTCCGCTTCAATTGGGATGCGCGGCGCCGCTCGCTGATCGTGCCGTTCCAGATCCAGTCGGGCGGCAACCAGTTCACCCTGCGCGCCAACTTCGACGCCCCGACTGCTCAGAGCACCGCTTGGGTGATGACGCTCACGCGCAGCGATCCGGTGATCGATCCCGTCATCCTCGGCGCTCCCAACAGCGGCTCCGACCAGGACGGCATCGCGCTCAACCGCGCCATCCTGCGCGCCCGCATCGATACGGTGAAGCGGCGCATCGATCTCGATCAGGGCGACTTCCGCCGCATCGACACGCGGCCCTCGCAGAACGTCGGCGTCGCCGTCACCGGCAGTTTCGACTATTCCGGGCCTGAGCCGCGGCTCGCTTTCGGCGTCGCCGGCACGCGCATGCCGCTCGCGGTGATGAAGCGGCTGTGGCCGTTCTTCATCAGCGCCGATGTGCGCCGCTGGGTCGACGAGCACATCTCCGCCGGCACGGTCGAGCGCGTCGTGATCGCCGGCAACGCGCTGCTGCCGACCTTCAACCCCGACGGTCCGCCCATGCCCGAGGAGGGGATCTCGATCGACATCGAGTCCAGCGCCACCACGCTCCAGCCGATTTCTGACCTGCCTGCGATCCGCGATGCCGATCTCACCGTGCACATCACGGGCGCCAATGCCACGGTCGATCTCGGCCGCGGCACCGTCGAGGTCGCGGGCGGCCGCAAGCTCAACATCGCCGGTGGCGTCTTCCAGATTCCCAACACGCACATCAAGCCACAGCCCGCCAGCGCCACCTTCCGCGTCGACGGCAGCGTGCCGGCGGCGGCGGCGCTGCTCTCCAGCGATGCGCTGAACGACACCGTCGGAATAGCGGTAGATCCCACGGCCAGCCGCGGCACCGTCTCCGCGCAGGTCACCGTCAATTTTCTCCTCGGCAAGAATGCGCCGCCGAACAACGCGACCTATGCCATCACCGCCGACCTGACCAGCTTCGCCGCCGACAAGATGCTGCTCGGCCAGCGGGTCGAGGCCGCCGCGCTCAAGGTGAACGCGACCAGTGACGGCTATCAGATCAAGGGCGACGTCAAGATCAACGGCACGCCGGCCACCATCGAGGTGGTCAAGCAGAAAGGCGACGCCGATGCCGAATTGCACGTGGCCGCCACCATCGACGAAGCGGCGCGCCGCCGTCTCGGCATCGATCTCGGCAGCAGCGTCACCGGCGCCATTCCTGTGAAGGCCACCGGCCACTTCGGCAGCAAGGTCAATGACGACCGCATGAGTGTCGATGCCGATCTGACGCCGGTGAAGATCGACAATCTGCTGCCGGGCTGGGCGAAGGCGGCCGGCAAGCCCGCGCGCGTCACCTACACGTTGTCGCAAACGCCGAAGTCGATGCGCTTCGACGACCTGATCATCGAGGGCAGCGGCGCCAACGTGAAAGGCTCGGTGGAGCTCGACGGATCGGGCGATCTCGTCTCGGCGAACTTCCCGGTGTATGGCGTCTCCGACGGCGACAAGGTCACGCTCAAGGTTGACCGCGGCAATGACCGCGCGCTGCGCGTGGTGATGCGCGGTGACGTTTACGACGGACGCAATTTCGTGAAGGCATCGATGGCGGGCACGTCCGACAAGCCTGAGAAGCAGACCGATCTCGACCTCGACATCAAGATCGGCGCCGTCGCCGGCTACAACGGCGAGACGCTGCGCAGCCTCGATCTCAAGCTCTCGCGTCGGTCCGGCCGCATCCGCAATTTCAACATGAGCGCCAAGATCGGCCGCGATACGCCGCTGATGGGCGATCTGCGGCTGCGCGCGCGCGACAACCATCAGGTCGTCTATCTGGAGACCGACGACTCCGGCTCGCTGTTCCGCTTCACCGACATGTATCCGCGCATGTACGGCGGGCAGATGTGGGTGGCGATGGACCCGCCGACGCAGGACCAGGCGCCGCGGGTCGGCACGCTCTTCATCCGTAACTTCGTCGTGCGCGGCGAACCGGCGCTCGATCGCGTTGTCGCGGGCGCGCCGGGTGGCACGGGACAGGGCAGCGTCGATTTCTCCGAGATGCGCGCCGACTTCACGCGCTTCCCGGGCAAGATGGCCGTCCGCGACGGCATCGTGCGCGGGCCGCTGGTCGGCGCCACCGTCGAGGGCCAGGTCGATTACGTGCACGACGAGGTGCATCTGCGCGGCACCTTCGTGCCGTTCTACGGCCTCAACAATATGTTCGGGCAAATTCCAATTGTTGGCCTTTTCCTCGGCGGCGGCAGCAACGAGGGCCTGCTCGGCATCACCTATGAAGCCGTGGGTCCGCCAAGCGCGCCGCGCATCTCGGTCAATCCTGTGACCGCGATCGCGCCGGGTTTGCTGCGCAAGTTCATCCCGTCACCCGGCAGCTTCGACCGCAATTTCAATCCGCCGACGCGGTGAGGTCACGTGACGAGGTGTTGCTGCGGCTTTTGCACATGCCGCCGCAACCGATATAGGCTGTGAAAAAACGGGCGGAAATTCCGAGGTCGGGACCAATAGAAGCTAAGTCTGTGTCCCATATACGAGAATCAGCGACCAACAAAACGCGAAATCCGCGTGAGAAGCCGCCGCAAGACTAATTTCTCAGATTTAGACTGATCGAGGTTGTCGGTAGGTGAGGCGCTTGCCCTTCGCGCCTTCGAGAGTCTTTGCGGCGCGGGCGGCGTCGTCAACGCTAGGGGCGATTCGTTCAGGCGGCAGCTTTGATGCGTTTCTTTTAAGGCCCGCGGTTTTTCGGAGTGCCTTCGGCGGCATCGATTGGCGTCGGTGCGTACAATCGCGGATGTCCGCATGCATCGCCCGCACAGCCGGCGTAGGTCTGGCTTTTTATGTCGAGCCCGGCGTCGATTCTTGCGTCAACGGTGGTTCCGGGCACGACGTTGGTACAATTCCAGACCAATCGGCGTCGTCTGAAAGCAAAATGCGCGCGGCCGTCATATCGGCCGCCCGTTCTTTTTTCGTTGGAAACGGACAAGGCTTCACTGTGACGCACGGGGCTGATCGCACTATGATCGTCGCGCGGCGCGTTGGTCGCGCGCCTTCCTTCCTGTGTGTGCGATGGCCGTGCCCGTTGTTGCCAACCGGGCGCGGCCATGTGCTGTGCGATATCGCCGCCAATTCCCGTCGGGAAAATCACTATTTCGGTTTAACCCGTTTCACGCAAACTGTGGCTGCTGCTGTTGCGTTTCGCGGACAGTCCCAGGTGCCGTCCGCACCTGGGAGCGTTTGTGGTTGTGGTCGCGACTCCAACCACGCTATCAGCGAGCCAAAAGCGAGCGTCAAAATGGCGAGGACGAAAATATCTCGCTTACTCAATGCACACCACACGCGTCGCTTGACAGAAAATTCATGTGAGAGCGCGCTTGCTCGTGATCATTGACATAATAGGGCACCTAGTACGGGAGTGGCCCTTCGGCTTGCTTAAAGTCTTGATTCAAATTGAATGATTGTTTCGTGGTCACTTTGGGTGCGATCCAGGGGCAAACCCTCGCGGTGCTGGAAACGTGACGCCGTCAATGGCGTCGCAGGTGACGTGTGCTCACGGCTCCGGCACATCCTGCACCGGCAGGGTCTTCATATGGGGATGCTGGACGTGAAGATCGTAGGCCGGCACCGAGGTCTGCGGTGCATTACTCCAGACATCCGTGCCGGCGACGGTATGATCCGGCGCGACCTTCTCGATCATGAGCGCGGACAGAACGAGGGCTGTGGCGACGAGACCGATCGTTGCGGTGCTAGTCATGTGAGCCTCCTGTTCGGGGTGTGGCCCGACAGTAGCTCCATTGGTGCGCAGCGCGTTGTGAGCAAGTTCACACTTGCGGGAAAGAGTTTTTGGAGGGGCAGCGCGCCGCGACTTGCATCCGAAGACCGTGAAATCCATAGCGCCATGTGCGCGCGACGCACATGACTCTAATGTCGTGACAGGATCGGTCTGCCGGCTTGGGATCAGTCGAGGCGGGGCGTGTGGCCCGCGCTCCTTTGTTTGGACAAGGTAAGACAGAACACGGACAGGAGCGCGGCTGCGTAGAGCCAGCCGGAGACGTCGGCCACCGTGCCGACGTCGTTTCCGATCACCTGCTTGCCCAAGATCAGCGACACCGTTCCGCCGATGACGGCGAGCGCCAAGAAGACACCCA
This sequence comes from Pseudolabrys sp., assembly GCA_036519015.1. Taxonomy (GTDB): domain Bacteria; phylum Pseudomonadota; class Alphaproteobacteria; order Rhizobiales; family Xanthobacteraceae; genus Pseudolabrys. Next base: position 13,472 of record DATDMA010000073.1, on the reverse strand, counting down.
TGGCGCAGACAAGAACGACGCTGATGTTATCGCGCGACAGTAATTTGCCAGTCATTGGACGCACTTTCCCTCTCGTCGGCCGCCAATCGGATGACGACTGGAGTTGGACGCCCCCATGGGGTGAGCGTTCCCGACCCGCGCGCGGAAGCAAATGCGTCATGACGGCGCAGCCGCCCAGGCCGCGCAGACATTCGTCGATCGTTGTCAGCCCGGCGGCGTGTCGTGCTACACTCGGCGCGCCCGTAATGGGCACCTCCAAGTCAAGGTTTCATGCGGGTTTTTGTACGATCCGACTTATCCCAAACCGGCTCGATCTATCCCTGCTTGCCCCCTATCCCTCCCCTGAAAGGGGAGGGTCCGGCGCGGAGCGCCGGGGGTGGGGTCTGCTTCGCTGCCAGCAACCTGTAGCCCGGGTGAGCGAAAGCGAAACCCGGGATTCACAAGCACAGATGCCGCCCCGGGTTCGCTTACGCTCACCCGGGCTACAAGCACAATAAATATTCCTATTCGCTCTTGACCGCGTCCTGCTCGACGAGGGCGCTGTCATGAGGCGTCTTGATGGTGGAGCAGGACGCGGCGCCTGCGGGAGGGGGATGAACGCACCCCCCAACCCCCGGGCGGTGACGGGGCTCCGCTCGGAGGCACTATGACCTCCCGCCAGGAGCTGGCTGATGGCGGGCCGCACGGCTCGTTCGAGGCTTGATGGCACGGCCGCCCAAAAGGGGTCGTGTTCTGAGAGTCGTCGGACGCCCCGCAGGCGGTTGCCAGAAGCGCGGCCCGTCGCCGACAAGACGCCGCGATGGCGCGCCGAAAGGCGCCGCATCTTCCCAAAAGGAAGATGCGCAATCGAACTACCTGACGCGCCTTCTCGGCGCGCCATCCCCTCGTATTTGCGAGGGACGGAGATGGAATACGGCGTACCCGGCGCCGCAAAGAACACGGGCGGCGGAGCGTTGGCTACCAGCTGTAGCCCGGATGAGCGCAGCGAAATCCGGGATTCACACGTGCAAGCTTCACCCCGGATTTCGCTTCGCTCATCCGGGCTTCAAACGTGCAACACGCTCCGCTCATCCCCGCGGACGCGGGGATCCAGACTTTGCAGGGCGGAAAGAAAGAACTGGATTTCCGCTTGCGCGGGAATGAGCGGAGCAAGAGGCCGGCGCGCAATGCACACTAATGCTTCGCGATGCCAGCTTGGCGGCCGACGTCGCGCCATTGCTTAATCTCGGCCTCGATCATGCCTTGGAATTCCTCCGGCGTGGTCGACGCCGCGGTCACGCCTTGCAGGTCGAGCTTGGCTTTGACATCCGGCGTGCTCAAGGCCTCGCGCAACGCGTCGTTGAGCTTTGCGATGACGTCCTTCGGAGTCTTGCCGGGAGCCAGCATGCCGACCCATTGCACGGCGTCGACATCGGGATAGCCCGCTTCACGCAGTGTCGGCACGTCGGGGAAATGGGTGTTGCGTTCATCGCCGCCCGAGGCAAGCGCGCGCAGCTTGCCGGCCTTGATCTGCGGCGCCGAAAGCTGCGTCGACAAAATGCCAAACTGCGTCTCGTTCGAGATCAGCGACAGTACCGACGGCGCGCCGCCACGATAGGGCACCTCGAGCATCTTGATGCCGGCGCGCAGGCTGAACAGTTCCGTGACGAAATGCGACTGGCTGTCGGTGCCCGGTGTGGCGTAAGTCACTTTGCCCGGTTGGGCTTTGGCGAGCGCGACAAACTCTTGCAACGTCTTGGCTTGCACCGCGTCGCCCACTACAAACAAAAGCGGGTCGCGAACCAAAAGCCCAACCGCAGCGAGGTCGTGTTCCGTATCGTAGGGCAGCTTCGCGTTAGTCGCCGGCGTCACGGCGTGCGACGAGGCCACCATCAGCAGCGTGTACCCGTCAGGCGGGGCCTTCGCAACGAGTTCGGTGCCGACGATGCCGCTCGCGCCTGCGCGATTGTCGATGATCACCGCCTGTCCGAGCTTTTGCTGCAGATAAGGCTGCACGATGCGCGCGACGTTGTCGTTCAGGCCGCCGGCCGGGAACGGCACGATGATGCGGATGACGCGGCTCGGATAAGTATCCGCGCTGGCCTGCGGTGAAAGACCGAGAGACGCCGCCAAAACAGCGATGCAAACGGCGACGGAACGCCAGCCCGATGAGATAGTCACGTTTCCATCCTTGCGTTATTGATCGTTATCGATTTCTCTGTGCGCCTTTCTACAGGCTAACACAGCCGTCGTAACTATAGTCCCTTCGTCTCAACAGGAATGCCATTGTGGACAATCGTCATCAAGTCGTCATCGTCGGTGGTGGGCCCGTCGGTGTGGCGCTGGCCATCAGCCTCGGCCTGCGCGGCATCTCATGCGCGCTGGTTGAGACGCGCACGGAGATGCATCGCATCCCCAAGGGCCAGAACCTCACGCAGCGAACGCTCGAGCATTTCGCGCTGTGGGGCATCGACAAGGAATTGCGCGCGGCGCGGCTGATGCCGGCCGGCCATCCGATCGGCGAGATCACCGCGTACGGCAATCTGATGAGCGAATATTGGCACGCGCCGGCCGGCCGCGAACTCGTGCGGCCGTATTACTTCACGGATAACGACCGCATGCCGCAGTATCAGATGGAAGTCGTGCTGCGGCGCAAGCTCGCGACAACGCCCAACGTGCGAACTCTGTTTGGCTGGACGGCGACCGATGTCGCGCAGGACGAAAACGGCGTGCGCGTTTCCGTTGCCGAGGAGAACGGATCCGGCCGCGAGGTTCTGACAGGGGACTATGTCGTGGGCTGTGACGGCGCGCGCTCGCTGGTGCGCGACGCGGTGGGCATCGCGCGCAGCGGCACCAATTTCGACCGCCTCATGGCGCTGATGGTGTTCCGTTCGCGCGAACTGCACGAACTGCTCAAGCGGTTTCCCGGACGCTCGACCTATCGCGTCATGCATCCGGACTACGAAGGCTATTGGCAATTCTTCGGCCGCATCGATGTCGGCGAGAGCTTCTTCTTCCACGCGCCGATCTCGCGCGACACGAAGCGCGAGGGCTTCGACTTCCATGCGCCGTTATTCAAGGCGGTGGGCGCGGAGTTCGCGGTCGACTTCGACTACACGGGTTTCTGGGAGCTGCGCAACGCGGTGGCGGACAAATATCGCGCCGGCCGCGTCATCATCGCGGGCGATGCCGCGCACAGCCATCCGCCTTACGGCGGCTTCGGATTGAACAACGGACTCGAGGACGCCATCAATCTTGGCTGGAAGCTCGCGGCCAAGCTGCAGGGCTGGGGCGGCGAGGGGCTGTTGAATTCGTATTCGGACGAGCGGCAGCCGGTGTTCCGCGACGTGGCGGAGGACTTCATCGCCGCGCGCATCCGCGCCGAGGCCGAGTTCCTGGCGCGCTACAATCCCGCGCGCGACAAAGCCGAATTTGAAACAGCCTGGGCCGGGCGCGAGAGCGATCTCGGGACGCGCGTGCACGCTTACGAGCCGAACTATGAGGGCTCGCCCGTGGTCGCAGGGCCTGCGGGCGGCAAGAGCGGCGCCCATGGCAAGCATCTGTTCGACGCGCGCGCCGGGCATCATCTGGCGCCGCAGCCTTTGTCGTCGGGCCGCAGCGTGTTCGAGGAGTTGGGCAACGGCTTCACGCTGCTGGCCTTCGATGCGCCGGCGGGAGATGCCGAACGCGTCGAGCAGTCGGCTAAGGCGCTGGGGATTCCGTTGAAGGTCGTTCGTGACAGCTTTAGCGGCGGCCGCGAAAGCTATGGCCAGCGCATGATCCTGGTGCGGCCCGACCAGTTTATCGCCTGGACCGGCGATGCCGTGCCGGCCGATGCGGAGGCTCTGTTGCGAAAGGTGAGCGGGCGCTGAGGCCGGCGTCGGGCGGTTCAGCGCCTGACGCTGCTGTGGGCCAGCCGGCGGGGCAGGGTGGTCGGCCGCGGACCGGCGTAAGCCGGGCGGCCTCGCGTCGACGTGGTTTCGCGAAAGCTGAAGCGATCGCGGATGTGGGTGTTGAAAAAGACTCCCTTGGAGACGGCAACGCCGAAGTTGGTCGCTACCTCGCTGGGGACCTTCTCATATTCATAGACGCGCCCGGTGACGAAGGTCACCGTCAGCCGTTCCCGGTCTGCGTCGTAGTGAAATCGTGCGATAACGCTTGAGGGCATGGTCGCCTCCCATGCCCGAACCAACGCGCTTGCCCGCGATTGGTTCTCTAGCCGAATTTGCCCTTCCAGCTCGGCAGTGCGGCGGGGAACGGGAGCGCCTTCGCCTCGTAGACGCCGCGGGCAATGGCGCGCGCCAGCACATTGGCCGCGACCATGCCCAGTTCGCTGAGCGAATAGGTCGGATCGGGAAGCTCCTTGTCGCCCATGGCGGCGGCGAACACGATGTCGCCGTCGAGCGGCGTATGCACCGGATAGATCGCGCGCGACATGCCGCTCTGCGCCATAACCGCTAGGCGTTTGGCTTGCGCCTTGGAGAGCTTCGCGTCGGTGACCACGATGGCAAGCGTCGTGTTCTCGCGCGGCTTGCCCTTGCTGCGGAAGGCGAGCGTGTCCGGCGGAAACGACGACGGCCAGCCGACGCCCCCGAATTCCTTGCCCTGCTCGAATGGCGCCGCCCAGAAATGCGGGCCGTCGCCGACCGTGATGCTGCCGGCCGCATTCACTGCCACGATCGCGCCGACCATCAGCCCCTCGCGCGTGCGCGCCGACGCCGAGCCGATGCCGCCCTTCAGGTTGACCGTGGTGGCGCCGAGGCCTGCGCCGACGCTGCCAAGCGCGCAGTCGGCGCCGGCGTTCTTCGCCGCCTCGTAGCCAAGCTCGCGGTAGGGTGGATAGCGGCCCCAATCTTTGTCGCCGCCGGAGAGGAGATCGAACAGGATCGCGCCGGGCACGATCGGAACGGTCGCCTCGCGCACGCGGAAGCCGCGGCCCTGTTCGCGCAAATAGGCCTGCACGCCGGAGGCGGCGTCGAGGCCAAAGGCGGAGCCGCCGGAGAGCAGGATGGCGTCGATGCCTTCCACCGTCTGTGCCGGATCGAGCAAAGCGGTCTCGCGCGTGCCCGGGCCGCCGCCGCGCACATCGACGCTTGCCGCCACGGGATGATCGAAGATGATGGCGGTCGCCCCCGAGCCGAGCGCTAAATCACCCGCGTGGCCCACGCGGACGCCGGGAATATCGATGAGGTGATTGCGTAACGTCGTCATCGTTTCGACTCTTCGTCCATGAACCTCCTCCTCATTCCTCCCCCTTTCAAGGGGAGGATGACCGGGCGGCGCGGCACTCCCTCCTCCTGAAAGGGGAGGGTCGGGGTGGGGCCGTCTTCACTCGCTTATCACATCCGCTCCATCTCGCTGAATGCATCCTTGCCAGCGCCACATTGACCGGCGCATTTAGGGGGCCATGAACGGCGATGTCACTTACCTGGCCGCCCTGGTCGCGGGGCTGGTCAGCTTCCTCTCCCCCTGCGTGCTGCCGCTGGTGCCACCTTATCTGGTGTTCCTGGCCGGCACCTCGCTGGAACGCTTTGCCGACAAGGAGCCGGAGCCGCGCGTCAAGCGCGACACCGTGTTCGCGTCCTTGCTGTTCGTGCTCGGCTTCTCGACCGTATTCGTGGCTCTCGGCGCCAGCGCCAGCGTGATCGGCTCGCTCATCCGCGCCTATTCCGGCCCGCTCGCGACCATCGCCGGCGTGGTCATCATCATCATGGGGCTGCACTTCCTCGGCGTCACCAAGATCGGCCTGATGCATCGCGAAAAGCGCATGCAGGTGACCAAGCCCGTCGGTCTCTGGGGTGCCTATGTGATTGGGCTCGCCTTCGCCTTCGGCTGGACGCCATGCATCGGGCCGATCCTCGCGGCGATCCTGGCGGTTGCGGCGTCCGCCGATACGGTGACCAAGGGCGCCAGCTTGCTTGCGGTCTATTCGCTAGGCCTCGGCATTCCGTTCGTCATCGCGGCTTTCGCGATCGAGCCCTTCGCGGCGTTCCTGGCGCGTTTCAAGCACTATCTGCATCGCGTCGAGCAGGCCATGGGCGCGCTCTTGGTCTTGACCGGCATCGCCTTCCTGACCGGCAGCATCAATACGATGAGCGTGTGGCTGCTCGAGGCGTTCCCCGCGTTGGGGAAGATTGGGTAACGGCCCGTTTCCCGGGCGCAGCGCAGCACGGTAGTGATGCGTTGAGACCCGGGATCGTCGCAAATTCGGAGATTGGTAAGGTCCCGGGTCTGCGTCGCAACACTTTCGTGTTGCGCCGCGCCCGGGACACGAGCCCAAACAAAAAAGCCCGCCACGAGGGCGGGCTTTTCGTGACGCGATGGGCGCCGCCTATTTGACGTTGCTGCAATCGGAGCCCGGGCACTCGGCGTAGGTCATCTTGCCGCTGGCGTCCTTCTTCCAGACGTACATCACGTAGTCGAGCTTGGTGATGTCGCCTTTCTTGTCGAAGGCGAGATCACCCAGGACGGTCTTGAAGTTCATGCCGGAATGTATCTTCTCGGCGACCTTTTTCGGATCGAGCGACTTCGCCGCTTCCGCCGCCTGCTTGATGATTTGCACGCCCGCATAGCTGTAGAGCGTGTAGGACTCCGGCTCGAACTTCTTGGCGCGGAATTCCGCCACGACGTCTTTGGCGTCCGGCGTGTTGCGCGGATCGGGACCGTAGGTCATCAGCGTGCCTTCCACGCCCGGTCCGCCGACGGAAGCGAATTCATCCGAGGTGATGCCGTCGCCGCCCATCAGCGGCGCCTTCACGCCCTGGTCGCGCATCTGCCGCACGATCAGGCCGCCTTCGGTGTAGAGACCGCCCCAATAGACGAGATCGGCGCCCGACTGCTTGATCTTGGAGACCAGCGCGGAATAGTCCTTCTCGCCGGTGTTCACGCCCTCATACAGCACGTCCTTCATGCCGCCTTTGGCCATGGTCTTTCGCGTCTCGTCGGCGAGGCCTTTGCCGTAGGTCGTCTTGTCGTGGACGATGGCGATCTTCTTGCCCTTGAAATGCTTGACGATGTACTCGCCCGCGACCTGGCCCTGCTGGTCGTCGCGGCCGCAGACGCGGAAGATGTTCCACATCTTGCGCTCGGTGACCGTCGGGTTGGTCGAGGCCGGCGTGATCTGGAGGATGCCGTTCTCCTGGTAGACTTCCGAGGAGGGGATGGTGACGCCGGAATTGTAGTGGCCGATGACGAACTTCACGCCGTCGGCGGCGAACTTGTTGGCGACCGAGACGCCCTGCTTGGGGTCGGAGACGTCATCGCCGTAGGAGACGACAATCTTCTGGCCCATAATGCCGCCGGCCGCGTTGATGTCCGCCGCGGCCTGGTCGACGCCGTTTTTCATTTGCGCGCCGGTGGCGGCGCTCGGTCCGGTGATCGGGCCGCCCACGGCCATTTTGACCTGGGCAGTGGCCGATCCCGCCGCTGCGACCGCAAAGCCCAGTGCCAGGCCGAGAGTTCTGATTTTTTTCATATGTTTTCCCCTTCAGGTCTTAACGCCCACGATCAATCCTAAGTCACGGCGTCCTGCGGCGCCAGCGCATGCGGCCATCGGTCTCATTGATCCAGCGATACTGCCGGACCATTTGCGCGACGCGGGCGACGCGGAATCCGAGCAATCCCAAGACCATGCAGACGAGGCTGTCGACCAGATAATAGTGTGGCGACAGCAGCGTGCCGCCGAACAGGCTGAAATGGATGAAGCGAACGGCCAGCCCTAAGATCAGCGCATAAATTATGACCTGCCAAATCGGGCGCCAGGTGCCGGCGATGGCGCGGCCGGTGAGCCAACCGGCGCCGCCGCCAAGAATGACGGTGCACAGCAAGAAGACGCCGAACGAGCCTTCCTCGTACAGCAGCTTTGGTATGGAGAAGGCTGTCTCGTCCATCACCGCCCGCCTTCGAGATAGGCCGACTTGATTTCCGGCCGCTCGAGCAATTCGCGGCCCGTGCCGGACAGCGTGATCGTACCGTTGACCATGACGTAGCCACGGTGGGCGAGCTTGAGTGCGTGATAGGCGTTCTGCTCGACCAGGAACACCGTGAGCCCGTCCTCGGCGTTGAGCGCTTTGATGGCGTCGAAGATCTGCCGCACGATGAGCGGTGCCAGTCCCAGCGAAGGCTCGTCGAGCAGCAGCAGGCGCGGCCGCGCCATCAGCGCGCGGGCGATCGCCAGCATCTGTTGTTCGCCGCCCGAGAGCGTGCCGCCGCGCTGGCCGATGCGCTGCTTGAGGCGCGGGAAGAGCGCGAGCACGCGCTCGAGATCGCGGTCGAATTCGGCGGGCGCGGCGGTGGTCGCGCCCATCTGCAGGTTCTCCAGCACGGTCATGCGCGAGAAGATGCGGCGGCCCTCCGGCGCCTGCGACAGCTTGAGCCGGGCGATCTCGTGCGTCGGCAGACGCGTGATGTCCTGGCCGTCGAAGGCGATGACGCCCTCCCGCGCGCGCGGATTGCCGCAGATGGTCATCATCAGCGTCGACTTGCCGGCGCCGTTGGCGCCGATCAGCGTGACGATCTCGCCGGCATTGACGTCGAGGTCGACGCCCCTGAGCGCCTGCACGCGGCCGTAGAAGGTCTGCACACCGCGCACGGTGAGGAGGGGGGATGTCATAGTCCCACCTCCGCTTCCACTTCGGCGACCTGCTCGTCGTCGACGCCGAGGTAGGCGGCGATCACCTTCTCGTCGTTGCGCACCGCCTCCGGCGCGCCGTCGGCGATCTTCACGCCGTAATCGAGCACGACCACGTGGTCGGAAATTTCCATCACCACGCTCATGTCGTGCTCGATCAGCAAAATCGAAATGGCGTGCTCGTCGCGGATCGCCAGCAGCAACTCGTTGAGCTCCGCACTTTCGCGCGGATTGAGGCCCGCCGCCGGCTCGTCGAGACACAGCAGCACCGGCTCCGTGCACATCGCGCGTGCGATCTCCAGCCGCCGCTGGGCGCCATAAGGCAGGTCGCCGGCGGGATCGTCGGCGCGCGCCATAAGGCCGACGCGGTCGAGCCACAGGCGGGCCTTGTCGATCGCCGCGCGCTCGGCCTTTGCGTACGAGGGAAAGCCGAGCACGCCAAGCAGCGTGTAGCCCGAGGCGAGCATCAGCCGGTTATGCTGCGCCACCAGCAGGTTCTCCAGCAGGGTCATGCCGGGAAACAGGCGGATGTTCTGGAACGTGCGCGCGACGCGCGCCTGCTGCGTCACAAGGAAGTCCGGCATACGCTCGAGCAGATAGAGCGCGCCGTCTGCGCGCGCGGTACTGCGCCGGCCGCTGTCGGTGAGTGTCTCTAGCGCCTCCCAGGCCGACGCAGCGCCGTGCCGCAGGCCGAGCCGCCCCTCGCTCGGCTTGTAGAAGCCGGTGATGCAGTTGAACACGGTGGTCTTGCCGGCGCCGTTCGGACCGATCAGCGCGGTGATGTCGCCTTGCCGCGCTTCGAACGACAGATCGTCCACCGCCACCAGCCCGCCGAAGCGCATGCGCAGGTGCTCGACCTTCAGCAGGATGTCGTCGGCTCCCGCCATCAACCGTGTCCCTCCTTGACCAGGTCGGAGGCAATGGTCTTGCGCTCCTTCAGGAACACCGAAGGATCGCGCGTCGAGATCAGCCCGCGCGGCCGCCAGATCATGATCAGCACCATAGCAAAGCCGAACAGCAGCATGCGGTACTGTGTCGGATCGAAGGTCGCGCCGAATATCTGCTTGAGGAAATCGAGCTCACGTAACATCTCGGTGCCGCCGATCATCACGATGGCCGCGATGGCGACGCCGATCTGGCTGCCCATGCCGCCGAGCACGACGATCGACAGGATGCTCGCGGACTCGAGGAAGGTGAACGAGTCCGGCGAGATGAAGCCCTGGCGTGCGGCGAAGAACGAGCCGGCGAAGCCCGCGAACATCGCGCCCATGCCGAAGGCGGTGAGCTTGGTGTTGGTCGTGTTGATGCCGAGCGAGCGGCAGGCGATCTCGTCCTCGCGCAGCGCCTCCCAGGCGCGGCCGACCGGCAGTCGCCGCAGGCGCACGGTGACGAAGGCGGTGAGCAGGGCCAGCGCCAAAATCAAATAGTAGAGGAAGATGGTGCGATAGATCGGCGAGAATTCCAGCCCGAACACGGCAGCGAAGCCGCCTTCGTCCGCATTGAACGGAATGCCGAAGAAGGTCGGGCGCGGGATGCTGGTGATGCCGGCATAGCCGTTGGTGAGATCGACGAAATTGATCAGGACGAGGCGGACGATCTCGCCGAAGGCGAGCGTGACGATGGCGAGATAGTCGCCGCGCAGCCGCAGCACCGGGAAGCCGAGCAGGATGCCCCAGAACGAGGACAGGCACCCGGCGAGCGGCAGGAGAATCCAGAAGGAGAAGCCGAAGTTCTTTGCGAGCAGCGCGTAGGAATAGGCGCCGACCGCGTAGAAGGCGACGTAGCCGAGGTCGAGCAGGCCGGCGAGGCCGACGACGATGTTCAGGCCCCAGCCGAGCATAATGTAGATGAGAATCTGGATGCCGAAATTGTCGATCCACTTCACCGCGCCGCCGAAGCCGCCAGTGAGGATGACGATCACGGGATAGGCGATGACAAAACCGATGGCGAACGGCACGAACCATCGGCCGACGACGGCGCGCCAGGGGCTTGGCGCGGCCGCCGGCTTCAACCGGTGCCGCTTGAGGCGTGGCTCGATGAGCAGGGCATAGCCGAGGCGGCCGACGCCGACGATGGCGACGATCGAAAGCAGCAGCGGCCAGCGCGTCGTCAGGATCAGCGTGTTGTTGACGTCCTGAACGGTCTGGAAGCCGATCAGCGGCAGGAACAGGCCGAAGGCGATCAGCGCGGTCAGCCCGGCGTCGCGCGCTGCGCGCGCAACATCGACGCTGCGGCTCTCGGGGCCGTTGGCCATATCAGACCTTCTCGACGTCCGGCCGGCCGAAGAGGCCCTGCGGCAGGAAGATCAAGGTGATGGCGAGCACGGAGAAGGCAGCGACGTCCTTGTAGTCGATCGAGAAATAGGCCGACCAGAACGTCTCGATCAGGCCGATGAGGAGCCCGCCAATCACCGCGCCCGGCAGCGAGCCGATGCCGCCGAGCACCGCCGCAGTGAAGGCCTTCACGCCCGGCACGAAGCCGTCGGAGAAGCTGACGACGCCATAGTACATCAGGTACATGGTGCCGGCGACGGCGGCGAGCGCGGCGGCGATCACGAACGTAAATGAGATCGTACGGTCCACATCGACGCCGACCAGCGCCGCCATTTTCTGATCTTGCTCACAGGCGCGCTGGGCGCGGCCGAGCCGCGTCTTCGCCACCAGATACCAGAAGCAGGCGAGCAGCACGGCGGTCACGCCCCAGATGATGAGCTGCTTGAACGACAGCGTCACCGCGTAATTGCCCTGCGTGAACAGCACGAATTCGCCCTGTATCATGGGCGGGATCGCCTTGTTGCGCGGACCCTGCGTGACCTGCACGAAATTCGACAGGAAGATCGACATGCCGATCGCCGAGATCAACGGCGCCAGGCGGAAGGAGCCTCGCAAGGGCCGATAGGCCATGCGTTCGATCGACCAGTTCACCAGCGCGGTGAAAAGCATCGCCACCACCAGCACGATCAAGAGGGCGAGCAGGACCGATGAGACGCCGAGCCAGGTGGTGAGGATCAGGAACGCGATCAGTGCGATGAACGCCGACACCATGAAGACGTCGCCATGGGCGAAGTTCACCATGCCGATGATGCCGAACACCATAGTGTAGCCGATGGCGATCAGGCCGTAGATGGAGCCGAGCGTAATCCCATTGATGAGCTGCTGGAGGAAGACTGCCATGTCTCCTTTGCCTTCCCAGGTCGCCCGCTGACAACCAGTTTGTTTCGAGGCTCAAGGCTTAACAGGGCATCTCGGGAGCGGCAACGCCGCACGCGGCGTTATTAACGCGCAGCCGGACGGAAATACGAAAGTAGGGATGGAGGCCGTCCTTGCTCTGATGGCGCTACGCTAACAAGCGAAAGGACAGCCGGTGCGGCGACATCGCGCCGCACCGTGGGTGTCGCGTGGGACGCACGCTCGGGCCTTGCGTCAATGCACGCCGCCGAAAACCCAGATCAGGAGCAGAAGCGGCAGCGGTATGCCCAGCAGCCACAGCAAAAGATATCGTCCCATGTCGGTTGTCCCTCTCATGTGTTTGTCGTTGATAGGGAAATACACAGCCCTTGCCGGCGGTTCCGTCGCCCAAGTTGCAAAGGAAGGCAGGAACCAGGTCCGCCACCGGACGTTGTCTCTAGCGTTGGGCCGGGGAGCATCGAAGCCGAACTTCGAGCGACACCAACACCGGAAGGAAATGAAATGACTCAGAATCAGAATCCCAATCAGAAGCCAGGCCAGCAGCAGCAGGGCGGCCAACAAGGTGGCCAGCAAGGCGGCGGGCAGCAGGGCGGCGGCCAGAAGCCGGGCCAGCAGCAGCAAGGTGGCGGGCAGAAGCCGGGCCAAGGCGGTCAGCAGGGCGGCCAGGGTGGTCAAGGCGGCCAGGATCGCTGACGCACAGCGGTAATTTTGTTCGAGGGCCCCGCCATGTGGCGGGGCCTTTCGTTTGCGCGCCCATTATCGAGCGCTTGCGTTGGCGCACGCCGGCGCGCTCGCTTATGCTCCGCCGACATGGCCACGTCCGCGCTCCCGCTCTTTCATCTCTACGGCGATCCGCCGGACGATTCCGCGTTCGACTTCATCCATATTGAGACCATCGCCGCGCGCTCCTCGGTGCACGACTGGACGATCCGCGCGCACCGTCACCGCAATCTGTTTCAGGTGCTGCTGATCGAGAAGGGCGGCGGCATCATGAGCTTCGAGACGGCGACGGTGCCGTTCTCGGCGCCGGCGGCGATCCTGGTGCCGGCGACCACCGCGCACGGCTTCCGCTTTACGCCGCAGGTCACCGACGGCTGGGTGGTGAGTTTCACAGAGGACGTCGCCGACGCGCTCGGCGATCAGTCGGCCGATGCGCTGGCGCGGCTCAAAGCGCTGGCCGCCGATCCGGTGGTGGCGCTTGCTGACCTGGCCGAGGCCAAGCGCCTTTCAGCGCTCTGCGCCGATCTCAATGAAGAAGGCTTCCTCGCGCGCGAAGGGCATCGCGTCGCCATGCGCGCGCTGCTCGCGCTGATCGCGATCGAGGTGCTGCGGCTGGCCGCGAGCCGCGCGCGCACCGGTGCGGTGACGCTCACGCACGCCGACGTGCGGATCGAGGACTTGCGCCGGCTAGTGGATCGACATTTCCGCCAGGAGCGGCAGATCGCCTTTTATGCCGAGATGCTGGCGATGACGCCGGACCGGCTCAACGATCACGTGAAGCGCGCGACCGGGGTGACCGCCGGCCACCTCATCCGCCAGCGCGTGCTCACCGAGGCCAAGCGCCAACTCGTCTTCACCACCCAGAGCATCCACGAGATCGCCTACGATCTCGCCTTCTCCGACCCCTCGCACTTCACGCGCTTCTTCCGCAAGCAGACCGGCATGACGCCGCAGGC
>DATDMA010000072.1:0-3243 GCA_036519015.1 Pseudolabrys sp. | reverse complement strand
TGTCGATGCTGCGCGCGGCGCGGGCGACGACCTGAGCCATGTTCAAAGTTCGCATTATTCCCTGCCTCGACGTCAAGGACGGCCGTGTCGTCAAAGGGATCAATTTCGTCAACCTGCGCGATGCCGGCGATCCGGTCGAAGCGGCGATTGCCTATGATGCCGCCGGCGCGGACGAACTGTGCTTCCTCGACATCACCGCGAGCCACGAGAACCGCGACACGATCTTCGACGTGGTGACAAGAACGGCAGAAGCCTGCTTCATGCCGCTCACCGTCGGCGGCGGCGTGCGCACCGTGGACGACATCCGCAAGCTGCTCACCTGCGGCGCCGACAAGGTCTCGATCAACACCGCGGCGGTGATGCGGCGCGCCTTCGTCAAGGAGGCCGCCGAGAAGTTCGGCGACCAGTGCATCGTGGTGGCGATCGACGCCAAAAAGGTGTCGCAGCCGGGCGAGACTGAGCGATGGGAGATTTTCACGATCGGTGGCCGCAAGCCGACCGGTATCGACGCCGTCGAATATGCCAAGGAAGTGGTGTCGCTCGGGGCCGGGGAGATCCTGCTGACTTCGATGGACCGCGACGGCACGCGCTCGGGCTTCGACTTAGCGCTCACAAGCGCGGTGGCCGATGCGGTGCCGGTGCCGGTGATTGCCTCGGGCGGGGTGGGCACCTTGCAGCACCTGGTCGAGGGCATCCGCGATGGGCATGCGACTGCGGTACTGGCGGCCTCGATCTTCCATTTCGGCGAGCATTCGGTGCGCGAGGCCAAGACCTATATGGCCAAATCCGGCCTGCCGATGCGGCTGGATGCGTAGTTCTCCCCTCTCCCCGCAACCGGGGAGAGGTGATAAGGAAACCGGATGACCAAATTCACCCTGGCCGATCTGGAAATACGGGTACGCGAGCGCGCCAAGGCGAGCGCGACGGAATCGTATACCCGGGCGTTGATCGACAAGGGCGTCGCCCATTGCGCCAAGAAGATGGGCGAGGAGGCCTTCGAGACCGCGCTGGCCGCCATGCAGGACGACAAGAGCCGCGTCGTCGCGGAAAGCGCCGATCTGCTCTACCATCTGCTGGTGCTGCTGGAGGCGCGTGGGGTCACGCTCGACGAGGTCGAGGCCGAGCTCGCCCGCCGCACCGTGCAGTCGGGACACGCCGAGAAAGCCTCGCGGACGGGCTAACAAGGTCGGGCATGGAACAGCGGACCGAAGAGATCCTCTCGCCCTACCGCACTTTTTCTCGCGCGGAGTGGGCGGCCTTGCGCGAGGACGCGCCGATGACGCTGACCTCGGACGAGGTCACGCGGCTGCGCTCGCTGCACGACCGGCTCGACATCATGGAAGTCGAGGAGATTTATCTGACACTGTCGCGGCTGCTCTCGCTCTATGTCGCGGCGACGCAGCGGCTGTTCCGCGCGCAGCAGCGCTTCCTCGGCACCGAGGACGCGAAGATGCCCTACATCATCGGCGTTGCTGGTTCGGTGGCGGTCGGCAAGTCGACCACTGCGCGCGTGCTGCAGGCGCTACTGGCGCGTTGGCCGAACGTGCCGAAGGTCGATCTCATCACCACCGACGGCTTTCTTTATCCGAATTCGATTCTCGCGCGCGAAGGCCTGATGGAGAAGAAGGGCTTTCCCGAGAGCTACGATCTGCAGGCGCTGCTGCGTTTCCTCACCGACATCAAAGCCGGCAAGCGGCCGGCGCGCGCGCCGATCTATTCGCACCTGATCTATGACGTCGTGCCGAACCAATGGGTCGAAGTCGACCGGCCGGATATCCTCATCGTCGAAGGCTTGAACGTGTTGCAGACCGGCCGTCTGCCGAGGGACGGCGCGGCGATCCCCTTCGTATCGGATTTCTTCGACTTCTCGGTCTATCTCGATGCTGACGAGGTCGTGCTGAAGTCCTGGTACATCGATCGTTTTTTGACGCTGCGCGGCACGGCGTTCCGCGATCCGAAGTCCTACTTCCACCGCTACTCAAATTTATCGGACGAAGAAGCAGTCGAAACGGCGACCTCGATCTGGGAGCGGATCAATCTGCTCAATCTGCACGAAAACATTCTGCCGACGCGCCAGCGCGCCGATTTGATCTTGAAGAAGAGCGAGAGCCACTCGGTCGAGGACGTGTCGCTCAGGAAGCTGTGAGCGCAATCCGCGTCGCGATGTTCTCTGTCATGGCCGGGCCTGACCCGGCCATCTCGCTTAGGTGGGTACAGTGGCTCCATAAGCGGGATCGCCGGGACAAGCCCGGCGATGACAAGCGGAATTGCGGTGCGCGGATTACTTACGCCGCGCGGCGTGTGCCGAAGTGCTCGATGTAGCGCTTCTCGATCACCGAGAAGGGCAGCACGATCAGCACGTCGGTGGTGCCGAACTCGTGGTCGACCACCGCTCCGTCGCCGATGTAAGCGCCCAGCCGCAGGTAGCCTTTGATCAACGGCGGAAGCGCGCGTAGCGCTTCCTTCGGGTCGATCGCTTCCTTCGACATGCGATTCATTTCGACATAACGCGACGGCAGCGCACGCGCCTGCCATGGCTCCGGCGCACGTGCGTAGTGGTGCAGGAACGAGAGCGGCATCGCGAGGCGCTTCGGATCCGTGCCGTCGAGACTGGCGCAGCCTATCATCACGTCGAAGCGGTTCTGCAGCACATAGGCGTGGATGCCGTGCCACAGGAGCTCGACCGTGCGCTTGTTGCGATAGGGACCGAGCACGCAGGAGCGGCCGAGCTCGAGGAATTGGAGGTTGCTGTGGCGCTCGAGCAGCGAGCCGATGGCGAACTCGCCGGCGGTGTAGAAGCCGCCATGGTCTTCCGCCAGCGACTGGCGGAGCAGCCGGTAGGTGCCGACCACGGCCGGCCGGTTATGGGCGCTGCGGTCTTGCGCGGCGTGGTCTACCACCAGCAGGTGGTCGCAGATCGCGTCATAGGCATCGACGTCGCGGCGGGCGAATAGCCGGCCCGGATTGGGGATGGCCGAGCCCTCCTGGTAGAACACCTGGTAGCGCAGCTTCTGCGCTTGCCGTACCTCGGCGGCGGTCTGCGCCAGCCGCACCTCGAGAGTCCCCAACCGCCCGAGGCTCTGCGACGGGCGGTGCGCCCGCGCTGCCCAGGCTTGCAAGCCGCCGTAAGCCTGGATCGACGAGATCAGGCCGGGAACGCCGGCGCCCATGGGAGGCGGCCGAAACCGACCGAACAGACCGCGCGGGGGGTTAAGGCGACTTGCCATGGAAGTACGAGGTCCT
>DATDMA010000071.1:0-28469 GCA_036519015.1 Pseudolabrys sp. | reverse complement strand
GCGTGTTGCACTGCGCTAGCACTTATCGGGTTGGCGCAGGAGCGGGTGCCGCTGGCGTCGGGAACGGCGATCCGGCGGGTGCGGCGGCCGCAGGTTTCGGCTTCGGCTTTTTCGGCCGCATCGGCTTACGGGCTGCCTTCGGCGGCGGGCCGGCGGGCTGGAGTTCGCCCACTACCGGATTGGGATCGATCGACGTCGATGCGGGGGTGGAGAAATCGCCGGGAATATTGATCACCTGGACCGGCACCGTCAGCGGCTGGAATCGGTTCAGCGTGTAGGTCACGGTGAAATTCTCGCCGGGCACGGAAACCGAACAGGGCGTCCTGCAGCCCGGTCCAAGCGAGGTTTTGGCATCGGCCCCGGAGGGGATGGAATCGATCTGGACGGAAACGGTTGGAGGCGTCTGTTTGAACGAGAAAGAAGTCAAGGAATCAGTGGAGAACGACGAACAGCCGGCCAAACCGAGCCCCGCTATGGCACTCACGATGACACGACGCATAGCCTACCCGTCACTTGTTGCGGCCAACTGCCGCAGTCCCGAGCGCAACCATAGGAGCGTCCAGACACCCACGCAACCGTCTGGACCGGAATCGTTAATTGATGGTTAACGCTGTTTGGAGGAAATTTCATTTATATATCAAGTTCTTACGAGGCCCGCCGGGTGGCAAGAAGGCTATCCACCGCGGCCGGCAGCTCTCTCATGTGAACGATCAGGCGGTCAGGCTTGAGCTCCGCCATCGGAACGTCGGTATAGCCAAAGTCGACGCCGACCACCGGCACATTGGCGCGCCGGGCGACGCCGACATCCGTCCCGGCATCGCCCACCATGACGGTCGAGGCGAGGCGTCCCCCGGCGCGAACCACGGTTTGCTGCAGGATGACCGGGTCCGGTTTGGTGACGCCGAACGTATCGGCGCCGCAAATGGCGGAAAACCGCGAACTTAACCCCAACTCGTCAAGCAGCAGCTTGGACAGCCATTCCAGCTTGTTGGTGCAGACAGCAAAGCGGCATCCGCGCGCGGAGAGGGTGTCGAGCGCGTCTTCCAGACCTTCGAACGGGCGAGATTCGTCGGCGATATGCGCCGCGTAATGATCGATAAAATCATTGGTCAGCCGGTCGAGATCGTTAGGGCCGACATGGCGTCCGTCCACCTCCAATCCGCGTTCCAGCAGCTTGCGGGCGCCGGCGCCGATCATGTTGCGTGCGGATTTCAAGGGCACCGCGGGCAGGCCTTCGCGGCTAAGGACGAAGTTGAGCGCGTTGATAAGGTCGGGCGCCGTGTCGACCAGCGTGCCATCCAGATCGAATACGATCGTAGGGGTAGGGTTCATGGCGGATCGCTACCGGCCCCGGGGCGATCGCGCAAGTGGGCTGTGCCGTTAGCTCTAATGCTGACGATCCCGCTGAAAACCGGCGTATTAGCCTGTTCCTCCCTCTGAAACGACGCTAGATATGCCGCGCGCCGATACCGGCGCGCAGGACGACCGGCAGCGGTTCGGGGAGCATCGTCGCGCGTGACCATGGACCAACTGAAGCGACAGGCGGCGGCCCGCGCGCTCGAGCATGTATCAGACGGCATGAAGCTTGGCCTCGGCACCGGCTCGACCGCGAAGCATTTCGTCGAACTGCTCGGCGAGCGCGTGCGTGGCGGGCTCGATATCATCGCTGTGCCAACGTCGGAGGCCACTCACGCCGACGCAAAGCGTTGCGGCATACCCCTGACGACCCTCGATGAAACGCCGGCGCTCGATGTGACGGTGGATGGCGCCGACGAGATCGGCCCCGATCTCGCGCTCATCAAAGGTGGCGGCGGCGCGCTGCTGCGCGAGAAGATCGTCGCCGCCGCGTCCGCGCGCATGATCGTCATCGCCGACGAGAGCAAATGGGTCGGCGCGCTGGGCCGGTTTCCGCTGCCGATCGAGATCGCGCCGTTCGGCGCCGAGGCGACGCGCAGGGCTGTGAACAAGGCCATTGCCGGTATCCAGGCGACGGTGCCGCTGCCGCTGCGGCAGGGTAAGGACGGCCATGCTTTCGTCACGGATGGCGGCCACTGGATCATCGACGCGGCCCTTGGCCGGATTGACGACCCGAGAGCCATGGCGCATGCGCTGGCGGCCATTCCGGGGGTCATGGAGCACGGTCTTTTCATCGATCTCGCCCACACGGCCATTATCGCCGGGACTGATGGCATCAAGGTCGTCGAGCGCTGACGTTTCGAACAAAACGGAGTTGAAATAATGCGTTTCTTGCAGGCCACCCACCGCGCCGCCCGTCTGGCCGCGGTCGCTGTCGCGCTCGTCATGGCGAGCCCGGCGGTCAACGCCCAGCAGCAGCCGTCAGCCGCCGCCATAGCGACCGCCAAGGAGCTGATCACGGTCACGGGCACCACCAGTCTGTTCAACCCACTGATCGCCGGCGTCGTCGAGCAGGCGAAGCTTCTTTTCCTCCAGCAGGACCCGAGCCTGGGCAAAGATCTCAACGAGATCTCCGCCAAGATGCGCGCGGATCTGGCGCCGCGCTTCAGCGAGCTGACCGACGAGGTGGCGCGCCTCTATGCGACAAATTTCAGTGAGCAGGAGCTGAAAGATATCCTGGCCTTCTATAAGTCCCCGGCAGGACAGAAGCTGCTTACGCAACAGCCGAAGGTCGTCGACAGCAGCATGAAGTTCGCGCAGGACTGGGCGAACAAGCTCTCCGACGGTGTGATCGCGACGATGCGCGACGAGCTGAAGAAGAGGGGACACGCGATGTGACCGCCCGCGCGCCGGGCTTGGTTTCTGGCGCGTCTGATCACAGAGTGGAATTGCGAATGGCGGACAACGACGTCGACCTGTTTGTGATCGGTGCTGGCTCTGGCGGCGTGCGGGCCGCGCGCATCGCCTCGAGTTACGGCGCGCGGGTGATGGTCGCCGAGGAATTCCGCGTCGGCGGCACCTGCGTCATCCGCGGCTGCGTGCCGAAGAAGCTCCTCGTTTACGCATCGCGCTTTGCCGGCGATTTCGAGGACGCCGCAGGCTACGGCTGGACCGTGGGCGAGCCGACCTTCCACTGGCCGACGCTGATCGCGAACAAGGATCGCGAGATTGCGCGGCTTGAAGCCGCGTATATGACCACGCTCGAGCGCTACAAGGTCGAGCTGGTGAAAAGCCGCGCCGTCATCGAAGACGCGCACACGGTGCGCCTCCTCGGCAGCGGGGCGCGCGTGCGCGCCGAGAAGATCCTGATCGCCACCGGCGCCTGGCCGCATTACGGGCCGAAGATTCCCGGCCTCGAACATGCGATCTCGTCGAACGAGGCACTGCATCTGCCGGAGCAGCCGAAGCGCATCGTCATCCAGGGCGGCGGCTATATCGCGCTGGAGTTCGCCAGCATCTTTGCCGGCCTCGGCAGCGAGGTGACGGTTGTCTATCGCGGCAGCAATATCCTGCGCGGTTTTGACGACGACGTGCGCGAGCACCTGCGTAATGAAATGCGCGCGCGCGGCATCACGGTGACCTGCGGGCACACCGTCACGGCCATCGAGAAGGCCGGCGACGAGTTCGTCACTCATCTCTCGGACAACACGACGGTGACCGTCGACAAGGTCATGTTCGCCATCGGCCGGCGGCCGAACGTCATGGGCCTCGGTCTGGAGACGGTGGGCATCAAGCTGCACGAGCACGGCGGCATCGAAGTCGACGGCTATTCGCGCACATCGGTCGAGAGCATCTACGCGGTGGGCGACGTGACCAACCGCGTCAACCTCACCCCGGTGGCGATCCGCGAGGGCCATGCCTTCGCCGACACGGTCTATGGCGGCAAGCCGACGCCGGTCGACCACGACAACGTGCCGACCGCGGTGTTCACGGAGCCCGAGGTGGGCGTCATCGGCCTCACCGAGGCACAGGCGCGCGAGCGGCTCGCCAAGGTCGACGTCTACAAGACCACGTTCCGGCCGATGAAGGCGACGCTGGCCGGGCGCGCGACGCGCACCTTCATGAAGCTTTTGGTGGACGGCATCACCGACCAAGTGGTCGGCTGTCATATCATCGGACCCGACGCGGGCGAGTTGATCCAACTCATCGGCATCGCCGTGAGGATGAAGGCCACCAAGGCCGACTTCGACGCCACCATGGCGGTGCACCCGACGGCGGCCGAGGAATTGGTGACCATGCGCGAGAAGGCCATGAGCTACGAGCGCGCCGCGGCAGAGTAGGGCTCGCCCGCCGGCCCCACCGTTCAATTCTGTGGCCTGATCGGCGAGGGCTGTGTATAAACCCCGGCCAATCCTGGAGTGAGTGCGATGGCCGACCGTTGGACGCCCGATAGCTGGCGCAAGAAGCCGATCCAGCAGGTGCCGGATTATCCGGACCGGCAGGCTTTGGCCGACGTGGAGAAGCAGCTTGCGACGTTCCCGCCGCTGGTTTTTGCCGGCGAGGCGCGCAGCCTGAAGAAGCAGCTCGCCCGCGTCGCCAATGGCCAGGCTTTCCTGCTCCAAGGCGGCGACTGCGCGGAAAGCTTCGCCGAGCACGGCGCCAACAATATCCGCGACTTCTTCCGCATGTTCCTGCAGATGGCGGTGGTCCTCACTTATGCAGCCGCCTCGCCGGTGGTGAAGGTCGGCCGCATCGCCGGCCAGTTCGCCAAGCCGCGCTCCTCGCCGACCGAGAAGCGCAACGGCATCGAGCTGCCGAGCTATCGCGGCGACATCATCAACGACATCGCCTTCACGCCGGAGTCGCGCATTCCCGACCCGCGCCGGCAGATGGATGCCTACCGCCAATCGGCGGCGACGCTCAATTTGCTGCGCGCCTTCGCGCAGGGCGGCTACGCCAACCTGGGCAGCGTGCGGCAGTGGATGCTCGGCTTCGTCAAAGATAGTCCGCAGTCGCGGCGCTATGTCGAATTGTCGGACCGCATCTCGGAGGCGCTCGGCTTCATGCAGGCCTGCGGCCTCGATCTGGAGAGCCATCCCGAACTCCGCACCACGGATTTCTACACGAGCCACGAGGCGCTGCTGCTCGGCTTCGAAGAGGCGCTCACACGCGTCGATTCGACGACCGGCGATTGGTACGCCACGTCGGGCCACATGCTGTGGATCGGCGACCGCACGCGCCAGTTCGATCACGCGCACATCGAATATGCGCGCGGCGTCAAAAATCCGCTCGGCCTCAAGTGCGGGCCAACGACGAAAACCGACGATTTGCTGCGCCTGATCGACATCCTCAATCCGGACAACGAGGCGGGGCGACTGACGCTGATCGTCCGCGTCGGTGCTGAAAAGGTCGGCGACCATCTGCCGGCGCTCGTCCGCGCCGTCAAACGCGAAGGCAAGGTCGTGGTCTGGTCGTCCGACCCGATGCACGGCAACACGATCACCTCGGCCAGCGGCTACAAGACGCGCCCGTTCGACCTGATCCTCAAGGAAGTCCGCAGCTTCTTCGAGGTGCATCAGGCCGAAGGCACGTATGCCGGCGGCGTGCATCTGGAGATGACCGGGCAGAACGTCACCGAATGCACGGGCGGCGCGCGCGCCATCTCGGATGCCGATCTCAACGACCGCTATCACACGGTCTGCGATCCGCGGCTCAACGCCGAGCAGGCGATCGACCTCGCCTTCCTGCTGGCCGAGTTGCTCAAGAAAGAGCGCACCGGGCGCAGCCAGCCGCTGCCGGCTGTCGCGGGGTTGTAAGTACGGAAGCTTTCCGCGCGCGCTGGTGTTAATCTGGCCGAGGCCCGCCGCGGGGCTCGGCGCGACGTGCCCTCGTTTTAAGAAACAGCCGGGCGGGGGAAACGTCATGAAACGCCATCACCGGCGGTCGGTGTTGCTTGCTTGTGCGCTGCTTGCCTCACCATTGTTTCCGATCGGCGCCAAGGCGCAGATCGCCATTTCCGCCAACGACAACAAAGCCATCCTCGTCGACGGCGTCCCGGTGGTGGCCGACAATCCGGCGCCCGACAGCGTCGACATCATTGATTTGAGCGCGACGCCGCCGAAGGTCGTCGGCTCGCTCAAGGCGCCGGCCAGCGTCGTCGGCCCGCCGCAAAGCGTCGCCATCGCGAAGGATGAAAGCCTCGCGCTGGTGACGGGGGCGTTCAAGATCGATCCCGCCGATCCGAAGAAGGTCGTGCCGGACGACGCGCTGTCGGTGATCGATCTCAAGGCCAGTCCGCCGGTGGTCATTGCGACGCTGCACGCGGGTAAAGGCGCTGCCGGCGTGTCGATCAATCGTGCGGGCACGCTCGCGCTCGTGGCCAATCGCAATGAAGGCACCGTGTCCGTGTTCACGATCTCCGGCAAGACGGTTACGCCGGCCGGCAAGATCGATTTCGGCGATGCCAAGTCCGGGCCTTGCCTCGCGGCGTTCACGCCCGACGGCAAGACGGCGCTCGTCACGCGCGACGGCGACCACAAGATCTCGGTTCTTTCGATCGATGGTGACAAGGTCACCGACACCAAGAAGTTCATGGTCGGCGGCTATCGTCCCTACAGCATGGAGATCAGCGCCAAGGGGGACGTCGCGGTGGTCGGCAACCAGGGTGGCGGGCAGGGGGATGCCGATGTCCTCAACGTCATCGATCTGAAGGCCAATCCGCCGCGCATCGTCGACACCATCAGCGTCGGCCAGACGCCGGAAGGCGTGGCCATGTCGGGCGACGGCGCCTACGTCGCGGTGACCGTGATGAACGGCTCCAACCGGCCGAAGGATCATCCGGCCTTCAACGACTACGGCTTGCTGCAAGTCTATTCGGTCCGTGGCACGAAGCTCGCGAAGCTGGCTGAGGCCAAGGTCGGCCATTGGTGCCAGGGCGCCGCCTGGAGCAAGGACAACAAGACGGTCGTGGTCCAGTGCATGACCGAGAAGAACCTCCAAGCCTTCGGCTTCGACGGCAAGGCGCTCACGCCCAGCGGGACGGTCGCGCTGAGCGGCGGCGGCGCCGGGCTGCGCACGGCCGAGCAATAGGCTTGGGGCGGCAGCCATGCGCTGACCTGATTGCAGCGCGGGAGGGCAGGCGCTAGATGATGGCCATGAGCGCCCGCCCTTCCGACCGACTTGCGATCGCAGTCGCGCAACTCAACTCGACCGTCGGCGACATTGTCGGCAATGCCGAGAAGGTACGCCGCGCGCGCGTGGAGGCGGCCCGCCAGGGCGCCGATCTGGTCGTTTTCCCGGAACTGTTCATCGCCGGCTATCCGCCCGAGGACCTCGTGCTCAAGCCGGCCTTTCAGGCCGCCTGCCGCGCCATGATCGAGACCTTGGCGCGCGAGACGGCCGAGCCCGGGCCGGCGCTGCTGGTCGGCTCGCCCTGGCTCGAAGGCGGCAAGCTCTACAACGCGGTGGCGTTGCTCGACGGCGGCAGCATCGCCGCGCTGCGCTACAAGGTTGATCTTCCGAACTACGGCGTGTTCGACGAGAAGCGCGTCTTCGTGCCGGGGCCGATGCCGGGCCCGGTGAGTTTCCGCGGCGTGCGTCTGGGCCTGCCGATCTGCGAGGACATCTGGGGCGAGGAGGTCGTCGAGTGCCTCGCCGAGACTGGCGCCGAGATCCTGGTGGTGCCGAACGGTTCGCCTTATTGGCGCAACAAGAGCGACGTGCGCCTCAACATCACGGTCTCGCGCGTCACCGAGCAGGGGCTGCCGACGGTCTATGTCAACCAGGTCGGCGGGCAGGATGAACTGGTGTTCGACGGCGTGTCGTTCGGGCTCAACGCCGACAACTCGCTCGCGTTTCAGCTCGTCGGCTTCCAGGAAACCATCGTCACCACGCAGTGGGTCCGGCAAGGCGGCACTTGGCGCTGCGAGGGCGGCCCGATGGTCGCGAGCGAAGAAGCCGACCGCGCCGACTATGCGGCCTGCGTGCTGGGCCTGCGCGACTACGTCAACAAGAACGGCTTTCCCGGCGTGGTGATCGGCCTCTCGGGCGGCGTCGACTCCGCATTGTGCGCGGCGATGGCGGTGGACGCGCTGGGGCCCGAGCGCGTGCGCTGCGTGATGCTGCCCTACAAGTTCACCGCGCAGGTGTCGCTCGACGATGCCGCGGCCTGCGCCAAGGCGTTCGGCGTCCGCTACGAGATATTGCCGATCGCGGCGGCGGTGGAGGGCTTCGAGAAGGCGCTGACGCCGGTGTTCTCCGGTTTGCCGCGCGACGTCACCGAGGAGAATTTGCAGGCGCGCGCACGCGGCACGATCCTGATGGCGATCTCCAACAAGTTCAATCTCATGGTCGTGACGACCGGCAACAAGTCGGAGATGTCGGTCGGCTACGCCACGCTCTATGGCGACATGAACGGCGGCTTCAATCCGCTCAAGGATCTCTACAAGACCGAGGTCTTCCGCCTCGGCCGGCTGCGCAATGGCTGGAAGCCGGAAGGCGCGCTTGGGCCCGACGGCGAGGTGATCCCGGAGAACATCCTGGTGCGTCCGCCGACCGCGGAGTTGCGCGAGAACCAGAAGGACGAGGATTCGCTGCCGCCTTACGATGTGCTCGATGCGATCCTGGAGCGGCTGGTCGAGCGCGAGGAGCCGATCTCGGCGATCGTCGCCGCCGGCTTCGACCGCGAAGTGGTGGCACGCATCGAGCGCCTACTGCACATCGCCGAATACAAGCGCCGGCAGGCGGCGCCGGGCGTGAAGGTGACGCTGAAGAATTTCGGCCGCGATCGCCGCTATCCGATCACCAACCGCTTCCGCGATCCGGGCACGCCGTTGCCGGCGCCCGATGTGTCGCTCGTCACCGGCAAGCCGGCGAAAAGCGAAGCGTTCGATTTTTGAACGTTTGTCACTCACCGATTCAGTTTTCAAACAGCCTTGGCCAACGGCTCCGCCGCCCGTGTTCTTTGCGGCCCCGGGGAAGCCGTCGTCCCTTTTTCCGTTTTCCCCACAGGGAAATGGAGCGTCGGGAGACGCCAGGGGTTTGCGAGGCCCCTTTGGGCCGCCCTTGCGATCGGGCCGCCCGCGCGCCGTGCGAAGGCGCGCGCACCCTTGCGAGGGGCGCTGCGTCTCCCGGCGCTCCACCGCGGCGTGCGTTGTCGGCGCGCCGCGCCCTGTTCTGCCGTCGCGCGCCACTCGAGATGGCGCACGCGGCTGACCAGGACACGTGAAAGATAAGGCCGGTTCAGACGACGGGGATAAGTCATTTATCGCGTTGAGAAGTTATTGAGGCCGCGACGTTTTTGCCCGTCCACACGTTGCTGCCTCTCTCGGCCTCATGCTGAGGAGTGCTCCGAAGGAGCGCGTCTCGAAGCATCTTGTTGCTGATCTCGGGTAAACCCGAGATCACGGGGCCGCCCCATCCTTCGAGACGGGCACTATGCGCCCTCCTCAGATGAGGGCGGAGAGTGGCTGCGGTGGATGCCGCTGAGTTGTTTTACCGCGCGGGAATGAACGTCGGCCCGACCGTGCGCACGCTGCGCTTGGCGGCATCCGGGTCGATCGGCGCATCGGCCGTCGCTGACTGCGCGGGCGGTGTCGACGACGACTGCGCTGGCGTCGTGCCCGTCGCATTGGCGCGCGAGTTGATCGCCTTGCCATCGGCGCCGACGCGCGGCAGCGACAGCCGCTTGGCGTTCTGCTCGGTGACGACAACGTCGCCGGGCGCGACGGTGGTGTCGGTGCCGTTGACCTTGAGCGCCTGCGCCCAGCTCTCGCCCGGGCGCCGGCAACTGCAGGCGGGGGACATCGCCTTGCGATACTGGAACGCGGTCGGAAGCTCGGTATAGGGCCGCCCGTTGAGCGACACCGCCTGCGACATTTCCTCGCCGGGATTGTGATAGGTGTAGAGCTGGACTTCCGCCGCCGGGCACATGCGCTGGCACGCCTGCTCGTCGTCGCGGAAATGATCCTGCGTGGTCGTAAACGAGATCGGGAAATAATAGCCATCGCAGCTGCGCACGCAGACTGTGCGGTAGGTGCCGCCCACCGGGCCGGGCGCCGACGAGATGATGCCACCGCCGCCACCACCACCACCGGCCGGTGGACCGCCGCTGTTGTTGGTGCCGGTCCCGAACAGCGTGTCGAAGAAACCGCGCTGCTGTCCCGCCTGCACCGCCGCGCGATATTGCGGCCCGCAATTGTTGTTGCCGAGCGCCATCAGCAGCGACTGCCGCTGCGCCGCGCGCTGCGCTGTGCCGCCCTGTACCTGTTCAAGCTGGCTCTGCATGCGCTCGAGCGCCGTGCGCTGCTGCCCGATCTGCCGGTTCAGCCCGCCGCATTGCGGCGGTGGATTGCTGAAGATCGAGAAGAAGCCGGAGTTCTCGCAGCCCATCTGGCGCCCTTGCGACACCAGCCGGTCAACCTCGTATTGCTGACGGTTGACGGCATCCTCGGCACGGCGAATCTGGTCGGCGCGCGCGGGATCGCTGTTGCCGCGGTCAAGCGACGTCAGTTGTGCTTCCAATTGCTGACAGGCCGGGTTCGGCGACTGCGCAAGCGCCCCGGTGAACGAGGCCAGTGCGAACAAGGCGGCCGTTGCCGGCTTGGTAAAAAAAGTTCCCCTCATGGCCGGCACTCTAGCCGCTAAATTATGGCGATGCGAGGTCAAGCTCGGACGGTTTGCGTGCACTTTCCGCGCGCAGGTTCCAGACTACGCCAGCTACGATGATAAGCGCACCGAGCAGCACGAATACATCCAGCCGCTCGTCGTAGAATGCCCAGCCGACCACGGCGATCAGCGGGATGCGCATGAAATCCAACGGCACCACCAGTGTGGCGTCGCCCGCGCGGAAGGCATTGCTCAGACAATAGTGCGACGTGAGACCCGCCACCGCGACGCCGATTGCGGGCAAAATGTGGCCTGCACCGAAGTGGAAAAAGACGGTGCTGTTGCTGCCGATCAGCGAGAGCGGAAACTGAATGACGGCCATCCAGAACACGATGCTGAAGGTGGTCTCGGTCATGGTCAGCTTCTTGGTGGTGACCATGGTGATGGCGTAACCAAAGGCGGCCGCCAGCACGAGGAAGGCCGCCGGATGGAAGCTCGCAATGCCTGGCCGCAAAATCACCAGCACACCGATGAGCCCGAGAACGACGATGCCGATGCGGCTCGGCGTCAGCCTCTCGTGCAGCAGCCAGACCGCGAGCAGGGCGGTCCAGGCCGGCATGGTGAATTCGAGCGCGAAGACCATGGCCAGCGGCAGCACTGTGAGGCTGAGCGCCCAGGCGAATTGCGAAAGATAATGGACGACGTTGCGGATGAGATTGAGCCCCATGCGCCGCGGCCGCACATAGGGGCGCAAATCCGCGCGCATAACGAGCAGAAGTAGCAGCACCAGCAGGGCGCCGCCGCTGCGGATGGCGAGGATCTCGAAAATGTTTAAGCCATGCCGCGACAGTTCGCGAATCGACACGGCCATCGCCGAGAACGAGAGCAGCGTGCCGATCATCCACAGAACGACGCGGACGAGATTTGTGTTGGCCACGGACTATTCGCGATCGGGTGAGACGGCGGGCGGATGCAAGGTGGGGTCTAGCTTCAGCCGCTCGTCCCCGCGAAAGCGGGGACCCAGAGCAAAAATATCTGACTTCCCAGTTGCACCCTGGATTCCCGCTTGCGCGGGAATGAGCGGAGCAAGTGGCGGCGCTGAAGGAATCATCTTTGGTGGATGCATCACCGCACGTCACTCCGCGTCCGGCTGATTTTCCGGACGCGCCTTGTCGAAGGCCGGCAGCTTCTGGCAGGCGGCCTCAACCGCGACGATCTTGGGGAATTTGTCGAGCGGCACCTTGAGGCGGCGCGCGTTGAACACCTGCGGCACCAGGCAGACGTCGGCGAGCGTCACATGCGCGCCGCAGGCATAGGGCGCCGGGTTGATCATCGCCTCGATCGCGGCGAAGCCCTCGAGCACCCAGTGATGATACCAGGCGTCGATCTCGGGCTGCTCGTGCTTGAGCGTGCGCTTGAGATATTGCAGCGAGACGAGATTGTTGAGCGGGTGGATATCGCAGGCGACGATCTGCGCGATCGCCCGCGCCTTGGCGCGATCGAGCGCATCGGCCGGCAGCAACGGCGGCTCGGGCTCGATCTCGTCGATATATTCGATGATCGCCAGAGATTGGGTCAACACCTCGCCGCTGGAGAGTTGCAGCGACGGCACCCGTTCATGCGGATTGATCGCGTGGTAGTCCGGCTTGTGCTGCTGGCCGCCGTCTTTGGTGAGATGGATCGCGGCCATCTCGTAGGGCAGGCCCTTGAGATTGAGCGCGATGCGGACGCGATAGGCGGCGGACGAGCGGAAATACGTATAAAGCTTCACGAAAGGACCCCGGGCTTCACGAGACGAGCGGCGCAATCTACCGGGGGCCGCGGCCGTTGGCGATATCCGCGGTGAGTTGTTCGGACCGTTCGGTGAGCTTTTTCAAGGCGCGATCGAGCGCTGGCCGGTCGGCCGCATCGACGGCTTCCAAGAGCTGCTGGGCGAATTCGAGCGCCAGGGGAGCCAACTCGCTATAGATGTCGCGGCCCGCCGTCGTCAGCGACAGGAACGCCTCGCGCAGATCGGCGCGATTGGCGCGGCGTGCCACCAGCTTGCGGCGTTCCAGCAGGGCGACAGCGCGCGAGACTTTGGTCTTGTGCATGCAGGTATGGACGCCGATGCCCTTGGCGGTCATCAGCCCAAACTGTCCCAACGTGACGAGAACACGCCATTCCGGGATGCCGATCTTGTAGCGCTCGGCATAAATGCGCGAGAGCGCCTGCGACACGAGGTTGGAGCAGACATTCAGCCGGTGCGGCAGGAACTCTTCGAGCTTGAGCGCCGTCTCCGGATGCTCAAGTGTCCGCTCTGCGCTCTCGTTGGTCATAGCCACGCTGCCGCTTCCCCAGGCGCGAGGGGCCCTCTTGCGGCAGGCCACCGTCTCGCGCAAGGCGCAAACTTTGGCCGAAGTTGCGAGCCGGCGCAACCAGATTGGAAAAGTTCTAAGCTATCTCCGCGACTGGTTATTTCTCCGCCAGAGGCGGAGCAAAGCAGGCCGGCGGCGGTCGGGGTTCGCGGACATGAACAGGATTGCGGCGACGAACAGGTAGAGAATCATGACTTTCATGGGCGTATGAGCCTGCCTTCGTGCCCCGCCCCCGGCGCGTAAGGTAGGATTTAGGTGGCCATGCGGCAGGAGTGCCCGCGAAGTTGTGAACTCTAGTCTAACTCCGCGCGGCCCCGCCTTCACCCGACCCACGGACGTATTTCAGCGGCAGCCGGTTCGTCTGCTTCAGCCGGTCGAGGACGATCGACGAGCGCAGGTGGGCGACGGAGGGGTGCGGCAGGAACACGTCGGCGAGAAGCCGCGACAGCGCCTTGAGCGTCGGCACCGACATTTTCACCAGGTAATCGCTCTCTCCGGTGAGCGAATAGGCCTCCTGGACCTCGTCGAGGCTCGTCACCAGCGAAAGGAACCGTTGCGAATTGTCCGGCGAGTGGGTCGAGAGCGTCACGTGGACGAAGACGAGAACGTCCAGCCCAAGCGCCTCCGAGGACACCATCGCGTGATAGCTGGTGATCACGCCGCTCTCCTCGAGGGCGGCGCGCCGGCGCGAGCATTGCGACGGCGAGAGGCCGACCTGCTCGGCGAGGTCGCTGTTGGTCAGGCGCCCGTCGTCGAGCAACGCCCGCAGGATTCTCAAATCGGCGTCATCCATGCACAGTTCTCGCGACATTGTCTGACTTAGCGGTCTAGTCGTGCGGATAATAGAGAAAATGCGCACAGTTTGCACGGACATTGCGAGGGGCGGTGGCTAATTTTGCGGGGCACGCTTTAACAGGAGACCGACCATGGGCCCTTTCCCGCATGACGCCGCGCCCGCCACCATCAGCGAGCAGAACCCCGCGGGCACGGACGGCTTCGAGTTCGTCGAATTCGCCCATCCCGATCCGGCCTATCTGGCCGGCCTGTTCGAAAGCATGGGCTATGTCGAAGTGGCCCGGCATCGGTCGAAGGCCATTTCGCTCTATCGGCAGGGCGGCATCAATTACGTCCTCAATTGCGAACCTGACACGCATGCCGCACGCTTCATCGCGGCGCACGGGCCTTGCGCGCCGTCGATGGCGTGGCGCGTCGTCGATGCCAGGCATGCCTCGAAGCGCGCGCTCGATCTCGGCGCGCAGGAATATGTTGGGGCGGACAAGACGCTCGACGTGCCGGCGGTGATCGGGATCGGTGGATCCCTTCTGTATTTCGTCGAGACCTACGGCGAGAAGGGATCGCCCTACAGCGCGGAATTCGAATGGCTCGGCGCGGACGATGCGAAACCGGTGGGCGCCGGCTTCCACTATATCGACCACCTCACACATAACGTCATGCGTGGGAACATGGACACTTGGTATAAGTTCTACGCCCAGACCTTCAATTTCCGCGAAATCCGCTACTTCGATATTTCCGGCAAGCTCACCGGGCTGACGAGCCGTGCGCTGACCTCGCCGTGCAACAAGATCCGCATCCCGATCAACGAGAGCGCGGACGACAAGAGCCAGATCGAAGAGTACCTGCGGCAATACAAGGGCGAGGGCATCCAGCATATCGCGGTTGGGGCCAACGACATCTATCGCGCGACCGACACGATTGCCGCCAAGGGCATCGAATTCATGCCCGGGCCACCCGACCTTTATTACGCGCGCTCGCAAAAGCGCGTGCAAGGCCATACCGAGCCGCTGGATCGGATGAAGAAGCACGGCATCCTCATCGACGGCGAGGGCGTCGTCGATGGCGGCACGACGCGCATCCTGTTGCAGATCTTCTCCAAGACCGTGATCGGGCCGATCTTCTTCGAGTTCATCCAGCGCAAGGGCGATGACGGTTTCGGCGAGGGGAATTTCAAGGCGCTCTTCGAATCCATCGAGGCGGATCAAATCCAGCGCGGTGTCCTGAAGGCGTCATGAGCGCGCTCGACTATCGCGGTCCCAATGTGCTCAGTGCGGACGGCATGACGATTCGATGCACGAACCACGAACGGCTCAGAGAAGGACCTTGGTTGACGGCCGCAAGAGCCGGATAATGAGCGTGTCGATTTCAAAAAAAAGCCTGCGGCGAAGGCAACCGCCCGCGGCGTACCAATAGGGGAGAGAACGTCATGGCTGGGGATTCCAAGCTCAATGTCACCACGGTGATCGATGAAAGCCCGATCGGCGGCTTTCAGATACTGATTTTCACCATCTGCCTGCTGGTCGTGATGTGTGACGGCTTCGACACGCAGGCGGTGGCCTATGTGGCGCCGAGTCTGGCGCATGAATGGAAGCTGGCGCCGGCCACGTTCGGCCCGGTCTTCGCGGCGGTGCTCCTCGGCAGCATGGTGGGCGCGATGCTGCTCGGCTATCTCGGCGACCGCTTCGGCCGCAAATGGACGCTGTGCCTCAGCGTGATCGTGTTCGGCCTCTTGAACATCGCCAGCGCCCACACGACGACGATCGAGTCGTTCACGGTCCTGCGCTTCCTCTGCGGCATCGGCCTCGGCGGCGCCATTCCGAACGTCATGGCGCTGGTCTCCGAATACGCGCCGGCGCGCAAGCGCGTGACGCTCGTGGCGATCACCTGGTGCGGCTTCGGGCTGGGCGCTGTGCTCGGCGGGGTGATCAGCGTTCCCTTGATTGCGTATTTCGGTTGGCCGGCGGTGTTCATCGCCGGCGGCATCCTGCCGCTGTGTCTCGTGCCGTTCATCGCCTTGGCGCTGCCGGAGTCGATCAAATATCTCATCCTCGTGCGCGGGAAGGGCGCGGCGATTGCGAAGGTCCTCCGGAGGATCAGCCCGGCCGGGCGCTTCGATGCGACCAGCGCCTTCGTCCTCGACGAAGCTGCCCCAGGGCGCGGCCAGTTCTCGGCGCTGTTCAAGGACGGCCTCGCCGTCGGCAGCGTATTCCTGTGCGTGGCCTTCTTCATGAGCCTGATGCTCGTCTATCTCTTCATCAATTGGATTCCGCTGCTGCTGCGTCAGGCCGGCTTGCCGCTGCAGTCGGCTTTGATGGGGACGATCATCTTCAATCTTGCGGGAATCGTCGGCAGCATCGCCTGCACGCAGCTCATCGATCGCAAGATCGTGCGGCCGATGACGATCCTGATCGCGGCGTACCTGGCGGGCGCGATCGCGGTGTTCTGCATCGGCTTTGCCGGCACATCGTTCTGGCCGATCATGATCACGATCTTCCTGAGCGGCTTCCTCGTCATCGGCGTTCAACTGTCGCTGAATGCCTTCATCACCAATTACTACCCGACTGCGATCCGCGGCACCGGGGTCGGCTGGTCGCAAGTCGTCGGCCGGCTGGGTTCGCTGATCGGGCCTATCGTTGGCGGTGCGCTGGTGGCGCAAGGCATCTCGCCGAGCCACCTGTTTCAGATCAGCAGCCTGGCGCCGTTGCTCGCCTGCGCGTCGCTGATAATCTTCGCGAAGCTGTCATCGCGCGGCCTGGGCGATCCGGCGGGCGCCGAGATTGTTGCGCTTCGTAGTTAGTAATATTTGCAACTAATGAGGGGCGAGCATGTCGGCCACCTACATGTCCGGCTTCGGCAACAGCTTCGAGACGGAGGCGCTTGCCGGCGCGCTTCCGGTCGGGCGCAATTCGCCGCAGAAGGTCAATTACGGCCTCTATGCCGAGCAGCTCTCCGGCTCGCCCTTCACCGCGCCGCAAGCGTCGAACCAGCGCTCCTGGCTCTATCGCATCCGGCCGACAGTCAAGCACGCCGGGCGCTTCGAACACATGACCAACGGTCATGTCCGCACCGCGCCGCTGCGCGAGGACAGCGAACTGCCGATCGGGCAAATGCGCTGGTCGCCGGTTAAGATGCCGCAGGAGAAGCTCACCTTCGTCACCGGCCTGCGCACCGTCACCACGGCGGGCGATGTCGACAGCCAGTCCGGCATGGGGAGCCATCTCCTGTTCGTGACGCAGTCGATGGAGCGCGAACACTTCTTCAATGCCGACGGCGAATTCCTCATCGTCGCGCAGCAGGGCAATATCCGCTTCCGCACCGAGTTCGGTGTGCTCGAGATCGAGCCCGGTGAAATCTGTGTCATCCCGCGCGGCGTCATGTTCCGCGTCGAGTTGGTCGACGGACCCGTCCGCGCCTACGTCTGCGAGAACTACGGCGGCGGCTTCATCCTGCCGGATCGCGGACCGATCGGCGCCAACTGCCTCGCCAATCCGCGCGACTTCCTCGCGCCGGTGGCGGCCTACGAGGACATCGACGCCCCGCACACGCTGTATGTAAAATGGGGCGGCGAGCTCTACAAAACGCAAGTGGCGCAGTCGCCGCTCGATGTCGTCGCCTGGCACGGCAACTACTATCCGTACAAATACGACCTGCGGCGCTTCTCGCCGGTCGGCGCGTTGCTGTTCGATCATCCCGATCCGTCGATCTTCACGGTGCTGACATCGCCGTCGGAAACGCCGGGCACTGCCAACATCGATTTCGTGATCTTCCCCGAGCGCTGGGCGGTGGCGGAAAACACGTTCCGGCCGCCCTGGTATCACCGCAACATCATGTCGGAGTTCATGGGGCTCGTGCTCGGCGTCTATGACGCCAAGCCGGAAGGCTTCACACCCGGCGGCTTCAGCCTGCACAATCAGATGCTGCCGCACGGGCCCGACACCGACGCCTTCGAGCACGCCAGCAATGTCGAACTCAAGCCGGTGAAGATGTCGAACACGCTCGCCTTCATGTTCGAGACGCGGTTCCGCCAGCGCGTGACCAAATATGCCGCCACGCTGAGCGAGCGGCAGGACGACTACATTGACTGCTGGACCGGTCTGACGAAACATTTCGACCCGAACCGGCGCGACCCGAAGTAGCACTCATGAAACTTGCTTCATTGAAAGATCGGCGCGACGGCCGCCTCGTCGTCGTCTCCAAGGATTTGTCGCGCTGCACCAGCGCCGCCGCCATTGCGCCGACCTTGCAGGCGGCGCTCGACGATTGGGCCGCGGCCGTGCCGGGGCTCACCGAAATCGCGGATGCGCTCGAGGCCGGGCGCATCGCGCACATGCCGTTCGAGCCCACGCAGTGCGCGGCGCCGCTACCGCGCGCTTTTCAGTGGCTGGACGGCTCGGCCTACGTCAATCACGTCGCGCTGGTGCGCAAGGCGCGCGGCGTCGAGATGCCGGCGTCGTTCTGGACCGATCCGCTGATGTACCAGGGCGGTTCCGACGTGCTGCTGGGCCCGCGCGATTCCATCCCGGTGGTGGATGAAGCCTGGGGCATCGACCTCGAGGCCGAGGTGGTGGTGATCCTCGGCGACGTGCCGATGGGCGCGACGCGCGAGGAGGCGGCCTTGGCGATCCGCCTGATCATGCTGGTCAACGACGTGACGTTGCGCAATCTCACCGGACCGGAGCTCGCCAAGGGCTTCGGCTTCGTGCAGTCGAAACCGGACTCAGCGTTTACGCCGGTGGCGGTGACGCCCGACGTACTGGGTCATGCGTTTGACGGCGCCAAGGTCAACCTGCCACTGCTGTCGTTCGTCAACGGCAAGCCCTTCGGCAAGCCGGTTTGCGGCAACGACATGACCTTCGACTTTCCGACGTTGATCGCGCACGCCGCCAAGACCCGCGCGCTCGGCGCCGGCACCATCTTGGGCGCCGGCACGGTCTCGAACCGCGACGCCGACGGCGGCGCGGGCAAGCCGATCGAGGAGGGCGGACTGGGCTATTCCTGCATCGCCGAGCAACGGACTGTGGAGACCATCCGCGAGGGCAAGCCTCGGACGCCGTTCCTTAAATTCGGCGATAAAATTCGCATCGAAATGCACGATCCACAGGGCCAGTCGATCTTCGGCGCCATCGAGCAGGACGTGGTACGCTACACCCGCGGATGAGCGAGGCGCTTCGCGCCAGCAGCATTCTGAGCGGGGAGCATCATGGACGCGCCGCGCCTCTTGATTCCTGCGTTTGGCGGCATCTATCGCGCGCTTGCGCCGATCACTGAGCCATTGATCCGGGTCGTCGCGGGCGGCTCGCTTGCCATTCATGGATTTCCGATTCTGTTCGGGAATACGGATGCGGCCGCCGATTTCCTTGAGAGTGTCGGGTTCGATAACGCGCAGTTCTGGGCCTACGTCGTCGGCCTGGTGGAGTTCGTCTGTGGCATCTGCCTGGCGCTGGGGTTTCTCACGCGCCTGGTCGCGGTGCCAATCATTGGTTTTCTCGTGGTCGCCATCGTCACCTTTCACTGGCAGTTCGGCTTTGCCTGGGAGAACCGCGGGATCGAATATCCCCTGTTCTGGGCGATCGTCGTTTTCCATTTCCTTGTGCACGGCGGGGGGGCATGGTCGCTCGACGCAATGATCGGCCGGGAGATGTGACCCGATGACTGCCAAAGGTTTTGCCTCCAGCGACGATCTCGGCGAGAAGAAAGTCTCCTTTGATCAGATCGGCTCGGGTCTGTACGCTTATACCGCGGAAGGCGATCCCAACTCCGGCGTCATCGTCGGCGACGACTGCGTCATGGTCATCGACGCCCAGGCGACCCCGGCGATGGCCGAAGACCTCATCGCCCGCGTCGCCAAGGTCACCGACAAGCCGATCAAATATGTTTTGCTGACGCACTATCACGCGGTTCGCGTGCTCGGCGCCTCCGCCTTCAAGGGCGCCGACATCCTCGCCTCCGACGTGACGCGCGGGCTGATCGCCGAGCGCGGCAAGCAGGACATGGATTCCGAGATCGGCCGGTTTCCGCGTCTGTTCCGCGCGGTCGAGAGCATTCCCGGATTGACCTGGCCGAACCTCACCTTTCCGGATGAAATCTCCGTCTGGCTCGGCCGCCGCGAGGTGCGCATCATTCATATCGGTCGCGGCCACACCGCCGGCGATGTGATCGCGCTGGTGCCGGACGCGGGCGTCGTGTTCTCGGGCGACCTCGTCGAGTACAAGTCGGCTTGCTATTGCGGCGACGCGCATTTCACCGACTGGCCGACCACGCTCGATCATCTTGCCGAGTTGCAGGCGGTCGCGCTGATGCCCGGCCGCGGCGCCGCGCTGACGACGCCGCAACTGGTCAAGGAGGGTATCGAGATGACATCCGATTTCCTCTCGACGCTCTACGGCTCGGTGAAGGACAGCGTGGCAAAAGGCCGCTCCCTGAAGGACGCGTTCGACTTCGCGCGGCTGGCCATGGACCCGAAGTTCAAGAGCTTCGCCATCTATGAGCACTGCCTGCCGTTCAACGTCTCGCGCGCCTATGACGAGGCGCGGGGCATCGACTGGCCGGTAATATGGACCGCCGAACGCGACCGCGAGATGTGGGCGGCCTTGCAGGGCTGAGCAAGACTGCCGCAATGCGAAGGTTTATTCCCGGAACCCGAGAGAATAAGTTTGTATTGCGTACGGAAACGGCGGCTGTGCGATCTGGCTAAAGCCGCACGGCCGGCGTTAGACTGCCACAACCCGATGCCGGGTTAAAAAAGGGGG
This sequence comes from Pseudolabrys sp., assembly GCA_036519015.1. GTDB lineage: Bacteria > Pseudomonadota > Alphaproteobacteria > Rhizobiales > Xanthobacteraceae > Pseudolabrys. The sequence continues at coordinate 8,107 of DATDMA010000071.1, read as the reverse complement.
CTTGCTATGACAATGCAAAGCACAACGTCCCATCCTGCGCTTTCTCACACGGATACCATCGCTGCGACTTGGACGGACTTTCTGTTGCTCGTCGGCCGTGTTCTGCTGGGCTGGATCTTCCTCGCCAGCGGATTCGCCAAACTCAGCAATATTGCGGGAACAACCGCCTATTTCGCCACGCGCGGCCTGGAGCCTGCCAGTTTTTGGGCGGTGTTTGGCGGTACCTATGAGTTCCTCATCGGCGCCGCGTTGATCCTCGGTATCGCGACGCGCTACGCCGCGCTTGCCACGATCGTGTGGGTGGCGATCGCGACGATCATTGCGCACCGCTATTGGACCTATCCGGCTGAGCAGCAGGGCGCGCAGTACATCAACTTCATGAAGAACCTCGCGATCATCGGCGGCGCTCTCTACGTGTTCGTCTTGGGCGCGGGGCGCTACGCAGTCGACGCGGTGTTGGCAAAGCGCTGAGCTATCCACGCGCGGCGTCGTCCGCGGGGAAACTGAACCGGGCCGCCCGCGCAAGCGGGCGCCCGAGTAAGGACACCGCGCCGTGGCGACGAGCCGCTATCGCTTCGCCTATCGCCGTTCACCGGATCAGGACGCGCGCACGCCGGTGCGCCGGCCCGTGGTCGTGGTCGGCGCCGGGCCGGTCGGGATTGCCACCGCAATCGATCTCGGCCTGCGCGGCGTTCCGGTGCTGCTGATCGACGATGCCGATCGCATCGGCGAAGGCTCGCGCGGCATCTGCTGGTCGAAACGGACGTTGGAAATCTGCGACCGGCTCGGCGTCGGTGAAAAGCTGGTGGCGCAGGGCGTCACCTGGAAGCTCGGCAAGGTCTTCCTCGGCGACGCGCTTGTCTATGCCTTCGATCTGCTGCCGGAGGATGGGCACAAGATGCCCGCCTTCATCAACTTGCAGCAGTTCTATCTGGAGAAGGCGCTGGTCGACCGCGCGAGCGAGATCGAGACGATCGAGCTCCGCTGGAAGAACAGACTGTCCGGCGTCGAGCCGCGCAACGATCATGTGCGCCTCACCATCGAAACGCCGGACGGCACCTATGCGATGGAGGCCTCCTGGCTAATCGCCGCGGACGGTGCGCGCTCGACCACGCGCGACCTCTTGGGCTTGAGCTTTTCCGGTGTCACCTTCGAGGACAAGTTCCTCATCGCCGACATCAAGATGGCGGCGGATTTTCCGACCGAGCGGCGGTTCTGGTTCGATCCTTCGTTTCACTCCGGACAGTCGGCGCTGATGCACCGGCAGCCCGACAATGTCTGGCGCATCGACCTCCAACTCGGGCCCGACGCCGATATCACGCAAGAGCAGACGCCCGAGCGTGTCACCGCGCGGCTCAAGCGGATGTTGGGTGAGCGCGACTTCTCGCTCGAATGGATTTCGATCTATCGCTTCAACTGCCGGCGGCTCGAGCGCTTCGTGCATGGCCGCGTGGTGTTCGTCGGCGATGCCGCCCACCAGGTCTCGCCGTTCGGCGCGCGCGGCGCCAATTCAGGCATCCAGGATGCCGAGAACCTCGCCTGGAAGCTGGCGGCGGTGATCAAGGGCGAGGCGGGGCCTTCTTTGGTTGACAGCTACGAGCGCGAGCGCGTGCAGGCCGCGGACGAGAACATCGGCCATTCCGCGCGCTCGACCGATTTCATCGCGCCGCATTCGGACGCTGAGCGCCGCTTACGCAATGCCGTGCTGGCCCTGGCGCCGAAGGCCGCGTTCGCGCGGCGCATGATCAATTCCGGCCGGCTGTCGGTCGCGACCGTCTACGACACTCCGCTGTCGACGCCGGACGAGGATGCCTTTGCCGGCTCGGCGCGGCTGGGGGCGCCGGTGCCCGATGCACCGGTGCGCACGCGCGACGGACGCGAGGCTTATCTCATGGAAAGCATCCCCGGCGCATTCGCGCTGCTTTATGTCAAAGATGGTGCGGCGCCCGAGGCGCCGGCCGGCATCCAACTCACTCGCATCGGTGACGACATGATCGATACGACAGGGTTGCTTGCTCGGCGGCTCGACGCCACGCCCGGCGCCACCTATCTGCTGCGGCCCGACCAGCACCTGTGTGCGCGCTGGCGCGGTTTTGATCGGTCGAAGATCGAGGCGGCGCGAGATCGCGCTCTGGGGAGGCTTTGATGGCGAAGCTCGTCACGCAGTTGCAGCTCGCCGATGCCGATGCGGCCTATGTGGCGCTGGTCGAGGCGCGCCGCGGCCTGAGTACCGATGAGGCGGCCGATCTCGACACCAAGGTGGTGTTGATCCTCGCCAACCACATCGGGGATCTCGATGTGCTGGAGGAGGCGATCGCATTGGCGAAGAGCGCGGGTTGAGGCGGGCGTCGTCCTTCGAGGCTCGCTTCGCTCGCACCTCAGGAGACGGTCAGCCAGAACTCACCTTCGCATCCAGCACCTGCCGCACTTTGCGTGCCAGCGCTTCGGTAGTGAAGGGCTTCACCAGCAGCTCGACATTCGCGTCGAGCCGGCCGTGGTGGATGATGGCGTTGCGCGTGTAGCCCGTCGCAAAAAGCACCGGCAGGCCGGGACGGAACGCGGCCGCCTTGTTGGCGAGCTCGCGCCCATTCATGCCGCCGGGCAGCACCACGTCGGTGAACAGCAGGGCGATCTCAGGCGTCTTCTGCAGCAGGTCCAGTGCCTGCGCCGCCGTGCGCGCGTGCTCGACGCGGTAGCCGAATTCCGAAAGCGCCTCGACCACGTAACGGCTGACGTCGTCGTCATCCTCGACCACCAGGATGCACTCGTAGTGCTTGTCGGTGCGGGGCAGGGCTGGCGCTGCCGCTTCATCCCACATGGGGAACGCGGTTTCATTGGTGAGCCGCGGGAAGTACAGCTTGATCGAGGTGCCTTGCCCCGGCTCGCTGTAGATCTGGATGTGGCCGTCCGATTGCTTGACGAAGCCGTAGACCATGCTCAGGCCGAGACCCGATCCCGCGCCGGTCGGCTTGGTGGTGAAGAACGGCTCGAAGGCTTTGTCGCGCACGTCGCTCGTCATGCCGATGCCGGTATCGCTGATCGCCACCATGACGTATTGGCCGGCCTTCAACTCTCCGCCGGCGCGGTGGACATAGGCCTCGTCGAGATAAGCATTGGATGTTTCGATGGTGAGCCGCCCGCCGTCCGGCATGGCGTCGCGCGCGTTCACCGCCAGATTGAGGATGGCATTCTCGAGCTGGTTCGGATCGATCGCGGTCTTCCACAGCCCGCTCGCCAGCACCGTCTCGATGGTCACAGTCTCGCCGATCGTTCGGTGCAGGAGCTCCGACATGTCCTGGACCAGCCGGTTGATATCGACGGTCTTGACCTCCTGCGGATGCTGGCGCGAGAAGCTGAGCAGCCGCTGCACCAGCGTGGCCGCGCGCAGCGAAGCCTGTCGGATTGAGGTCAGCGAACGGTTCACCCGCTCCTCTCCAGGAGTGAGGCGCCGCATCGCCAGTTCGGCATTGCCGATGATGGCGGTGAGCAGATTGTTGAAGTCGTGGGCGATGCCGCCGGTGAGGCGCCCGACCGCCTCCATCTTCTGCGCCTGGCGCAAAGCGAACTCGGTCGACTGCCGCAGCGCGGTCTCCTCGCGCAATTGCCGGTAAGCCTCCGTTTCCCGCCGCGCATTGCGCACGGTCAGCATTGCCAGGGCGAACAGTGCCAGCGTCGCCGGGAAACCGAAGATCAAATAGGTGGACATGTCGCGCATCCACGCCGCGGTGACCGCGGCGGTGTCGAGGCCCGCGTAGACGTAGACGTTCTGGTTGGGCAGCTTGCGATAGGCGAGGATCCGCTCGACTCCATCGTAAAAAGAGGCGCCGATCACCATCCCGGCGTTCGGCTGATTCTGGATCGCCGCCATCAGTGCAGTGGTCGGCGGCTGGCGCGACGGTGTGGGCACGATCGCCGGATAGCGCGCGAGAGTCGCGCCGTCGGCCCGCACGAGGCCCGCGACACTGAAGTCGACGCGCGGAAGACTGGCGTAGTAGCGGGTAAAATATTCCGGAGCGATCGACACCAGATAGACGCCGTCGAACCGGCCGCTGCTCGCCAGCCGTTTGCGCGTGATGGAGAAGAAATTCGTGTTCGCTGCGCGGGCGTCGACGACTTCGCTGACGTAGGTGTCCACGGCGGCGCTCTGGTGCGCGCGGAAATAGTCGCGGTCGGTCAGGTCGAGCGCGCGGGGTAGCGGATAGACGGTTCCGGCCACCAGCGGATGGCCCGCCTCATCGATGACCCACAGGTCCCTCAGCTGGGGCAGGGTGCGGATGAAATTGCGGATGCGGCCTGAGTATTCGGCTTCGTTCTTGCTGATGTCGGTATTGCCGACGTCGTTGAACAGCTCCTCCATGTAGCGTTCGCTGATCTCGAAGGTCTCGAACACCTTGATGGCGTGCTCGTGCATCATGCCGACCGTGCGCTGCAGCCGGTCTTCGGCCGCTTTGAAATGGTCGCCGTAGGAGATCCAGGAGCCGATCGCGAAAATCGTGAGGGGGAGCGCGAGGGACGCCGCGATCAGCAGGCGCAGCGGCCGCTCCGTGTGCCCGGCTGTGCCGGTCGCGCCGGATGGCCGCTTTGATCCGTCTTGCGAACTGGGCATGCGCCTCGCGCGGGCCGGGAGCAACCGATCCGCTATTGGTATCGGTCCGCCCGCGACAACTCAACCGCGGCGGAACATCGCGCCAACAGAATAGCGCGCCAAGGCGGTCCGAATGGAACTCTTAAGCGGTAGGGAGTGGTCAGCGCGTGCAGACGATGGCGACGATGCTGTCGCACTTGCCGCCCCGGCAGCCGCCGGAGGCGTCGGTGGGAATGGCGCCCGTGATCTCCTCGCGGTCGACCTTGTGGAAGGTCGCGGCGGACGCGAATTCCCGCGTCTTGCAATAGGCGTTGGCGGCGCCTGTGCCGCACCTGTCCCCGGCGGCGAGGCAGCGGTCGATCCCATAGCCGTCGGCATCGTTGGCGATGATGAAGGTGCGACGCTCGGCCTGGGCGCCGCCGGCAAGGCCGAGGCACAGGAGCGCGGTGAAGCTGGCCAGGAGGGTCCGCATGGAAGTGTCGCCCGCAGGGTGTTCGGCAGGCGCCTGTCGGGCGCCGGACGGGAGAATGCGGGCAAAACCCTTAAGGTGCGTTTAACCCTGCCGGCGCGGCGTGGTCCTGCCATCGTTCCGATAGGAAAAGGAGACCGCCGCGGGCCTTGACGGCGCGCGCGCGACGAACCATTGTGCCGCGCATGAACGGCCTTAACCATATCTGCGGCATTCGCCGCCAGATTATTCGCTAGCGCAACACGCTGGCTGCGGCCGTCTTTTCTCCCGATCGAGATCGATAAGACGCCCGGCCAGCGGGGCCGATAGGTGTCTTTGCCATGGAGCTGAAGCTCTACGATACGCTGACGCGAGAGAAGCGGGTGTTCACGCCGATCGATCCGGCGCGCGTGCGCATGTATGTCTGCGGGCCAACGGTCTACGACTTCGCCCATATCGGCAACGCGCGGCCGGTAATCGTCTTCGACGTGCTGTTCCGCCTGTTGCGGCACATCTACGGAGCGGACCACGTCGCCTACGTCCGCAACATCACCGACGTGGACGACAAGATCAACGCGCGTGCGGCCGAGCGCGGCGTGTCGATCCGCGACCTGACCGAAGAGACCTACAGGAATTTCAAAGACGACGTGGCGGCGCTCGGCTGCCTGCCGCCGACGGTCGAGCCGCGGGCGACCGAGCACATCGAGCAGATGAAGGTGCTGATCGAGCGCCTCGTCGCCGGCGGCCATGCTTATGTGGCCGAAGATAACGTGCTGTTCAACGTGCCCTCGATGCCGGACTACGGCCAGCTCTCCAAGCGTCCGCTCGACGAGATGATCGCCGGCGCCCGCGTCGAAGTCGCGCCCTACAAGAAGGACGCGCAGGACTTCATCCTGTGGAAGCCGTCGAAGCCGGGCGAGCCGGCTTGGGCTTCACCGGCCGGCATTGCGACGCCGGGGCGCCCCGGCTGGCACATCGAGTGCTCGGCCATGGCCTGGAAGCATCTGGGCGAGACCTTCGACATCCACGGCGGCGGCATCGATCTCGTCTTTCCGCATCACGAGAACGAGATCGCGCAATCGCGCTGCTCGTTCAGCACCGATGTGATGGCGAACTATTGGATGCACAACGGCTTCCTGCAGGTCGAAGGCGAGAAGATGTCGAAGAGCCTCGGCAACTTCGTGACGATCCATGAGTTGCTGAAGGACTGGCCGGGCGAGGTGGTGCGCCTGAATATGCTGCGCACGCATTATCGTCAGCCGATCGATTGGACTGTGAAAGGGTTGGAGGAAAGCAGCAAGATATTGGACGGCTGGTACGACATCATTGGTGATGAAACGAGTTCATCCGGACGTCCCGATGCTGATTTTGTCGACGCGCTCTGCGACGATCTCAATACGCCGAACGCACTGACCCAACTTCATCGCGTTGCCGGTGACATTCGCGGCCTCGAGCCTGGTCCGGCGCAAATCGAATTGAAGCGGACGCTCAGGGCATCCGGAATGCTCGTCGGCCTCATGGCTCAGTCAAGACGTAAGTTTATGCAGGCTTATCCTCGCCGCACGGTGGTGGACGAGGCGAAGGTGACGTCGCTCATCGAGGCCCGAAAGCAGGCTCGCGCGGCCAAGGACTTCAAAGAATCCGACCGCATCCGTGACGAACTCGCCGCCATGGGCGTTGTGCTGAAAGACTCCAAGGACGGCACCACCTGGGAGGTGGCGCGATGAGCGCGCAGGCGCATCCCACATTCGCGCTGCGGCCGTTCCTCGCCGCCGACGCACCACTGCTTGCGGAGATTTTCCGCGAGAGCATCACGCAATTGACGTCGGACGACTATAGCGAGACGCAGCAGGAAGCCTGGGCCGCGAGGGCCGATGATGTCGCGGCCTTCGGCAAGAAGCTCGGCAGTCAATTGACACTGGTCGCGACGATGGAAGGCTCGGCTGTCGCCTTCGCCTCGCTCGCCGGACGCGACATCATCGACATGCTTTATGTGCATCCTGCTGTCGCCGGGCACGGCGTCGGCGCAATGCTCGCCGATGCGCTGGAGAAGCTCGCAGGCGCGCGCGGCGCCGAGAAGCTCGTGGTCGACGCCAGCGACAGCGCCAGCGGCTTCTTCGAGAAGCGCGGCTATGTCGCGCAGAAGCGCAATTCGATTTCAGTCGGCGACGAGTGGCTCGCCAACACCACGCTGCACAAGCAGCTTGCCGCCAAACGGGAGGCTCCATGACAAAGCCCGACACACCGTTTCCGCGTCACTGGCTCTACTACATCGTGCTGAAATACGGCGTGCTGATCGTGGCCATCCTGCTCGCGCTCTATGTCGTGTACCGCATCTCCTGAGTACCTCTGATCTGCCGAGTCAATCCGATGGCCCGCGAACGCCTCTATCTATTCGACACGACGCTGCGCGACGGCGCGCAGACGAACGGCGTCGACTTCACGCTCGCCGACAAGCTGGCGATTGCCGGCATGCTGGATGAGCTTGGCATCGACTATGTCGAGGGCGGCTATCCGGGCGCCAATCCGACCGACACCGAATTGTTCGCCAGCGATCACGATCTCAAGACGACCTTCACCGCCTTCGGCATGACGCGGCGGCCGGGCCGCTCGGCGTCCAACGATCCGGGGCTTGGCGTGCTGCTCGACGCGCATGCCGACGCCATCTGCTTCGTCGCCAAGTCCTGGGACTACCACGTGCGCGTGGCGCTGGAGACCACGGACGAAGAGAACCTCGCCTCGATCCGCGACAGCGTGCAGGCGGCCAAGGCGAAGGGCAAAGAAGTGTTGCTCGATTGCGAGCATTTCTTCGACGGCTACAAGGCCAATCCGCAATACGCGCTCGCCTGCGCCAAGGCGGCTTATGACGAGGGCGCGCGCTGGGTTGTGCTGTGCGACACCAATGGCGGCACGCTGCCGCACGAGGTCGAGCGTATCGTCACGGACGTGTGCAAGGCGATCCCCGGCGACCATGTCGGCATCCACGCCCACAACGACACCGAGCAGGCGGTGGCGAATTCCTTCGCCGCCGTGCGCGCCGGTGCGCGGCAGATCCAGGGCACGCTCAATGGCCT
>DATDMA010000070.1:0-3223 GCA_036519015.1 Pseudolabrys sp. | reverse complement strand
TCGGCGGCGGAGCGCTGGCATTCGTCCCGGGCGCGCCGAACATCGACCTCGATCCGGACCTGGCACTGGTGCTGTTTCTCCCACCGCTCCTGGCGTCGAGTGCCTATGCCACCGTGTGGCGCGATTTTCGCGCGAACCTGCGGATCATCCTCCAGCTGGCGGTCGGCGCGGTCGCCTTCACGACCTTCTGTGTCGGTGTCGTCGCGCACTGGGCGGTGCCCTCCCTGCCATGGGCGGCATGCTTCGCGCTGGGCGCGATCGTATCTCCGCCGGATTCCGTCGCGGCGAAGGCCGTCCTGCAGGGTCTGTCCCTGCCGCCGCGGATCACCGTGCTGCTCGAGGGAGAGAGCCTCGTCAACGATGCCTCGGGCCTCGTGCTCTATCGGTTTGCGGTCGCTGCGGCCCTGACCGGAGCATTCGACGCTGGACAGGCCTTCACGATTTTCGGACTGCTGGCGCTGGGCGGGGTCGCGGCGGGCGCGGCGTTGGGATGGTGCGTGACCGTCCTGCTCCAGCGGCTGCGCGACCCGACCTTGAGCGTGGTCATCAGCTTCCTCGCCGCCTGGGCGGCCTATATCGGCGGGGAGGCCCTGCACGTGTCCGGCGTTCTCGCCACCGTCGCCTGCGGCCTGGTGATCGGCTGGCGGCAACACACCGTGTTGTCTGCCGAGACGAGGACTCAGGCGCTCGCGGTCTGGGGAGTGGCGGTGTTCGTTCTCGAATCCCTCGTCTTCATCCTGATCGGCCTGTCTTTGCGCGGCGTCCTGCAGCGGCTCGGCGGCAATTGGGAGGCGGTGCACATTCTTGCGCCGACCGTGTCCGTCATCGTCGCTGCCGTGATCCTCACCCGCTTCGCCTGGATTATTCCCGCGACCTACGTGCCGCGCGCGCTGTCTCCCGCCTTGCGCCGTCGCGATCCCTATCCGCCGGTTTCGGTACCGATCGTGATGAGCTGGGCCGGAATGCGGGGCGTCGTCAGCCTGGCGGCGGCGCTTGCTCTGCCGGAGAACTTCCCGGGTCGCGACTTCATCGTCGCCGCAACGTTTGCCGTCATCCTCGTGACCGTATTGGTGCAAGGCGCGACCTTGGCGCCGCTGATCCGGGTCCTGCGCCTCGGCAGCTTCTCGCTCGGCGCAGACGCGACGCTACCCGAGTCGTCCGTGAAAAATCGCCGTTTTAGGCGACGGCCGATTTGGGTGGCGGGGAGATCGCGAGCAGGACGAGGGCGAGTAAGAGCGTGAGCCACCTGATGAGGCGGCGGAAGTTGTATCCGACGGCGGCGAGGATGGCGTTGCTGGCGTCGCCGTGGCGGCCGGCGAGATAGTTGCGATCCATGCGGTGCTCGCTCTTGAGATGGCCGATGACGGGTTCGATGGCGGATCGGCGTCGCATCTCACGTTTGATCTGAGGCGTGACGCGGCGCTTTTGCTTGGCCGTGTAGACTTTGAACTTGTATTCAGGCGGGGCGTTGTGGCCGCGGTAACCGGCATCGGTATGGAGCCGCTCGATGGTATTGCCGAGAAGCGCCTCGATCGCCGGGATGACGCGGGCGAGGGTGTGTCCGTCGTAGGGATTGCCGGGCAGCGCCTGCACGTGGGTGACGAACTGGCCGCCCTTGCAACGCTTCAAGGTGGTGGCGACGCTGACCTTGACGCCGAACTCGTAGGGCTTGTGCGGCTTGCCCTTGCCGATGCATTCGACCTCGGGCGCGTGCAGGCTGTAGACCTTGGGGCCTCGCTGGCCGCGTTGCTGATCGCGCACCCGCCGCGCCAGGCTCAGCAGGGAGGCGAACGCGGTCTCGAGCGGGGGCTCGCCGTCGATCTTGCGGGCAATGTCCCGGATGACGCGGCCGAGATAGGTCTTGAGCTTGCGCAGGGCCTTTCCGGCGCGGTCGAACTGGCGGGCATGGGCGTAGCGCTGGTGCTTGACGAGCGCGATCTTGCCGACCCGCACATAGGATTGGCGCAGCTCGACGCCGAGCTTCTTGGCCAGCGTCACCAGCTTCTCGCGGGCCCGATTCACGAGCTTGGCATCGGTCGGGAAGGTGACGTTCTTCGGCTGCACGGTGGTGTCGACGACGGCACGGGCGAGATCGGCCGGCTTGATCGCTCCGCTTCTCGTCGCCGCCGCCAGGCTCTCCTGCAACAGCGCCTGCAGCCGTTCGGCACCCATCCGGTTGCGCCAATGGGTCATCGAGGAGCGATCGAACGGCAGCCGGTGCCGGAAGAACTCCTCGCCGCAAAAGTACTGGTAATACGGGTTTTCGAGCCACAGCTCGCAAACGACCTCGTCACTGAGATCGTAGGTGTGCTTGAGGATCGCGAGCCCCGCCATCAGCCGCGTCGGCAGCGGCGGCCGGCCGGCGCCGTCCTCGTAGACGGCACCGAACGTCGCTTCCAGGAAGCCCCAGTCGATCGTCCGCGCCAGCCGCACCAGCGGGTGCCCCATGTCGATGATCTGATCGAGCCGCGCGCGAAACAGATCCTGCTCGCCGCTCTCCCGCCGTTCCCGTGGCCGCATGAACCCTCCGCCAGCGCGTCCACGGAAGAGAATCACGGCCGGAGATTCGAGGGAATCCCCAACGCGAATTTGCAAGAAAATCGACCCCACACCCCACAATTCCGGCAATTCCGTGCGCCGAAATTCACGCGATCATCCTTGCCGCGCAGGCGCTTCGGGATATTTCACGGACGACTATCCAGCCTAGCCAATTGCGGCGCGCAGGATGGCGCGCGCAACGGTAGCGTCATTCGCCGGTTCCGCCGCTATGCCGCTCCAAGGCAGTGTCGAGGCATCTGATCAAAGTTAATCTGTCGAAAGGCTTGGTCAAGAAACAAATTGCTCCAGCCTTCAGCGCTCGCGCACGGATCGTCTCCTCGGGGAACGCCGTCATGAAAATGAACGGCACACGGTACCCCTGGGTGAGCAATCGGGTTTGCAGATCGACACCGCTCATACCTGGCATCTGGACATCCGCAATCACACATGATGTGTCATTGAGGCGGGCTGACCCCAGGAACTCCTCGGCCGAAACGAACGTACGAACCGCGTATCCGAGCGACCTCAGGAGGTTGTCGGTTGCGGTTCGAACGGAGGCATCATCATCAATGACCGAAATTACTTGTAGTTTACACACACTGCTCCACCGTCGACGCGGGATATGGACCGCGCGTCGTAGCACTTGAGATAGCGCCACGAGCCCGGATGGGAAATCATACTTAGG
>DATDMA010000069.1:0-8667 GCA_036519015.1 Pseudolabrys sp. | reverse complement strand
CACCACCCGGTCCGGGTGCACCATCTGCAACATGCCGTCGTAGAACTCGGCGGTGCCGGAGACGTAGCGGGTCTCGCCTGGGGGCAGGAGCTTCTCGAGATAATCGGGGCGGGCCTTGAAGAACGTGAGCGTCAGGGTCGGGCCCGTGCCGTCGCTGGTGATGACGCGATAGGGCGCGCGCGAGCGATGCGGTGGGGGCGGGCGGTGGTCCTCGACCGTGACCGCAACGGTGACCACCTGGCCCGGCTGCACTTCGTTGAGCTTGGGCCGCGCGCGGCGGTCGATCGCGCCCGCGGGCAGATGGAACAGGAGGTCAACGACGCGCGGCATCTCGCGGTCGAGCAGCTTGGCATAGAGCGTCTCCAGCTTCGGCCCGATGCCGGGCAGGCTGGTCAAGGACGCGAATAGGGGATTGAGCACCGGCGGACGCATGGGGCGACTGTAAAGGTTCCGGGAGTGAGCCGCATCCAAGGAACTTGTCGTCACCCGGATTGTCCCCGCCATGACGAAAGCGACGATGACATCCCCATTTTCCGCCTCTATATAACCCCCCGCCCGGCCCCGTCCGGGTTTTTGGCGTTGGAAGCTCAGCGGTGACCACAGGAACGCAGATATCGAGTGAAGGGCTGGACCCGCGCCGGCGGCGACTGCTGTTCCGCTCCTGGCATCGCGGCATCCGCGAGATGGATTTTGTGCTCGGCCGGTTCGCCGATGCGCAACTCACGGCCTTAAGCGAGGCCGAGCTCGACGAATACGAGCGCTGGCTCGACATTCCCGACCAGCAGATTTTCGCCTGGGTAAACGGCGCCGAAGAGACACCGGCCGACATTGACAGCGCACTGTTCCGGCGGCTGCGCGACTTCCACAGCAAGGGCCCGATCCTGACGTGAAGACGCAAGTGAAATCCCCCGCCGACGCCTTGCAAGCCGGCAAGCCGCTGACGCTCGCCCAGGTGGCCGACGGCGCCGAAGGCTTGGTGCTGGCCGATCTTGCGCGCGCCATCGCCGCGCGCAAGGACGCGCCGGCGATCTCGCTCACCGTGATCTGCCGCGACGGCCAGCGCATGCAGGCGCTGGCGCGCGCGCTGTCCTTCTTCGGGCCTGATCTTCTGCTGATGGAATTCCCGGCCTGGGACAGCCAGCCCTATGACCGCGTGTCGCCCACGGCCGCCACCGTGGCGCAGCGCATGACGACGCTGTCGCGGCTCGCGCGTGTCAAAGGACGCGACAAGCCGTCGATCCTGCTCACCACGATCAACGCCGCGCTCCAGCGCGTGCCGGCGCGCGAGTTCGTCGCGACGCACGCGCTGTCGGTCGCGCCCGGCAATGTCATCGGCATGGGCGGCATCGTCGAGTGGCTGGAGCTCAACGGCTTCCAGCGCGCCTCGACCGTGCGCGAGCCGGGCGAATACGCCGTGCGCGGCGGCATCCTCGACCTGTTCCCGCCCGGCATGGACATGCCGGTGCGGCTCGATTTCTTCGGAGACTCGCTGGAGACGATCAGGACCTTCGATGCGCAGACCCAGCGCAGCGAGATGGCGATGCGCGGGCTCGACCTCGTGCCCGTGGCGGAGTTCCAGCTCGTCACCGAGACGATCCGCCGGTTCCGCACTGGTTACGTCGCGCAGTTCGGCGCCACCACGCCGGACGATCTGCTCTACGAAGCGGTGAGCGAAGGCCGCCGCTATCCCGGCATGGAGCATTGGCTGCCGCTGTTCCACACGCAGATGGAGACGATCTTCGACTATCTGCCTGGCACGCCGCTGGCGCTGGAGCACCTCGACGAGGACGCCGCGCACGAGCGCTTCACACAGATCACCGACTACTACGACGCCCGGCGCGAGGCGTTGAAGGAAGGCCAGACGCCGGTCTACAAGCCGCTGCCGCCCGAGCGTCTCTATCTGACCGAGGACGAGTGGCGTGCACGGCTCGACGCCTCCGCGCGGGCGCGGCTGACGCCTTTCGACGTGCCGGATGCGCGCGACGTGATCGATGTCGGCGCCCACGCCGGCCACAACTTCTCCGCGGAACGCGCCGAGCCCAACGCCAATGTGTTCGAGGCGGTGACCAGGCACGTGCAGTCGCTGCAAGCGGCGGGCAAGCGCGTCGCCATCGCGCTGTGGAGCGAGGGCGCGCGCGAGCGCATGAGCCATGTGCTCGCCGACCACAGGCTGCATAACCTGACGCCGGTGTCATCCTGGCCGCAGGCGCTGGCGTTGCCGAAGCATACGGTGGCGCTCGGCGTGCTCGGCATCGAGTCCGGGTTCGAAACCGGCGACACAGCCGTCATCAGCGAGCAGGACATTCTCGGCGACCGCCTGGTGCGGCCGCGCCGCGCGCAACGCCGCGCCGACAACTTCATCGCCGAGGCGACCAGCCTCAATGCCGGCGATCTCGTCGTGCATGTCGATCATGGCATCGGCCGCTTCATCGGCCTGCAGGCGATCGAAGCCGCCGGCGCGCCGCACGACTGCCTGGAAATCCATTACGCCGAAGGCGCCAAGCTCTATCTCCCGGTTGAGAACATCGAGCTTCTATCGCGCTATGGCTCGGAAGACAGCCAGGTCGAGCTCGACAGGCTCGGCGGCGGCAACTGGCAGGCGCGCAAGGCGCGCATGAAGGCGCGCATCCTCGCGATCGCCGGCGACCTCATCAAGATCGCCGCCGAGCGCCAGTTGCGCGAGGCGCCGAAGCTCACCGTTACCCCCGGCGCCTATGACGAGTTCTGCGCCGGCTTCCCGTATGAAGAGACAGAAGACCAACTGTCCGCCATCGATGCCACAATCAGCGATCTCGCCAAGGGCCGGCCGATGGACCGGCTCATTTGCGGCGACGTCGGCTTCGGCAAGACGGAAGTGGCGCTGCGCGCGACCTTCGACGCCGCCATCAACGGCAAGCAGGTGGCGGTGGTCGTGCCGACGACGCTGCTCGCGCGGCAGCATTTCAAGACCTTCACCGAGCGCTTCCGTGGTTTCCCCATCAACGTCGCGCAGGCCTCGCGGCTGGTGCCGACCGCGGAGCTCAATAAGACAAAGGCGGGGCTCGCCGCCGGCAATGTCGACATCATCGTCGGCACGCACGCGATCCTCGGCAAGGGCATCAAGTTCAAGGATCTTGGCCTCGTCGTCGTCGACGAAGAGCAGCACTTCGGCGTCGCCCACAAAGAGAAGCTCAAATCGTTGCGCGCCGAGGTGCACGTGCTCACGCTCTCGGCGACGCCGATCCCACGCACTCTGCAGCTCGCACTCACCGGCGTACGCGATTTGTCGATCATCGCTTCGCCGCCGGTCGACCGCCTCGCGGTGCGCACCTTCGTCACGCCCTTCGATCCGATCACCGTGCGCGAGGCCTTGCTGCGCGAGAAATATCGCGGCGGACAAATCTTCTATGTCTGTCCGCGCATCGAGGACCTGGCCGGCGCCAAGGATTTCCTCGAGAAGAACGTCCCGGAGGTGCGCGTCACCGTGGCGCACGGACAGATGCCGCCGACCGTGCTCGACGACATCATGTCCGCCTTCTACGACGGCAAGTACGACGTGCTGCTCTCCACCACCATCGTCGAATCCGGCCTGGACATCCCGACCGCCAACACGCTGATCGTGCACCGCGCCGACATGTTCGGCCTGTCGCAGCTCTATCAGCTCCGCGGGCGCGTCGGCCGCTCGAAGCTCCGCGCCTATGCACTGTTCACATTGCCTGCGCAGAAGCCGATTACGCCGCAGGCCGAGCGGCGGCTGAAGGTACTGCAATCGCTCGACACGCTCGGCGCCGGCTTCCAGATCGCCACGCACGATCTGGACATCCGCGGCGCCGGCAATTTGCTGGGCGAGGAACAGTCCGGCCACATCAAGGAAGTCGGTTTCGAGCTTTACCAGCAGATGCTGGAGGAGGCGGTGGTGAGCCTGAAGGCTGGCATCACCGCGCCGGTCGAGGACCGCTGGTCGCCGCAGATCACAATCGGCACGCCAGTACTCATTCCGGAAGGCTATGTCGCCGACCTTTCGGTGCGGCTGGCGCTGTACCGGCGTCTCTCCGAGATCGAGGACGAGCGCGAGATCGATGCCTTCGCTGCGGAACTGGTCGATCGCTTCGGCGCACTGCCGAGCGAGGTCGACCACCTGATGCAGATCGTGGCGATCAAGGCGCTCTGCCGCCGTGCCCACGTCGAGAAGATCGACGCCGGCCCGAAGGGCGTGGTGATGTCGTTCCGCGACAATATGTTCGTCAATCCGGCGGGGCTCATTAAGTTCATCAACGAGCAGGGCGCCTCCGCCCGCATCCGCAACGACAAGTCCGGCCAGAAGCTCGTCTTCCTCGAGGACTGGGAAACGCCGGAGGAGCGGCTCAAGGGCACCATGGCGATCCTGCGCCGGCTCGCCAAGATCGCGGCGCCCGCGAAGGCCGCATAAGGGCCGCCGTTGCCGGCCGGTCCGGACGTCCTATATCCCGCTGCGAACCGCCGTCGCTTGCGCGCCGGGCCGTAACGGAAAGGATGCGTTATGAACGTGAAGAAGCTGCTGCCGGGTCCACTCGGTTTCGGGGCCGCGCCTTTGGGAAATATGTTCCGGGCAATTCCCGACGATGAGGCGAAGGCGACGGTTGAAGCCGCCTGGCAGAACGGCATCCGCTACTTTGACACCGCGCCTCATTATGGTGCCGGGCTCTCGGAAATCCGCCTTGGCCAAATACTCTCGCGATATCCGCGCGATCAATACGTGATCAGCACCAAAGTCGGCCGGATCGTTCTCGAAGAGCCGGGCGCACTGGCCAAAGAAGGCGGACTGTTCGAGCACGGCAGGCCGAACAAGGTGCTCGTCGACTACACGGCAGACGGCACGCTCCGGTCCATCGAAGGCAGCCTCAAACGTCTGAATACCGACCATCTGGACATCATCTGGGTGCATGACATCGCCCAGGACCACTACGGCGACGAATGGCTCGGCGTTTTCGATATTGCACGCAAAGGGGCGTTTCGCGCGCTGACCCGGCTGCGAGAGGAGGGCGTCATCAAGGCCTGGGGATTGGGCGTGAACCGTGTCGAGGCGTGTGAACTCACACTGGAGCTCGACGAGCCGAAGCCGAACGGCTTTCTGCTCGCCGGCCGCTACACCTTGCTCGATCACGAACGTGCCTTGCAGCGGCTGATGGGTAAGACGGGCGAGGCAGTCGAGCACGATGCGGGGATTGTTGTCGGCGGTCCCTATAGTTCAGGCGTTCTCGTCGGCGGCAAGCATTTCGAGTACGCGGAAGCCTCGCCCGCGATCCTCGCCAAAGTGCAAAAGATCAAGCAGCTCGCCGACCGGTTCGGTGTCGATATCAAGGCTGCCGCGCTGCAGTTTTCGCTGGCCAATCCGGCGACGGCTGCGGTCATTCCCGGCGCCAGCCGCCCGAGCCGCATCGCCGAGGATGCCGCCGCGTTGAAAGCCAAGGTCCCCGCCGAGTTCTGGCAGGCGCTCCGTCAGGAAGGCCTGGTTTCGCCGCAAGCGCCGCTGCCGGTGAAGTGAGTACGGCAGTCGGCGCGCGGCGATGTTTGCCTCAAGGCACCTTACAGACCGACGGTGCGCATACCGGCTTCGGGGTAGCGCGTACCCGCAATCGCGGCGGGCGGAATGATGCGCTCGATCTCGGCAAGATCGGCTGCCGTCAGTTGCACGTTGGCTGCGCCGAGGTTGTCATCGAGATAGGTCCGGCGCTTCGTTCCCGGTATGGGAACGATGTCATTGCCGCGGGAGAGGACCCACGCAAGCGCGAGCTGCGCGGGCGTACATCCCCTGCGTTCCGCGATCTGTTTCACCTTGGCGACGAGGTCGAGATTGCGGTGCAAATTCTCACCCTGGAAGCGCGGAGCGTTCCGCCGCCAGTCGTCCTTAGCCAGGTCGTCGAGGCGCTTGATCTGGCCGGTGAGAAAACCGCGCCCGAGTGGACTGTAAGCGACAAAGCCGATACCGAGCTCTCGAGTCGTCGGGAGTATGTCGGTCTCGACATCGCGGCTCCACAGCGAATATTCGGTCTGCAGGACCGTGATCGGATGGATGCTGTGCGCCCGGCGGATGGTTTGCGGTGAAGCCTCGGACAGGCCGAGATGGCGTACCTTTCCCTGCTTCACCAACTCCGCCATCGCACCGACCGTATCCTCGATCGGCGTATTCGGATCGACGCGGTGTTGATAGTAGAGGTCGATCGTTTCGATCCCCAGCCGCTTCAAGCTCGCCTCGCACGCGGCCCGTACATAGTCGGGCTCTCCCTTGACGGTGAGCGAACCGTCAGCCGCGCGGATCTGGCCGAACTTGGTGGCGATCACGACCTTGTCGCGCAGTCCGCGGATCGCGCGCCCAACCAGTTCCTCATTCCGGCCAGCCGCGTAGACATCTGCGGTATCGATGAACGTGACTCCGCGATCAATCGCATGGTGGATCGTCGCGAGCGATTCCGTGTCGTCGGTGGGACCATAGAAGGCAGACATGCCCATGGCGCCAAGCCCGATTTCGGAGACTGTCAGTCCGGACTGTCCCAAGCTTCGCGTCTTCATCGCCATCCCTTTCTGCCGAGTCGCAACCCACTAAAGTCTATCGAGCCACGCGAGGGGCGGCTTGGCGCGGATTGCTGTTATTGTTTGATCTTGCGGATGGAGACGTATCGCCTCAATGCGGCATCCGGATCACCGGCTTGATCGTCGCGCCGCTGGTCGACTCCGATGCGGCGCGGTTGATGTCGGCGAGATCGTAGAACGTCACCATGCGCTCGACCGGGAAGCGGCCGGCCATCATGTAATCGGCAAGCTGCGGGATGAACTCCTGCGGCACGCTGTCGCCCTGGATCACCCCGCGCACGGTGCGGCCGTTTTGTAGGAACGGCGTCTCGAACGTGACCTCGGTGCCGGCGCGCGCGCTGCCGAGCAGCACGCAGGTCCCGGCCGGCATCAAGGCTTCGACCGCCTCGCGGAACACCGGCGCCAGCGCCGATGTCTCCAGCGTGAAGCGCGCGCCAAGGCCGGTGATCTTGCGGATCTCGGCCACCACATCGGTGCGGCCCGAATGATTGATCGTATGTGTCGCGCCCAGCGCGCGCGCCAGTGCGAGCCGCGTATCGTGCACATCCACCGCGATGATCGGATCGCAGCCGGCGATCTTCGCCGCCATCAGGCCCGACAACCCGACCGCGCCGACGCCAAACACCACGAAGCTGTCGCCAGCTTTCGGCTTCATCACATTGAGCACCGCGCCGGCGCCGGTCTGGCCGCCGCAGGCGAGCGGGCCTAACAACTCGAGCGGCGCGTCGTCGCGCACTTTCACAGCATAGCGTTCATTGGCGATGGTGAAATTGCCGAACGACGACTGCTGAAAGAAGGCGCTGTAGACCGGCTTGCCATCTTGTGCGTGCAGCGTCGAGCCGTCGGCGCGTGTGCCGCTCATCTTCAGCGGAAAGGCGTCGATGCAATAGCTCTGCCGCGCGCTGCGGCAGTTCGGACATTCGCCGCACCAGGGATACGACATCACCACATGGTCGCCCGGCTTGCATGTCGTCACGCCGCGGCCGGTCGCGCGTACGATGCCGGCGCCTTCGTGGCCGAACACGGCCGGGTAGGGCGTCGCATAATAGCCGTCGCGTCCGTGCAGATCGGTCTGGCACATGCCGGAGGCCACGACTTCGACCAGCAATTCGTCGGCGCGCGGATCGCACAGATCGAGCGGTTCGATGTTGAACGCGCCCGAGCGCTCGCGGACCACGGCGACGGTGATCTTCATTGTTGTGCTCGCACTACTCGGCGGCTTCGCGGTTCGCCTGCGCCGCACGCTCGATCGCCTCGGCGAGATATTCCGGCGGTTGCGCGCCCGACACGGCAAACTTGCCGCCGAAGACGAAGCAGGGCACGCCCTGGATGCCCGCTTCCTTGGCGGACTGCACCTGCTCGGCCACCTCGGCGATGTCCATGTCGCTCGCTAAGGCCTCGCGCACATTGTCCTCGTTGAAGCCGACGCTCACCGCCGCTTGCACCAGCACCTCGCGGTCACTGAGATCGGCCCCCTCGGTGAAATAGAGGTCCATCAGTTTCTGCTTCATCTCGGCCGCGAAGCCGAGGGAATCCGCCCAGCGGATCAACCGGTGCGCGTCGCGCGTATTGGGCTGGCGGTTGATCTTGTCGATCGCATACGTGAGGCCTTCGGCCGCGGCCGCCTGCGCCACACGTTGCGCAATATCCTTGTAGCGCTCAGGCGAGCCGAACTTGGTCGTGAGATATTCGTTGCGCGAGATACCCTCGAGCGGGATCCAGTCATTGAGGTAATACGGGTGCCAATGCACTTCGACCGGAATGTCCGGCTTGAGCGCAATCGCCTGTTCGAGGCGGCGTTTGCCGATGAAGCACCACGGGCAGACCACGTCGGAGACGACGTCGATGCGGACGGGTGTTTGCTCAGGTATTTCGTCAGACATTTCGTCAGGCATGGGATCCTCCATTTGGAGGTCAGCCTATGCCGCCGGTCACTCCGCGGCAACCATGCGGCTGCCCATCACCCGCGACATCAGCGTGTCCATCGTGTCGCCGGCCTTCAGCGTCGCCAGCGTGACATTGGCGGTGACCTTGTCGTGTCGGCGTTGCGGCGCGAGCATCGCGTTCTTGAGCGTGGCGGCGATGCGGCGGACAACGACATGGGCGTGACGCAGATCG
>DATDMA010000068.1:0-15424 GCA_036519015.1 Pseudolabrys sp. | reverse complement strand
GCCAGGTGGCGGCCCGCGCCGCCGATGAGATTTTCCGCCACGACCCAGGGCGAGATGTGCAGCACATTGACGCAGAGCATGGCGGCGAGCGCGCCGCCCGCTTGGCCCTCTTGCTGCCAGGTCCAATCGGGCGCGCCGAGGTCGATGCGCTGCGGCGGCCGCAGGTTGGGAAGGCCCTCATGCGCCCGCCAGGCCGCGATGCTGACCATGTGCGAGTCGAAGATGTCGCTCGGCCACCAGGTGAGGTGCGGCGCGCGCCGGGCAAAGGTTACCGCGTGCTGGCCCGTTCCGCTGCCTAATTCCAGGATGTCGCCGGTCTGCGACGCCAGGAAGCCGCCAATGGCGGACCAGATCGGCTCGTGGTTGCGATGGAAGGTCGGCGCGTCCAACCGCCCGTCCGGCGTGGGCGGTGTGGTGCCCGTCTTCCCGTATTCGCGGACGAACTTGGCCATGGTTGCAGCCGAACCTATTCCTTTGGCGCGTCATTAGGCCGTCCGGCGGCCACGGTCAAAGGCCGATTCGGCGATGCTGTATTGACGGACGGCGGGACTACCCCCGGCGGTTTCGTTGTTTTCATGGGATCGTTCGGGCAAGATCGTGACCAAGAGGGGCCATCTGCGCTGTCCACGTCGTGGATGGGCGGAGGTGGTAACCCCGGGCCGGCCGAAAACGGCACGGTTAAACACCAGGGAGGATGACGATGCGAAGGCTTTATGCGGGCCTGGCGGCGATGGCTGCCGCCGCGCTGCTGCTGCCGGTTGCCGCTACTGCGCAAAACAACAAGCTCACGGTCGGTCTGCCGACCACGCCGCCGAACATCGTGCACATGCCGGTGGTCGTGGCCAAGGAGCTCGGCCTCTACAAAAAATACGGCGTGGACGTCGACATCGTCTCGCTTGAGGATGGCGTCAAGGTCTTCCGCGCGATGTTGGCGGGCGATGTCGATGTCGGCATGGCGCCCGGCTCGGTGACCATCATCGGCATTGCTAACGGCGCTCAGGTGAAGTCCATTGTCGCGAACCTGCCCAAGTTCGAAGCATCCATGGTGGTGCGCGCCAACATCAAGGACATGGCCGACCTCAAGGGCAAGCGCATCGGCATCCAGCAGCCGGGCGGCTTCGCCGATCTTCTGAGCCGCAGCGTGCTGCGCGCGGCCAAGATCGATCCCAAGGACGTCAATTTTGTCAGCATCGCGACCGAGGACGTGCCGGCTCTGGTGGCCGATCAGGTCGATACTGCGATCCTGCATGTCGAGCAGGAAATGCTCGCAAAAAGCAAAGTGCCTAACCTGCATGCGATCGCGCGCATGTGGGAACTGCAGCCGAAGACGCTCTATACGGTCGCGGCCGTGACGGACAAAACCATCAAGGACAAGCCGGCCGCGTTGGAAGCCTTCGCCAAGGCGAACATCGAGGCCACGCGCATCATGTACAGCGACAAGGCCAAGATCATGCCGATCCTGGTCAAGGCGACCGGCTATCCGGAAAAGATATTGTCGGAGAGCTTCGACTTCCTTGTGAAGGAATGCATCTGGGACGCCAATAGCGGCCTTGGTCCCGAGCGTTTCAACTTTACTGCCGATCTGATGACCAAGGTCGGCAACATCAAAGAGGGCAAGACGCCGAAATACGAAGACCTCGTCGATGCCTCGTTCGCGAAGAAGGCACTTGATCAGCTCGGCGAATGGAAGGGCCCGGTGTGCCCGACGGCGGCGTTCTGATGCGGTGTTGACGGCGCCGGCGGGCGCACGCGTCCGCCGGTGAATAAAACCAAGAACAGTTTTAGGGAACGCATAAGGATAGAAACGCGATGAGCGTCGCCCATCAAGTTCATCCCGCATCGCTCGCAGGCGCGGCGCCGGCGCGCGCGGCTGCCAGGACGCCGTGGTGGCAACACCGCGCCGTCTTTCGTTACGGCTTCGTCGCGCTGATCCTGGTCGTCTGGGAGATCGTCGGTCCGTTCATCAATCCGATCTTTTTCTCGTATCCGTCCAGGATCGCCATCGCCTTCTACGAGCTGAGCGCGTCCGGCGACCTGCCGTACTATCTCGGCCAGAGCCTGGAGGTCATGTTCTACGGCCTGATCAGCGCCGTCATCGTCGGTATTCCCCTCGCTGTTGCGATGGCGCGCGTGCGCTGGCTCGACTGGGCGCTGGATCTGCCGATCAACGCGCTCTACGCCACGCCGATGGTCGCGCTGGTGCCGCTGCTGGTGCTGTGGTTCGGCATTTATCTCAAGGCCAAGATCATCGTCGTATTCTTGTTCGCGGTATTCCCGATCCTGATCAACACCTATCAGGGCGTGCGCGAGTGCGACAAGAACATGATTGAGGTCGCGCGCTCGTTCCGCTCCAGCGAGTGGCGCATGTGGCAGGACGTGCTGCTGCCCTTCGCGCTGCCGTACATCGCCGCCGGCATCCGCCTCGCCATCGGCCGCGGCCTGGTCGGGATGGTGATTGCCGAGTTCTACACCACGATCTCGGGCCTCGGCTTCATGATCACCCGTTACGCGAATGTCTTTGAGATGGACAAGACCTTCGTGCCGGTGGTCGTGCTGATGGTAATGGGCGTTTCGCTCACCACCGGCCTCAAATGGGTGGAGCGGCGCCTCGCGCCCTGGAGCCACGCGAATAGGTGAGGCCATCGAGCAGCGCGACAAAGGCGTTGCCTGTCTTGCGCGAGAGCTTCACCGCGAGATCGTTGATCGGGCAGAAGGCGATGGCGCAGACGATCGCGATCGGAACGGTCGCCGCGCCGACGATCCAGCGTTGCGTTGCATCGTCTAGTCCGAAAGCCGAGAGGTGGTGAAGGCCGCCCACCGAGAACGCGTAGACCACCGGCGCCTGCACCAGATAGAGCGGGTAGGAGATCCAGCCGAGGAAATCGCCGAGGCGGTTCTCGAAGGCGTGCCGAAGCGGCACGCAGAACGCGATGCCCGCCACCAGCAACATCGCCACGGCGATATAAACTGTATCAAACCAAGGGGTGAGGAATAGCCCGAGCGCCATTCCACCCGCGCAGAGCACGAGGCCGGTGCGGTTCGCCGCCGGCCACTGATGACGCCGGCTGACAAGATCGGCGATCAGGATGCCGCCGAAGAAGAGGGCGTAGTAGCTTTGCCCGATCATGAAGACGAGGAACACCGCTCCGAACACGACGGTACGCGGAGGCCAGGCCCGCACCAGCGCGAGCAGCGCGAATACCATGAACGAGCCGAAGAACTCGTATGACATGGTCCAGAGCGGCGGGTCGTAGCTCTCCGCGTTTGCATAGGCGAAGAACACCTTGAACAGCGAGAACCCGAATAGGCCGTCGAGCGTCGGCGTGAAGCGCAAGAACACGTCCAGCGGCGCGGGCCGTGACTCGGCAGGGCCGATCAGGCCGATCGCCATCAGCGCGTAGCTCACCGTGCAAATCGCGAAGATCGGTATCGCCAGGCGCACGTACCGGCCGGCCGCGATCCGCACCAGCCCGCGTGCGTCGCCGGTTGAGAGATAGCGGATCGACAGCGAAAACCCCGAGACGACGAAGAAGATGCACACCGCCAGCGTGCCGTTGACGACGAACACCTTCGCCCACCAGCCACGATCGGCCATGAACGCATTCGCCGGCAGGCCGTCGATGAAGATGTGATAGATGAGCACGGCGAAAGCCGCCCACCCGCGCAGGCCGTCGAGAAAACGGAAGCGGTTTCCCCCGTCAGCCATCCGCACGCCGCTCCGATCCCGTTCTGCAAAAAGCACGCCCGCGGCGCACGTCGGCCATTGAAAAACTCCTGAGTTAATTTGGCGTGTAGCCGAGAGTGGCAATCGGCACGGTTGTGCTGCTGGCGAACGACGTATTGCGCTTGTCATCAGTCCGGCGGAAACTTGGACCCTGGGCAACGGAGGCGGCACTATGAGCGAACCACCCATTTCACGTGGTTTCCGTGGACGCGGCCGCGCTGGGCAGAGCGCGCGGGTGCCGCCGGGCCAGCATCTGGTCACGGACTTTCCCGTGCTCTCGGCCGGGCCGACGCCGGAGCCCGACCTAGCCAACTGGAGCTTCACGCTGGAGGACGGCGAGAGCCCGATCGGCGAATGGAGCTGGGCGCAGTTCGGTGCGCTGCCGCAGACGGAAATCACCGTCGACATCCATTGCGTCACCACGTGGTCGAAGCTCGATACAAACTGGCGCGGCGTCTCGATCGACACGCTGCTCGAGGCCGCGGGCCTGAGCGAGCCGCCGGGGCCCTTCGTGCTCATCCATTCCGACGGCGGCTACACGACCAATGTGCCGTCCGAAGACCTCGTCGACGGCAAGGCCATGGTCGCCACGCACTTCGGCGGCGAGCCGCTGCACCCCGAGCATGGCGGCCCGGCGCGGCTTCTGGTGCCGCATCTTTATTTCTGGAAGAGCGCCAAGTGGGTGCGCAAGATCCAGTTCCTCGACAGCGAGCAGCCCGGGTTCTGGGAAGAGCTCGGCTATCACATCTATGGCGATCCCTGGCGCGAGCAGCGTTATGCCGGTGACTGAGCGCATGATCCCGAAAAGTGGGAACCGGTTTTCGGACAAGATCATGCGCAAGCAAAAATGCCTTTGGCGGCCGGTTTGATTCAGATGGATCGCACTCTAGCGCCGCCGCGCCTGCGCTGGATGACCGCCGAGGTCCGTGAGGTCATCGACGAGACGCCGCGCGTGCGCAGTCTCGTGCTGCATCTGCCCGAATGGCCGGGGCACAAGGCCGGCCAGCATGTCGATGTGCGCCTGACCTCCGAGGACGGCTACCAGGCGCAGCGCAGCTATTCGATCGCCTCGCCGCCGCAGCCCGGCATGGTGACGCTGACGGTCGAGCGGCTCGAGGATGGCGAGGTGTCGTCCTATCTTGCCGGCGATGTGCGCGCCGGCGACAAGTTCGAATTGCGCGGCCCGATCGGCGGCTATTTCGTGTGGACGCCCGCGCTCGGTGGGCCCTTGTTTCTCGTCGCGGGCGGCTCCGGCATCGTGCCGCTGATGGCGATGCTGCGCCACCGCGCCACGGCCAACAGCGATGTGCCGGCGACTTTGCTCTATTCTTCCCGCAATTTCGACGACATCATCTACCGCGCCGAGCTCGAAAATCTCGCAGGGCAGGGCGTCACCGTCGTGCACACGCTCACGCGGGCGCAGCCCGAGGGCTGGCGCGGCCTGTCGCGGCGCATCGACCGTGCGATGCTGGACAGCACAGGCTTCGCCCCTCGTGAGCACCCGCGCATCTTCATTTGCGGACCGACGCCGATGGTCGAGGCCGCTGCCAGCGACCTGCGCGATCTCGGCCATGCACCAAACCTGATCAAGACGGAGCGTTTCGGACCCACGGGGAGATGACAATGAGCCTGCAACAGCACGACATGCTTCCGCTCGACGGCAACGCGGCCGGCGGGCTGTTGCGCGAATTGTTCGCGCTCGACCTCACCACGGCGGAAATCACCTGCGGCGGTTGCGGCACTGCCGCGCCCATTGGCGCTATCCGCGTCTATGGCGGCGCGATGGGCGCCATCATGCGCTGCGCCCATTGCGATACGGCGGTGCTGCGCATCGCCCACACGCCGGCCGGTCTATGGTTCGATATGCACGGCGCGCGCCGCCTGTTCGTCGCCGCGTCCGAGGTGTGAATTTTCACGGCGCATCAAAAAGTGTGATGCTTGTCGCGGAGGCTATGCGATAGGCTCGTTATACCGTCACCTTGACGCTTGGGAGCTGTGTCATGATTCTCGGTATGTCACTTCAGACCTTCACGATTCTGCACGTCGTCATCAGCCTGGTTGCAATCGCTTCGGGCATTATCGTCGTCATCGGTATGTTTGGTTCGCAGTCGCAGCCGCGTTGGACCGCGTTGTTCCTCGCCACCACCGTGCTTACGACCCTGACAGGCTTTCTCTTTCCGATCACCAAGTTCACGCCCGCGCTCGGCACCGGCATCGTCGCGACCGTCGTCTTCGTAATTGCGCTATTCGCGCTTTATATAAAGCACCTCGTGGGCGCCTGGCGCTGGATCTACGTCGTCACGGCGGTGATCTCGCTCTACCTGAATGTATTCGTGTTGATCGTGCAGTCCTTCCAGAAGATTCCCGCGCTCCAGCCGCTGGCGCCGACCCAGTCGGAGCCGCCTTTCCTCATTGCCCAGACTGCTGCGCTGGCGCTCTTCGTGCTGTTCGGCATCATCGCGGTGGTCAAATTCCGTCCCGGGGCGATGCTCACTCCACGTTACTGAGATGCGCGGCGGCGTTTAAGCGATCCCTGCCGCGCCCGTTAAAGATGTCGCGAAACTGACGCTTGCCGTCGGCACGTCGATGCATCCAGACTGCGGACCGCGCGGCGGTTCGCACCATGCCGACGCCAAAAAAGGAAAAGCCGCCATTGCTGGCGGCTTTTCCAAAATCCGGTCAGGCACGTGAGATTATTTCAGCTGGCTCGAGATGCTGCCGAACTTCGTGTTCAGCTGAGTACCAAGGCCATTGACGATGGCGATGATCGCCACGGAGATGCCGGCGGCAATAAGACCGTATTCGATCGCAGTCGCCCCCGACTCACTCTTCAAAAACGAAACAAGCTTGGACATGTGACACACTCCAGGAGGAACAGTGGGGGCAAACTACGAGCCGCGCGTTAAAAATACCTTCATTCGTGTGTTGCTAGGCCGCAAACAAAAGCTTGCAGTTGTTGCTAAAAACGCGCGCCGGACTGCAAAGGTCTGTTAACGCTACGGCGTCGGCGAGGCGTAATGCCGGTTGATTTCGCCCGTTTCTGCAGCAGCGACGCGTGGAATTGCCTGCCCTGCGCCAGCGACCGGTGTCCGCATACGTTCCGAGCACAGCCACAGATGCACAAGCCTGCGCCCGCGCGCGCTAGCCGTGTCGGGATCCGTTAACCGCTTGTTAGCGATATTAATTGATCGCCTTCACGTGAACCGCAACGAAGTCTGGGCCAGGGCGTTTGCAGACCTCGCACGCGTGCGGCAACGGCGCTGGCAAGTCTCGTTGATCCACATCAACGACCCACATCAATGCGCCGCGCGGCGCATGTGCGAGCCTCCATAAAGGAGGACACTGTCATGACCGCTCGACGCGCCGAACAGCCGCACGTTCCGACGCTCGACCGCATCCTGGGCGCAATTGCGCAGGTGGTCAGTAAGTACCGCCGGACGTCTGACGCCCGCGCCGAGCTGCAGCAATGCGCTTCGGAGAATGGCAAGACCTCGCCGGCCGGCAAGAGCCCGGACGCCGCGGCGCTGCTCGACAACATGCTGGCCGCGCTTGGCGTCGATCGCACCCGACGGCCGTTCAACGAACCGGCGCTGATCCTCGATCTCCAGCGCCTGTGCATGATATGCGACCGCAAGCATTTATGTGTGCCTGCATTCACCGCCCGCGGGGGCGGCAAGCATTATCGCGAGTTCTGCCCGAGCACATATACGCTCGATTATATGATGGGCCGCCGGCACTAAGGTGGTGCGATGGCGCGTCCGCGAGGGACGCGTTTCACACGTCCTCCGGATTCTCGACATAAACGAGACCGGCCTTCGCGAGCGGCTCGCGCATATTGTACATGTCGAGCCCAAGCACACCGGAGGCCAGCTTCTGGCGCTTGGCGTCTTCGTCATCGAAACGCTTCTGTGCTTTCGCCGCAGTCTCCACGACATACTTCTTCGGCACGACGACGACGCCATCATCGTCCGCCACCACGGCGTCGCCAGGCTCCACATTCACGCCGGCGCAAACGACCGGAATGTTCACCGAGCCCAAGGTCGCCTTGACGGTACCCTTGGACGAGATCGCGCGCGCCCAGATCGGGAAACCCATCTCCTTGAGCGTGGCGACGTCACGGCAGCCGGCATCGATGATGACGCCCTTCACACCGCGCGCCTTCAGCGACGTGGCGATGAGATCGCCGATCATGCCGTCGGTGTTGTCGGCGGTGCAGCCGAGCACGACGACATCGCCGGGCTGGCACTGCTCGATAGCGACGTGGAGCATCCAGTTGTCGCCGGGTTGCGCCAGGATGGTCACCGCGGGGCCCGCAATCGACGCACCCGCCCAGACCGGGCGGATGTAGGGCTTCATCAGCTGATAGCGGCCAAGCGCCTCGTGCACGGTCGAGGCGCCGAGCTTTTCGAACGTGGCCAGCGACTTGGCATCGGCGCGTTTAATGTTACGGACAACGACGTTTTTCATAGTGTCTCCTTACCAGCTTAGCCGAGCGTTTCGGTGACGACGCGCGGGAAGAGCGTCTGATAAGCTTCGCCGTACGTCATCGGGATGCCGGTATTGCGCGAGCCCTGGATGCCGCGGTTGAGCGCGACGCGCTCATAGTAGTGCCAGAGGTGCTTTTGTGCGGCGAGGATCTGGAAGGCCTTGAACTTCGTCTCCCAGACGTCATCGATCTTCAGGATCAGATCGGGTTTGTAGTCGCACTGCTCAGGCTGGTGCGGCTCGAACAGATAGACCGGCGGCGCCGAATACTTGTACTTGGCGCCCGGCTTGTGACCCATCGCCTGCGCGACGACGCGCGTCTCCTGCGCAAAGTGAGCGGCGTTCGGGTGGTCGAAATTGTAGGGATCTTTCAGCGCGTGCGTCAGCACGAAGGCCGGATTGGTCTCGCGATAGATGTCGACCATGCGGTCGAAATGCGCTTCGGTCAGCTTGAGCGGATAGTCGCCGCAATCGAAGAACTCGATCTCGGCGCCGAGCAGGGCGGCGGCGCGTTCGGCCTCGTCCTTGCGGCCCGCCTTCACGCTTTCGAGCGTTGCGCCGGCCTCCTTCCAGGCGAACTGGCTCTCGCCGCGCTCGCCGTAGGAGAAGCACACGATCTTCATCTTGTAGCCGCGCTTGGCATGCAGCGCGATGGCGCCGCCCGCGCGCCAGACGAAATCGCCCGGATGGGCCGTGACGACGAGCCCGGTCTTCTGATCAGCCATGAACACTCCATTCTCTCGTTGTTGCGTCTCGCGCGGAGGGGCAGGGCCCCGCCGCTGCGATCAGAAGCCGCCGTGCCGGGCCGCCTCGATCGCCTGCGTCAGTTGATGCTTGAAACTCGTGAGGTGCCGCCGCATCGCGGCTTCCGCCGCATCGCCGTCGCCGGCGCAGATCGCATCGACGATGGCCTGATGTTCGGCCAGCGACTGGTCCGGACGGCCGGGCAGCAGGATGACGCGATACTGCAGCCGCACCAGATGCGACTTCAGCGTGGTGAGGATGCGGGTCGCGGTGGCGTTGCCGGCGACGCGCTGGATTTCCCGATGCAGAGCGGCATTGCTCTGCGAGAAAGCCGAATAATCGGCGCTCGCGACCGCCTTGCGCATCTCATCGACGAGCCTGAGCAGCGCCGCCCGGTCCGTGTCCGTGACGCGCGCCGCCGCCTGCCGCGCCACCATCACCTCGATGGCGAGCCGCGTTTCGGCGATCTCGATCGCCTCGGCATCGGTGATGGAGCGCACGCGCGCGCCGCGATTGGGCTCGCGCACGACCAGGCCCTCCTGGTCGAGCATGGCCAGCGCCATGCGGACATTGGCGCGGTTCACGCCATAGGCCTGGGCGAGGTCGGCTTCGATCAGCCGCTCGTTCGGCATCAACTGCCCGCGCGTGATGGCATCGCGCAGGCGCGTGGCGACGTCGGAATTGGCGCTGGGCGTGGTGCTCATGGCTTATCGACAATCTGGTTATCCAAATTGTTGACAATCTGTGCGAGCCAGTCAAGCTTCCTGTGCGACCGTGCGTTACCGCCAAATGGAAAGCTCTACCATGACCGAGACCCCGACCACGCTGCGTATTGCCATTGGCGACTATCCGCACACCCTGCCGCTCAAGCGCGGCGAGATCACGTCGCCCTGGCTGACGCTCGACTTCGTCGAGGTGAAGCCGATGCACACGGCATTCAAGCCCATGGTGCGCGAGCACGCCTTTGACGCCAGCGAGCTGGCGCTGGTTAGCTATCTGCAGGCGAAAGTCTACGATAAGGGACTGAAGCTCCTGCCGGCGGCGATGCTCGGGCGCTTCCAGCATGGCACGGTGCTCTACAACAGCGACCGTGGGACGCTGACGCCCGCCGACCTCGCCGGCAAACGCATCGGCATGCGGTCCTACAGCCAAACGACCGGCGCCTGGGTCCGCGGCATCATCGAGAACGACTTCGGCGTCGATTTCTCCCGCGTCCAATGGGTCACTTTCGAAGACGGCCACGTCCCCGAGGCCAAGGACCCACCGGGCGTCATCCGGGCAGGGGCGGGGCAGGACATCACCAAAATGCTGCTGGATGGCGAACTTGACGCCGCCATCTATGGCGCCGCCATGCCGAAAGAGCCGCAGCTCAAGAGCGTGATCCCGGATCCTGACGCCGCCGCGCTCGTCTGGTATCGCAAGCACGGCGTGGTCCCGGTCAACCACATGGTCGTCGTCCCGGAATCGCTCGCCCGCGAAAACCCGGCGGCGGTCGCCGAGCTCTATCGCCTGCTGGAGGCGGGGAAGAAGGCCGCCGGCCTGAAGCCGGGGGAGATCGATACGGCGCCCTTCGGCAAGGATGCCAACCGGCCCTGCCTGGAGATGCTCATTTCTTACGCGGTGCAGCAGGGGCTGATCCCGCACCGTCTCGACGTCACGGAACTTTGGTAGGGGCCGCGATGTGCCGAATTTCGGCGGACATCTCGCGATGTCCCGTCTGTTCTTGGCCAAGAATCAGCCCAATATGCCCAAATAACAGCCATTATCGATTGATTGAAAACTAGGCAGTTTCTGGTCGCGGGCTTAAGAGTCAAGCAAAACAGTAGGTTACCCGATTTGCGATCCCTTGGCACAGGGTTTGCGAACTCCCTTTTGCGCGGAAACGTCGCCGGGACCGAAGCGCGCGTTAAATTCAGGGGATTTCGCTCATGTTCGAATCGATAAAGGCGGTCGCCAAGCGACCGAATGCCCGCTGGTGGCTTTCCGCCGTGGCGGCACTTGCATTTACGGCCGCAGGCGCCGTCCAAAGCGCCAAGGCTGAAGACACGATCAAGATCGGCATCCTCCACTCGCTCTCCGGCACCATGGCCATCAGCGAAACCACGCTGAAGGACGTCATGCTGATGCTGATCGACGAGCAGAACAAGAAGGGCGGTTTGCTCGGCAAGAAACTCGAGGCGGTCGTCGTCGACCCAGCTTCGAACTGGCCATTGTTCGCCGAAAAGGCGCGCGAGCTCATCGCCAAGGACAAGGTCGCAGTCGTGTTCGGCTGCTGGACCTCGGTGTCGCGCA
Source organism: Pseudolabrys sp. (assembly GCA_036519015.1). Lineage (GTDB taxonomy): Bacteria > Pseudomonadota > Alphaproteobacteria > Rhizobiales > Xanthobacteraceae > Pseudolabrys. Next base: position 4,179 of record DATDMA010000068.1, on the reverse strand, counting down.
AGTCGGTGCTTCCGGTGTTCAAGGAGCTCGACTCGATCCTGTTCTACCCGGTGCAGTACGAGGGCGAGGAGAGCGAGCGCAACGTGTTCTACACCGGCGCCGCGCCGAACCAGCAGGCCATCCCTGCCATCGACTATCTGATGAGCAAGGACGGCGGCTCGGTGAAGCGCTGGGTGCTGGCGGGCACCGACTACGTCTATCCGCGCACCACCAACAAGATCCTAGAGGCCTATCTGAAGTCGAAAGGCGTCAAGGATGAAGACATCATGATCAACTACACGCCGTTCGGTCACTCGGACTGGCAGACCATCGTGTCGGACATCAAGAAGTTCGGCTCGGCGGGCAAGAAGACCGCGGTGGTCTCCACCATCAACGGCGACGCAAACGTTCCATTCTACAAGGAACTGGGCAACCAGGGCGTCAAGGCGACCGACATCCCGGTGGTGGCGTTCTCGGTCGGCGAAGAAGAGCTCGCCGGTCTCGACACCAAGCCGCTGATCGGCCATCTCGCCGCCTGGAACTACTTCGAGTCGATCAAGACCCCGGCGAATGCCAACTTCATCAAGGAATGGCACGCCTACACCAAGAACGACAAGCGCACCACGAACGACCCGATGGAGGCTCACTACATCGGCTTCAACATGTGGGTGAAGGCGGTGGAGAAGGCGAAGTCGACTGATCCCGACAAAGTCATCGACGCGCTGCCCGGCATCAAGCAGACCAACCTGACCGGCGGCGTCTCCGAAATGCTGCCGAACCACCACATCACCAAGCCCGTCTTCATCGGCGAAATCCGCGGCGACGGTCAGTTCGATGTGGTGTGGAAGACCAAGGGTCTGGTCCCGGGCGATGCCTGGTCCGACTATCTGCCGGGCTCGAAAGACCTGGAATCCGACTGGGTCAAGCTCAAGTGCGGCAACTACAACAAGGTCACCAAGAAGTGCGGCGGTCAGGGCTCCTGATCCGCGCCCTCTGATGCACCTTCCGACACGGAGGCGGCGACAACGCCGCCTCCGCCTCCACGAAGAAAGCGCGATCCCGAAGGCCGGCCGCCGGCTTCATTAAATCGTGCGCAGCAACGCCGGGAATTATACTGATGCGTGGCCTCTTCGGTCGTCTGATCGCCCTCGCATTCGTCGTCTGTACGCTCGCCGCTGCCGGCGCGGCGCACGCAGGGCCGTACGAAGACGCGCTGCCGAAGTTCACCACCGACGAGTTCGACGACACGATCGACGGCATCAATGCCGTCGCCACCAGCGGCAATCCGCTTGCCGCGCAGGTGATCCAGGCGCTGCAGGACGGACGCCTCCTGTTCAGCGCGACCGAGAAGAAGGTCTACATCAAGACGACGGCCGGCGCCGTGCTCGACGCCGAGACCGGCAAACCGCTCGCCGGTGCGCCGCCGGACGATGCCGCCAATGTTCGCCTTAACAACCGCGTGCGCAACATCGTCAACGCCGCGATCGGCGGCCTGTCGCTGATGGCGCCCGATCCGGACAAGCGCTTCATTGCGGCGCAATCGGTGTTCAAGTCGCGCGAGGACAGCGCGCTGCCCGCGCTCGACCAGGCATTGGCGGCCGAAACAAACGCGCGTGTGAAAAAGGCGCTCTCGGAAGCGCGCGCCGCCGTGATCCTGAGTTCCGCCGACGCCAGCACCGAGGATAAGGTCGCAGCCATCGCCGTCATCCAAGCGCGTGGCGACCAGGACGCGCTCGGCCTGCTCGACGGACTGGCGGGCAATCAGCCGCCGGAGGTCGTTCAGGCGGTGGCCGCGGCCAAGACGAAGATCAACAGCAGCCTGATGATCTGGAGCGCGGTGCAGAACGCCTGGTACGGGCTGTCGCTCGGCTCGGTGCTGCTGCTGGCTGCGATCGGTCTCGCCATCACGTTCGGCGTGATGGGCGTCATCAACATGGCGCATGGCGAGATGGTGATGCTGGGGGCGTATACGACATTCGTCGTGCAGGAAATCATCCGCACGAAATATCCGGGCCTGTTCGACTATTCGCTGGCATTTGCGTTGCCGCTCGCCTTCATCGTTGCAGGCGTGGTGGGGATATTCATCGAGCGGACCGTGATCCGTTTTCTCTACGGCCGGCCGCTGGAAACCTTGCTCGCGACCTGGGGCATCTCACTGGTGTTGCAACAGGCGGTGCGGGCGGCGTTCGGGCCGACCAACAAGGAAGTCGGCAATCCGTCCTGGATGAGCGGTGCCTTCGAGCTCGGCGGCATCACCATCACGTACAATCGCATGTGGATCATCGCCTTCACAGCCATGGTGTTCGTGGCTTTGCTCGGCATGTTGCGGTTCACCAGGCTCGGACTTGAAATGCGCGCGGTGACGCAGAACCGGCAGATGGCCGCGGCCGTTGGCATCCGTACCGCCCGCATCGACGCGCTCACCTTCGGGCTCGGCTCCGGCATCGCAGGCATCGCCGGTGTGGCCTTGTCGCAAATCGATAACGTGTCGCCCAATCTGGGGCAGGGCTACATCATCGACAGCTTCATGGTGGTGGTATTCGGCGGGGTTGGAAACCTTTGGGGCACGCTGGTCGGCGCTCTGACGCTCGGCATCGCCAACAAGTTTCTCGAGCCCTTTGCCGGCGCGGTGTTGGCCAAGATCGCCATTCTCGTCTTCATCATCCTGTTCATCCAGAAGCGCCCGCGCGGCATGTTCGCGCTCAAGGGCCGGGCGATCGAAACATGATGAAAGCGCACCCGCTCATCCGCTTGCTCGACCGCGGCTCGACGCTGTTCCTGGTGCTGCTCGCCGCCTTTGCCATCGCCATTCCCGTGCTCAATCTGCTGGTGCCGGCCGGCTCGGCGCTGCATGTCTCGACCTATCTCGTGGCGCTGTTCGGCAAATACGTCTGCTACGGATTGCTGGCGCTTTCGATCGACCTCATCTGGGGCTATGTTGGCATCCTGTCGCTCGGGCACGGCGCGTTCTTCGCGCTCGGCGGATACGCCATGGGCATGTATCTGATGCGCCAGATCGGCACCCGCGGCGTTTACGCTGACCCGATCCTTCCCGACTTCATGGTGTTCCTGAACTGGAAGGAACTGCCCTTCTTCTGGTACGGCTTCAACCACTTCGCCTATGCGGCGCTGATGGTGCTGTTGGTGCCGGGCCTGCTCGCCTTCGTGTTCGGATGGTTCGCGTTCCGCAGCCGCGTCACCGGCGTCTATCTCTCGATTATCACGCAGGCGATGACCTATGCGCTGCTGCTCGCCTTCTTCCGCAACGATTTCGGTTTTGGCGGCAATAACGGCTTGACCGATTTCAAGGACATCCTCGGCTTCAACGTGCAGGCCGAGGGAACGCGCAACGCGTTGCTGGTGATCTCCTGCCTGGCGCTGGCGCTCTGCTTTCTCATTTGCCGGGCCATCGTCACCTCGAAATTCGGCAAGGTGCTGATCGCGATCCGCGATGCCGAGTCGCGCACGCGCTTTCTTGGTTACCGGGTCGAGTCCTACAAGCTGTTCGTGTTCACGGTGTCGGCCTGCATGGCCGGCGTCGCCGGCGCGCTCTATGTGCCGCAGGTCGGCATCATCAATCCGGGCGAATTCGCGCCGGCCAACTCGATCGAAGCCGTGATCTGGGTCGCGGTCGGCGGCCGCGGCACGCTCACCGGCGCGGTGCTGGGCGCCTTTGTGGTGAACTACGCCAAGACCTTCTTCACCTCCGGCGTGCTCGCGCCCTATTGGCTGTTCATGCTGGGCGGCCTGTTCATCGGCACAACCTTGCTGATGCCGCGCGGCATCATCGGCACCTACAATGCCTGGCGCGGCAGTCGCGCCGAGAAAAAGGATGCTGCGCTGCCGGTCGCGGCACCGCATGCGGCGGAGTAGGGCCCATGGTCGATAAGCAAACCACCTCGGCGCTGCTTTATCTCGACGGCATCAGCGTCTCGTTCGACGGTTTCAAGGCGCTCAACGAATTGTCATTCATCGTCGAGCCCGGCGAGATGCGGGCGATCATCGGCCCGAATGGCGCCGGCAAGACCACCATGATGGACGTCATCACCGGCAAGACGCGGCCAGACGAGGGCAGCGCGTGGTTCGGACGCGATGTCGATCTGTTGGCGCTGTCGGAGCCGGAAATCGCGCAGGCGGGCATCGGCCGCAAGTTCCAGAAGCCGAGTGTGTTCGAACACCTGACCGTATTCGAGAACCTCG
>DATDMA010000067.1:0-6996 GCA_036519015.1 Pseudolabrys sp. | reverse complement strand
GGAGGTGCCTTGCTTGAGGGCTCGTCGTCATGACGCGGCATATAGGCTTGCCGTCAATAGCGGTCAAGCACGGCCTCGTGCCCCGGACGCACCGCATCACGAAGTGGTGCGGTGCTGATCCGGGGCCTTACCAAGCTCCGTATGCGTGACGGTCCCGGGTCTGCGGTGTGGTACTGCGCACCGCACCGCGCCCGGGACAAAACAAAGCCTCGCCCTTAGCCGTTCGGGTCCCAAGCCACCGGCACGAGGCGATAGCCGTTGCCGGCCTTCTCGACGTGCCCGACGCACGGATAGGGGAAGTGAGAGCCGACCACCGTCATCTTCTCTGCCGCCGCCATGTCGTAGACCTTGTGGCGCGTCGCCTGCGCCATCTCAGGATCGTTGTCGAACATCGCGTGCCAGTCCGGATGCGTCATGAAGAACGACGGGATGTTGGTCACGTCGGTCTGCACGAAGACGCGCTTGTTACCCGACGCGATCGTGTACGACATGTGCCCCGGCGTATGGCCGGGCGTGAACACCGAGGTGATGCCGGGCGCGATCTCCTTGTCCGCCTCGTAGGGCGTGAGCTTGAGGCCGTCGAGCATCTTCTTCACGACGGGAAACTGCGGCTTGTTGTAGAAGTTCGCCTTGCTCGCGTTGGCCTCGTCGCTCCAGAACGCCTGCTCCGCCGCCGGCACCAGGATCTCCGCGTTGGGGAAAGCCGGCGAGCCGTCGGCGTTCTTCAGGCCGCCGATATGGTCGCCGTGGAAATGCGAGACGATGACCATGTCGATCTGCTTGGGATCGATGCCGGCCGCTGCCATGTTGATGCGCGCCTGCCCGATTGCGCCCTTCTTGGCGGCGTATGCGCCCAGCCCGTTGCCGGTGTCGATGGCGATCAACTTCGAGCCGGTGTTGACGATCATCGGGCTGTACGGGACCACGACCTCGCCCGCCGGCATGTAAGCGGCGGCCGCGGCCAGGATCGCGCGGTCCTTGCTGGCATTGACGACGAACTTGTCCGGCAGCGGGAACGTCGATGCGCCATCCATGAGCTGGATGATCTCGATGTCGCCGACCTTGTATTGATAGATCCCGGTGCTCTTCACCCCTTCCGATGCGGCGGCGCGGGCGGCGCCCACCGTTAACGGCGTGAGCGCGGTTGCGGCGCCCGCCGCGGCGGCGCCGGCAAACAATGTGCGGCGTGTCAGTGCAGTCATTTCCCAATTCTCCAATGGATTCCAACGCGTGGCCGCTGGCCCTCGTATGGCCAGGGATAACCACTATGCCACCCCCTTTGTGCCGATTTTTGGCTGGACCCGACAAGCGGCGCGTATAGGCTTGCATCGCTCAAAATCCTCGCCTGCAGGGCGAGATTAAGCCGATTTATTCGGCATAACAAAACGTTGGGAGGACTACATGCATCGTTTGACAGGATGGGCGGGAGCCCTATGCATCGCGCTTGTGACAACCACAGGTGCCTTCGCGCAGACGCCAGCGGCTGCGCCCGCGCAACCGTCCGCCGGCGGCACGCCGGACAAGATGCCGTTCGACATTCCTTACGGCATGCCGGTCAGCGGCGAAAATGCGAAGAAATTGATCGCCGCGGCCGAGGCCGAGGCCAAGAAGCACAATTGGAAAATGAATATCGCCGTTGTCGACAACAACGGCGAGCTTATCGCGTTTCTGCGGATGGACGGCGCGCAGGTCGCTTCCGTGAGCGTCTCCCAAGGCAAGGCACGCACCGCAGCCCGCTTCCGCCGCGAGACGCGCGTCTTCTACAATGCCTATGAGACCGGCCACGCTTATGTCGCCACGCTCGACCCGTTGCTGGTCGCCTCACCCGGCGGCTTCCCATTGGTCGAGGACGGCAAGATGATCGGCGCGATCGGCTGCTCCGGCGGCACTGGCGACCAGGACGCCGCGACCTGCAAGGCGGGCGCCGATATCGTCAAGTAACGTCTGATCGGACACGGCCTTAAAGCTCCGCCGGGCCGATCCCGGCGGGGCTCGTCCCCGTCAGATGCCCCAGTGGAATGCCCAGCTCAGCGCCTTGGAGATGCCGTCGCCGATTGTGAGCAGCACCGCCGCCCACACGAAGGCCGACGAAAAATTGGCGAGCTGGAACCGCCAGAACGGCATCTCGAATATCCCGGCGATCAGTGGCACCACCGCGCGCAAGGGCCCGAAGAAGCGGCCGATGAAAATCCCCGCGACGCCCCACCGCTTCATGAAACGCTCGCCACGCGGGAGCAACTCCGGATGCCGCGACAGCGGCCAGATCTTCGCGACTGAATATTCGAGCTTTTGCCCGATCCAGTAGGACAGCCAGTCGCCGCAGGCCGCGCCCAGCGCGGCCGCGATCCACACCGGCCAGAAGCTCACGCCGCCCGCGTTGATCAACGTCCCGATGGCGACCAGCGCGGCCCAGGCCGGAAGCAGCAGCGAGATGAAAGCGAGCGATTCCCCAAACGCGAGCGCGAACACGATCGGCGGCGCCCAAACGGCGTTGTGGCGCACGAACTCGACGATGCTCTCGAAATAAGCGCCTAAATCCATGCGATGGTCATGCCCCCGTCCCCATGTGTCTAGCCCGGCCCCGCGTGCCGTACCAGCACCAGCGGCATTTTGCCCGAACCGTCACTCCGGCAGCGTCGGCTCCGTGCGTGGAAACAGGTGGCTGATGGCGACCAGTCCCATGATCAGCAGCGGCGCCGACAGGAAGGCCCCGACCGGCCCCCACAGCCAGGTCCAGAACACCAGCGACAGGATCACCGCGAGCGGATTGAGCGTGAGCCGGTGCCCAACCAGGCTCGGCGTGATGAAATGCCCTTCGAGCGTGGCCATCATGAAATAGAGGATCGGCGGCAACAGCGCATGGGTCAGCGAGGGGAATGTCACCAGTGCGACCATGAACAGCGCGGCTTCCATGATCAGCGCGCCGATATAGGCGATGTAGTTCAACAGGAAGCCGAGCACCGCCCAGGCGAGCGGATCTGGCATGCCGGTGACCCAGGCGACCACGCCGGAGCCGATGCCGATGCAGATATTGATGATCGACACCAGGCTCAGATAGCCGGTGAGATTGTGCTCGATGTCGTTCATGATCTTGAGCGCACGCAGCTTGGCCTCGCGAACCGCGAAGACCGAGACGATGCTGCGGCGTAGCCCGCTGCGGCCGAGCAGCATGAAGAACAACGTGCCGAAAAAGATAAGCACTTGTCCGATGCCCGGCGCGATGATCGACATCACCGGCTGCACGAAGCTGATGATGTCCACGCCGATGCCGCCTTTGTCGGATGACGGCAGCAACGTATCGCGCAAATTCTGCAGCGCGGTGAGCGGCGCATCCAGCACATGCATCTTCTGCTGGATATTCTTGCCGATCTCCGGCGCCTTCTGGATCCAGTCCACCGCAGGCGCCGCGAGCAGCGCCAAGAGCCCGTAGAATACCACCACCACCAGCAGCCACAGCACAATCGCCGTGACGATCGGCGGAACGCCAAGCCGGTCGGCTTTGGCCGAGAGCGGCCCGAGCATCATGGTCACGACGAAGGCGGACGTCGCCGGCAGCAGCACCGGACGCGCCAGATACAGAGCGCCGATGAACAGGATAATGAAGATCCCGATGATCGCCGCTTGCGTGCCGTTGGTCCAGGCGCGCGTGGTCTCCGGCGCAGGCTTCGGCTCGGTGATCGCCACGAGCGAGCGGCGCCATTGGCCGTTGCGGGTATCCTCCGGCTTTTGCACGTGATCGTGTCCCCTGCCCCTTGGGGCGCGACGGTCTGCCCAGATAACCGGCAAGCCCGCGGTTGGTTGCCCGCCTAGCGGGGCGGAAGAAAGGCAGTCAAGAGCGGCCTTGTCAAAAGGCATCCACAGCTTGCCACGGTCCCGCCCAGTCTGTAGCCGACCCATGGCCGCGGCGGACCGGCGTACCGGACACTGCCCTTGTCCCAGCGTGGCATAGTGTCTGGCAACTGATTCGCGGCGTGACTATCTGCGGTGTTCCCGAAAAGAGCTTCCATGGCAAAAACTGCAACCAACAAGAAACCCGGCAAACAACCCGACCTGTTCGAGGCCCCCGCGGCCAAAGCCGCGGCGAAGCCCGTCGCCCGCGGCGCGCCCAAGCCGGCCGCAGCCACCAAGGCGCGCGGCACGAGCGCGGAGGCCGGCTATACCGCCAAGCACATCGAGGTGCTCGAGGGGCTCGAGCCGGTGCGCCGCCGACCCGGCATGTATATCGGCGGCACCGACGAGAAGGCGCTGCATCACCTCTTCGCCGAGGTGATCGACAACGCCATGGACGAGGCGCTGGCCGGCCACGCCGACTGGATCGAGGTCGAGGTCGAAGCCGACGGCTTCGTCAGCGTCACCGACAACGGCCGCGGCATTCCGGTCGATCCGCATCCCAAGTTCAAGAACAAGTCGGCGCTCGAAGTGATCATGTGCACGCTGCACGCCGGCGGCAAATTCGACAGCGAGGTCTATGAGACCTCGGGTGGTCTGCACGGCGTCGGCGTCTCGGTCGCCAATGCATTGTCCGAGCGGCTCGAGGTCGAGGTCTGGCGCGAGCAGACCCACTACCGCATGGCTTTCGAGCGCGGCATCCCGAAGGGCAAGCTGGAGACGCTCGGCCGCGTTCCGAACCGACGTGGCACCAAGGTGCGCTTCAAGCCGGATGCGCAGATCTTCGGCGCCAAAGCCGCGTTCAGGCCGGATCGCCTGTTCAAGATGGCGCGCTCGAAGGCCTATCTGTTCGGCGGCGTCGAGATCAGGTGGCATTGCGCGCCGGAACTGCTCGACGGCGACGACGTGCCGGAGACCGCCACGTTCCATTTCGCCGAGGGCTTGAAAGACTATCTCGCCAGCAACATGGCCGGCTCGACGCTGGTGCATCCCGACATCTTCACCGGCTCGTCCGGCAAGACCGGCCGCCACGGCGCGGTGGAATGGGCCGTCGCCTGGGCCGCCGACGCCGACGGATTCCTCAACTCATACTGCAACACGATCCCGACGCCCGACGGCGGCACGCACGAGTCCGGCCTGCGCACGGCGCTGCTGCGCGGCTTGAAGGATCACGCCAACCGCATCGGCCAGGAGAAACGCGCGAGCGCCGTCACCAGCGAAGACGTGATGACGGGCGTCGGCAGCATGCTGTCGGTGTTCGTGCGCGAGCCGGAATTCCAGGGCCAGACCAAGGACCGCCTCGCCACCGCGGCGGCACAGAAAATCGTCGAGCAGGCGATCAAGGACCCGTTCGACCATTGGCTGTCGGGCAATCCGATGCAGGCCAACAAGCTCCTGGACTTCGTCATTGAGCGCGCAGACGAACGCATCCGTCGCCGTCAGGAAAAGGACATCGCGCGCAAGAGCGCGGTGCGCAAGCTGCGCCTGCCCGGCAAGCTCGCCGACTGCTCGAACTCGGCCTCGGAAGGCTCGGAGATTTTCATCGTCGAAGGCGACTCGGCCGGCGGCTCCGCCAAGCAGGCGCGCGACCGCCGCACACAGGCGGTGCTGCCCTTGCGCGGCAAGATTTTGAACGTGGCCTCCGCGGGCAAGGACAAGCTGGCGCAAAATCAGCAGCTCGCCGATCTGGTGCAGGCGCTCGGCTGCGGCACCGGTAACAGCTTTAAGACGGATGATCTGCGCTACGAGAAGGTCATCATCATGACCGACGCCGACGTCGACGGCGCGCACATCGCCTCGCTGCTGATTACGTTCTTCTATCGGCAGATGCTCGACCTGATCAACGCAGGCAGGCTCTATCTGGCGGTCCCGCCGCTCTACCGCCTCAGCCACGGCGGCAAGATTTTTTATGCGCGCAATGACGTGCACAAAGACGAGTTGCTCAAGCGCGAATTCCACGCCAACGCCAAGGTCGAGATATCGCGCTTCAAGGGCCTCGGCGAGATGATGGCGGCACAGCTCAAGGAAACCACCATGGACCCGAGCAAGCGCACACTGCTGCGCGTGATGCTCGCGGAAGGCGATGTCAATGGCACCGCCGGCGCGGTCGAGCGGCTGATGGGCAACAAGCCCGAAGCGCGCTTCGAGTTCATCCAGGAGAAGGCCGAATTCGCCAGCGAGGAATTGCTGGACGTGTGAGGCGGCACTTCGACGCCACCGCGAACTCGGCGTCATGCGCGGGCTTGACCCGCGCATCCATGATGAAGCGCTTCGAATGAGGGCCTTACCGCTTGTCGTCCCCGGGCTTGTCCCGGTGGCCCCGCTTAGGCAGGCACGGTGCCCACTTAAGCGAGATGGCCGGGTCAAGCCCGGCCATGACAACGTGGAGATCGGTCGCGAAATAAAGAACCTTTGCAGCAACGGCAGAAAACCCCGCCGCCTGAACGACTTCTCCTCACAACAAATAACTTATCCCCACCGCTCCGGGCGGGCTTATATTCCGCATGTCCTGCTCAACGAGGGCGCTGTCATGAGGCGTCTTGATGGTGGAGCAGGACGCGGCGCCCGCGGGCGTGGCCTCGCAAGCCACGCTCCCGGGCGGTGACGGGGCTCCGCCTGGGGACACTAAGACCCCCCGCCAGGAGCTGGCTGATGGCGGGCCGCACGGCTCGCCCGAGGCTCGAAGGCACGGCGGCCCAAAAGGAGTCGTGCTGCAGAGCGGTCGGGCGCCCCGCAGGCGGTTGCCGAAAGCGCGGCCCGTCGCCGTTCAAGACGCCGCGATGGCGCGCCGAAGGGCGCCGCATCTTCCCAAAAAGGAAGATGCGCTACTTGAACTACCTGACGCGCCTTCTCGGCGCGCCATCCCCTCGTATTTTACGAGGGACGAAGAAGACAGGCCTACCCCGGGCCGCGACAAAGAACAGGGGCGATTTCGCTTGGCTGTTTGATAACTGAATCGGAAAATGACGACCGCGCGCCCAACACACTCCGTCATGCCCGGGCTTGACCCGGGCATCCATGATGAGTCACCGCGCGTGAGGGCCTTACGTCAGGCTGTGCTTGTCGCGCGGCCTCATGGATTGCCGGGTCAAGCCCGGCAATGACAGC
>DATDMA010000066.1:0-10987 GCA_036519015.1 Pseudolabrys sp. | reverse complement strand
GACGCCGCGCGGATGTCGATGCCGGACAGCCGCGCCGCATCCGGATTGACGGCGATGGCGCGCAGCGCCGTACCGTAGCGCGTGCGCGTCAGCAGCAGATAAAGCCCACCGCCGATGATCAGCGCGAACACGAGCGCGAGGATGCGATTGAGCGCCAGTGTCGTGCCGAGAATATGGACCGGCACCGACAGATAAGAATAGCTCTGCAAGCTCCCGCCGAACGTCATCAGCATGACACCCTGGATGACAAACAGGATGCCGAAGGTGCCGAGGATGCTGTCCACTTCCAGCATGCCCTGGTTCCTGGCGCGCTTGACCAGCGGCATGAGCACAATCTGGTAGAGCAGCCAGTTGGCGGCGAACGACGCCGGCACGACGGCGATCAGGCCCAGCAGCGGGTTCACCGCCATGCCGGTGAAGAGATAAAGCGCGCCGAAGGCCGCGGCGACGAGGAATTCGCCGTAGGACAAATTCATGATGCGCGCGATGCCGTATTGTAGCGTGAGCCCCAAGGCGATCAGGGCATACATTCCTCCGAGCACGAGGCCGGAGAGGAAAATGTCGAGGGTGAGGGTCATCGTCGCCGCATACGCCGCTCATTCCCGCGCAAGCGGGAATCCAGAGTCGAACCTAAAACGGCCCGAAGCGCTGGGTCCCCGCTTTCGCGGGGACGAGCGGAGCGTAAGCTCACTGCCACGCCGGCTTTTCGATCGGCGCCTTCGCGCCCGGCTTGGCCACCGGCGCGATGCCGTAGAAGTCGTCGCCCTGCCACTGGCCGACCGCCCAGATGTTGCGGTTGAGGCCGTTGTCGAGCTTCACCTTGCCGATGATCGTCTCGAACTCGCCGGTGTTGATCTCCTTGATCACAGCGGCACGGTCGATCTTACCGACGCGCTCGATCGCCTGTTGCAACACCTGGAGGCTGGCATAGGTGATCGGGCTCGCCCAGCGGTCGGGCTCGCGGCCGATGATTTCCTTGTGGTGCTGGATGTACCACTTGATGCCCGGCAGATTGGCGTCCGAGCCGCCGATGCCCATGATGCCGTCGGCGCTGGCGCCGAACTTGCCCTTGTACATCGGGAACGCCGTGCCGACGCCGACGAACAGCACCTTGGGATTGAACGCGATCACTTTGGCGGTGTCGGTGATGGCGAAGGTGTCCGGCGGATAGCTGAAGGCGAGCAGCACGTCCGGATTGGCCGCCTGCGCGTCCTTCAAGACTGGCTGCAGGTCCTGCGCGCCGAAGGGATAGGATTTGTCGTAGACGATCTCGAAACCCGCCTTCTTCAGGCCGTCGCGGGTTGCGCTCGACAGCTCGATGCCGAACTGGTCGGCGACGGCGATCATCGCGATCTTCTTGTTGATCTTGCCGTCCTTGTTCATCTTGCTGAACGTGTCGACGATGCCGTCGACGATCTCGGACGGCAGACCGAGCCAGAATGTGAGGTTCGGCCAGCGCTTGGTAAGCTGCGGCGCCTGGTTGGTGTTGGCGGTGACCGCGAGTTGCGGATAGCCGAGCTTGTTGAAAATGGGGGCCGCGGCGAGATTCATGCCGGTCGACCACGGCGGCAGGATGAAGTCCACCTTGTCCTGCGTCGCCAGACGCTCGACGCCCTTGATCATGTCTTCGGACGTGCTGCGGTCGTCGTATTCGATGACCTCGATCTTCATCTTCTTGCCGCCGACATTGATGCCGCCGGCGTCGTTCACGTCCTTAACCCACACTTGGTAATTCGGCAGCGTGGTGACGGCGGCGCCGGCCGCGAACGGCCCCGTCTTGGAAATGGCCCAGCCGATCTTGATCGTATCCTGTGCCCGCGCCGGCGCGGTCGTGGCGGAGGCCGCCAGAGCCAGCGCTCCGAGCAGAGCCAATCCCGTGGTCTTCATGGTGTCGCCCTCCCTTGTGAAATCCGAGCCGGCTTATGCGCCGGGCTTATCGATTGATTGGATTGGTCGATACGTTTTGTCGGCTTGGCCGATGATGGTAGCAATATAGACGCGCTTTCGGTTCGGTGGTCAGCAAATGAATGAAGCCAATGGCGCCCTGCGCGCTTTTCTCGCAGACTTGTTTCGCATCGCGGTAGAAGCCGCGCATCCGGCGTCGTTCCTGCCGCCGCTGTTGCCGCCGCCGCCGAGCGGACGGCTCATTCTGCTCGCGGCCGGCAAGGCGGCCGGCTCGATGGCCGAGGTCGCGGAGAATGTCTATCTCGATCGCCTAAATCTTGAGCCCGAACGAATTACCGGCATCGCGGTGGCGCGCCACGGCTATGGGCGGCCAACCCGCGCGGTGAGCATGATCGAGGCCGGGCATCCGATCCCCGATGCGGCGGGCTTGCGCGCCGCCGACCGCGCGCTCGCGCTGGCCGATGGCGGGGGTCCCAACGACCTGGTGCTGGTGCTGATGTCGGGCGGCGCCTCGGCAAACTGGATCGCGCCGGCAGCCGGGATATCGTTTGAAGACAAACAGGCCGTTACGCGCGCGCTGCTGCGCTCCGGCGCAAACATCGGCGAGATCAACACGGTGCGCAAACATCTCTCACGCATCAAAGGCGGGCGGCTGGCGCGGCTCGCGCACCCGGCGCAGATCGTCACGATCGCGATCTCCGATGTGCCGGGCGACGATCCGGCGGTGATCGGCTCCGGGCCGACGGTGCCCGACCCGAGCACGCTTGCCGAGGCGCGCGCCATCGTCGCCAAGTACAGGCTCGCGGTGCCCGACGCGGTGACGCGCGCGCTCATGGATGCGAAGAACGAATCGCCCAAGCCGGGCGATCCGGAATTCGTCGGCAGCCGCTTCATGCTCGCCGTGCGTCCGGCGGACTCACTGCGCGCGGCCGAGGCGGCGGTGAAGGCCGCCGGCTACGAGTGCGTCTCGCTCGGGGACCAGGTCGAGGGCGAGGCGCGCGAGGTCGCGAAGGCGCATGCCGCGCTTGCGCGCGACCTGCGCGCGCAAGGCAGGCGCGCGGTGATCCTCTCAGGCGGCGAATTGACCGTCACGATACGCGGCACCGGCCGAGGCGGCCCAAACCAGGAATACGCCTTGGCGCTTGTCCCGGAGCTCGCCGGCCTGCCGGCGGTCGCGGCCCTGGCCGGGGACACCGACGGCACCGATGGCGGCGGCGGCGCGGCGACCGATCCTGCCGGGGCAATCCTGGATGGCGGCACCGCGGACAGGGCCAAGGCCCTCGGTCTCGATCCCGCCGCCTTTCTCGCCGACAATAATTCGACCGGATTCTTCTCTGCTCTCAAGGACCTGCTGGAGCCCGGCCCCACCTACACCAACGTGAATGACTTTCGCGCTATCGTCGTTGACAGGCCGTGACGGGTCACGTCAAAACCGCGCGTACCTTTTCGAAACCGACCAGAATTGAGCCCGGGTTGTCCCTCCCTGCCGCCAGCCATTGCACAACCCGCCGCCTGGTCCGCGTCGCTGCGCCGGCTATGCTGCTGCTGGCCCTGTCGGCGCAAGCCGCCAAAGCCGATTTCCGTCTGTGCAACAATACAGGCAGCCGGGTCGGCGTCGCGCTGGGCTACAAGGACGCGGAAGGCTGGACGACCGAGGGCTGGTGGAACATTTCGGCGCGCTCTTGCGAAACGCTGCTGCGCGGCGCACTTGTCGCCCGCTACTACTACATCTACGCGGTCGATTATGACCGCGGCGGCGAATGGTCCGGTAAAGCTTACATGTGTTCGCGCGAGAAGGAGTTCACCATTCGCGGCACGGAGAACTGCCTGGCGCGTGGTTATGACCGCACCGGCTTCTTCGAGGTCGATACCAGCGAGCAGCGCTCCTGGACCGTGCAGCTCACCGACAGCGCCGAACAGACACCCGATCGCACTTCCCCGTTGAACCCGCCACGCATGCCGGGACCGGGCCGATCGCCAATCACGACACCCCCGCCGCCTCCCGGAGTTGGCAAGCAATGAGACGTCTGCGTCGCGCTAAAATCGTCGCCACCCTCGGACCGGCATCCTCGACTGCTGACATGATCGCGCGGCTGTTCGCGGCCGGCGCGGACGTATTCCGCATCAATATGAGTCATACCAGCCATGAGCGCATGCGCGAGCTGGTCTCGACGATCCGCTCGGTCGAGCGCGATACCGGCCGGCCGATCGGCATCCTGGTCGATCTGCAGGGACCGAAGCTGCGGCTCGGCACCTTCACCGGCGGCTCGGTGATAGTGAAGAACGGCGACACCTTCGTGCTCGATTCCGACACGGCGCCGGGCGACGCGACGCGCGCCTACCTGCCGCATCCGGAAATTTTCGCCGCTGTCGCGCCGGGCCACACGCTGCTGATCGACGACGGCAAGGTGCGGCTACGCGTTACCGAGGCCGAGCCCAAGCGCATGACGACGCGGGTCGAGGTCGCCGGCAAGCTGTCCGACCGCAAGGGCGTGAGCGTGCCGGACTCGACCATTCCCTTTTCTGCCCTCGCCGAGAAGGACCTTTCCGATCTCGAGGCCGCGCTCGACACCGGTATCGACTGGATCGCGCTCTCCTTCATCCAGCGGCCCGAGGACATCGCGGAGGCGAAGAAGATCACGCGCGGGCGCGCTTTGGTGATGGCCAAGATCGAGAAGCCGCAGGCCGTCACGCGCCTGGCCGAGATCATCGATGTCGCGGACGCGCTGATGGTCGCGCGCGGCGACCTCGGCGTGGAGATGCCGCTTGAAAAAGTGCCTGGCGTCCAGAAGCAGATGACGCGCCTCGGCCGCCAGACCGGCAAACCGGTCGTGGTCGCAACGCAGATGCTCGAATCGATGATCAATTCGCCGGTGCCGACGCGCGCGGAAGTCTCCGACGTCGCCGCGGCGATCTTCGAAGGCGCCGACGCGGTGATGCTGTCGGCAGAATCGGCGGCCGGGCAATACCCGGAGGAAGCGGTGGCGACCATGAGCCGCATCGCCGAGGAGGTCGAGAGCGACACCTTCTACCGCAACATCATCTCCGCGCAGCGCGCCTCCCCGGAAGCGACCGGCGCCGACGCTATCGCCGACGCCGCACGCCACATCGCCGACACGCTCGACATGGCGGCGGTGATCTGCTGGACCTCGTCCGGCTCGACGGCGTTGCGCGTGGCGCGCGAGCGGCCGCGGGCGCCGGTGGTGGCGCTGTCGCCGAACATGTCGACCGGCCGCCGGCTGGCCGTGGTGTGGGGCGTGCATTGCGTCGTCACGGAGGACGCGCACGACCAGGACGACATGGTCGATCGCGCCTGCCGTATCGCCTTCAAAGAAGCCTTCGCGCGGCCGGGCCAGCGCGTCGTCATCGTCGCCGGCGTTCCTCTCGGCACACCCGGCGCGACCAACATGCTGCGCATCGCCTATGTCGGGGCAGACATCGCGAACGATTGAGGGCTGTATCATGAACACCAATCGCATTCACCGCGTGGCCGTGATCCCCGGAGACGGCATCGGCAAAGAGGTCGTTCCCGAAGGCGTGCGCGTGCTCGAGGCGGCCGCGAAAAAGTTCGGCTTCGAGTTGCGCCTGGACGATTTCGATTTCGCCAGCTGCGACTACTACGAAAAGCACGGCCGCATGATGCCGGAGGATTGGAAGGACCAGATCGGGAAGCACGACGCGATCTTTTTCGGCGCCGTCGGCATGCCCGACAAGGTGCCGGACCACATCTCGCTGTGGGGATCGCTGATCCTGTTCCGCCGCGAATTCGATCAATACGTGAATCTACGTCCCGTCCGCCTCATGCCCGGCGTGCCGTCTCCCCTCGCCGGCCGCAAGCCTGGCGACATCGACTTCTGGGTGGTGCGCGAAAACACCGAGGGCGAGTATTCGGCGATCGGCGGGCGCATGTTCGCCGGCACCGAACGCGAGGTGGTCGTGCAGGAAACGGTCATGAGCCGCACCGGCGTCGACCGCGTCCTCAAGTTCGCCTTCGAGCTCGCCCGCTCGACGCCAAAAAAGCATCTGACGTCCGCGACCAAGTCGAACGGCATCGCCATCACGATGCCTTACTGGGACGAACGCGTGCGCGAAATGGCGAAGGCCTATCCGGACGTGAAATGGAATCAGTTTCACATCGATATCCTGACGGCGCATTTCGTGATGAATCCCGACCGCTTCAACGTGGTGGTCGCCTCGAACCTGTTCGGCGATATCCTGTCTGATCTCGGGCCGGCCTGCACCGGCACGATTGGCATCGCGCCGTCGGGCAACATCAATCCGGAGCGTAAGTTTCCTTCGGTGTTCGAGCCGGTGCATGGCTCCGCACCCGACATCTTCGGGCAAGGCATCGCCAATCCGATCGGGCAGATATGGTCCGGCGCCATGATGCTGGAGCACCTCGGGGAGCCTGAGGCTGCGAAAGCCATCGTCGCGGCCATCGAAAAAGTGCTCGCTGAATCGAAGCTGCGGACGCGCGATCTCAAGGGACCCGCCGATACGGTTACCTGCGGAAAGGCCGTTGCCGACGCACTGGCGTGAGTTCATTGCGCGAAGCAGCGCCGAGGAGCCCTTCTCATGGATCTTGGCTTGAGAGGATGCAAGGCACTGGTCGCGGGCGCAAGCAAAGGACTGGGAAAGGCCTGTGCGAAAGCCCTGACCGACGAGGGCGCCCGCGTCTTCATCTGTTCCCGCAGCGCCGACGAGCTTGCGCGCGCCGCGGCCGAGATCAAGGCGGCCGGCTATTCCGCCGCCGACGTCTCGCAGCCCTCCGACGTTGAGCGCGTGGTCAAAGAGGCGATCGCTGCGCTCGGCGGCCTCGATATCCTGGTGACCAATGCCGGTGGTCCGCCGGCGGGCTCGTTCGAGAAGGCCGGCGATCGGGATTGGGACGTTGCCTATCAGCTCACTTTGATGAGCGCGGTACGTCTCATCCGCGAGGCGCTTCCGGCGCTGAAGGCTTCGGGCCGCGGCCGCATCGTCAATATCACAGGCTACGGCGTCAAAGAGCCGATCGCCGATCTCGTCGTGTCGGATTCGGTGCGCGCCGGCGTGACAGTGATGGCCAAGACCATCGCCTCCGACCTCGCGCCCTTCGGCATCACCGTGAACAACATCGCGCCAGGCGCGATCAAGACCAACCGGCTCCTCGACATTTTCTCCGCGCGCGCGAAGAGCCTCGGCGTCAGTTTCGACGAGCAGTTCAAGCGCTTCGCCGACACGATCCCGGTGCGCCGCGTGGGCGAGCCAAACGAGATCGGCGACCTCTGTGCTTATCTGTGCTCCGCGCAGGCCGGCTACATTACCGGCCAGTCGATCGTCGCCGACGGCGGGGTCAACCGCTCCATCTAGCGCGATGCGAACGCCGGCACTTCTTACCGAACTCAAAAACGAGCAAGGCGGGCCGAAGCCCGCCCGCCCGTTACGGCGCGGAGTGTGATCAGTACTGCTTCAGGGTCTCGTTGTAGCCCAGGCTGCCACCGCCCGTGCGGCCGAGATCGTCGGTCTTGATCGAACCGTTGCCTTCGAAGCCCATTTTGGGCGCCGACGCGTAGGAACTATCACCGTTCTGGCCAACGGCGCCGTTCTGAGTCACCGGCGCATGACGCCACACGATATTGCCGGTGCCGTTGTCGGGATCGAACGATTGCGCGAAAGCCGGCGTTGCAATGCCCGCGACGAGGACGGCGGCGATGATGAACTTTTTCATGACTGAGTCTCCCTTTGTGTTGACTGTGACCGCTTCACCTGAGCTCTTAGGTGGGGTTGGACCATCGCGTAAGAGCAGGTGATCAGGACTATGCCTAAGCGGCGCGACGTGATGTGTGAGCGGCCCCACACTGCTGAATCTTTTTCATTTTTTCGGTGAGCCGTGTCAGGAGCGGCGCGCGATAGCGCTTCGTCGGCTTCGAGCAATGCCCGCGAAACGCCCGTTTCTGCACGCGCAAACGCGCAACTGCCTTACCGCCTTACCGACGGACGGCCGTCCGCACGCGAAAAGCGCGATGACGCACCCTGAGTGAGATATAATGAGCCGGGCGGTAGAAGGATGCTGCGGACTTGTCCTGGGCCCTCGAGCCACCAATGACGACAATCGTGGACTGGCTTGCATCGATTGGACTGAACGAATACGGCGACCGCTTCGTCGAGAATGCCATCGATGTGTCCATTCTCGGAGAATTGACGGAGCAGGATCTCAAGGACCTCGACATTCCACTCGGTCACCGCCGCAAGATATTGAAAGCGATCGGAAGCGCGGCAATACCGATCACGACCGCGCCGCCGTCAACGCCGCCGTCGTCTCCGGCCGCAGCCCCCGAGCGCGACCCGCAACGGCGCCAGCTCAGCGTGATGTTTTGCGATTTGGTCGGATCGACCGCTCTTTCGGCCAGCATGGACCCGGAAGACGTGCGCAACGTGATCACGAGCTACCAAAGCTGCATCGCGGAAACCGTCGCCAAGCATAACGGCGTGATCGCGCGCCACATGGGAGACGGAGCGCTCATTTATTTCGGTTATCCGCAGGCGCGCGAGGACGATACCGAACAAGCCGTATACAGCGGCCTCGCGCTCATTGATGCGATTCCGAAACTGAACACGGACATCGGCGCCACGCTGCAGGTGCGGATCGGTATCGCGACCGGGACGGTGGTCATCGGCGACGTGCTGACGACGGAGACTGGCTCGCGCGAGTACGCCGCCATCGGCGACACGCCAAATCTCGCGGCCCGCCTGCAGTCGCTCGCCGAGCCCGGCACGATCGCCGTCTGCGCCAATACGCGGCAACTCACGCACGGCTATTTCAATTACCGCGATCTCGGCACTGCAAATCTCAAGGGCTGGTCGGAGCCGATCCAGGTCTGGCAGGCCGTCGGCGCGACCGGCGCCACGAACCGCTTCCAGGCCCAGCATCCGACCGCGCTGACGCCTCTCATCGGACGCGACGAAGAGGTCGAATTGTTGACGCGCCGCTGGCACACCGTCATGCAAGGCTCAGGCCGCGCCGTGCTCGTCACGGGGGAGCCAGGGATCGGCAAGTCCCACGTCGTGTGCGCCGCAGATGATCTGCTGCGGCGCGAGGCCCATACGACGCTGACTTACCTGTGCTCGTCGCATCATTCGAACAGCTCGCTCTACCCGTTCATCAGCCAGCTGGAACGCGCGGCCGGTTTCGAGCGCAGCGATTCGGCCGCTGCGAAACGCGCGAAACTGGGCCTCTTGTTCGCCGGCCTGACTGATGCGGACATCGCCGCCATCGAAGCACTGCTCTCGCTGCCGGCCAATCCGTCGCGTCCGCTCGCGACGTTGACGCCGCAGAAGCGCAAGGAGGCGACCTTCGCCGCGCTCTTTGCGCTGCTCGAGAATCTGGCGAAACGGCAGCCGGTCGTCATCATCTTCGAGGACATCCACTGGATCGACCCGACATCGCTCGAGCTGCTGACGCTCATGATCGAGCGTCTTCCGCAGATGCGCGTTCTCCTGGTGATGACGGCGCGTCCGGAGTTCACGCCGCCCTGGCCCAGTCATGCGCACATCTCCACCGTCCTTCTGACGCGCTTCAACCGCGAGGACGGCGCCGCGCTGGTCGCGCGCGTCGCCGGCGGCAAGCCGCTCCCGCAGGAGGTCATGACGGAAATTCTGTCGAGGACCGACGGGGTACCCCTGTTCGTCGAAGAGCTGACCAAGGCGCTGCTCGAAAGCGGCCAGCTTCAGGAGCAATCCGACCGATATGTCGTGGAACGCTCGCTTCCGTACTTGACGATTCCGGCGACATTGCACGCATCCCTGATCGCACGTCTCGATCGGCTGTCGGCGGCGCGCGAGGTCGCACAGATCGGCGCCGTCATCGGGCGCGAGTTTTCCTATGAGCTGCTGAATGCCATTGCCGGCTTTCCGCGGGCAAAGCTCGACGATGCGTTGGAACAGCTCACCCACTCCGAGCTCATCTTCCGCCGCGGGCTGGCGCCGCAGGCCGTTTACAGCTTCAAGCACGCCCTGGTGCGCGACACCGCCTACGAGGGCCTCCTCAAGAGCCGCCGCGCGCAACTGCATGCGAGCCTCGCCAATGTTCTCGAACGCAACTTCGCGGAGCTCATTGCCGTCCAGCCGGAGATGATGGCTCACCACCTCATGGAGGCCGGTCTGATCGACAAGGCGACAGCATGGTGGCTGCGCGCCGGGCAGAGCGCGGCGCACCGTTCCGCGCATATCGAAGCCATCGCGCATTTGCGCCGGGGCGTGGACGCGGCTCACCGCCTCGGGACCGGCACGCAAACCGACCGGACGGAGCTTGATCTGATGCTGGTCATGGGCCCTTGCCTCATCGCCACGCAGGGCCCCGCCGGAAGCGAGGCCATGGTCGTCTTCACACGCGCGCGCGAGCTTTGCGAACGCCTGGGCGATCCACCCGAATATCTTCAGGTCATGTTCTGGCTGGTCACGGCAAGCGTCATGCGCGGCGAACTGCCACGCGCGCAGGAAACGATCGGCACGTTGCTGAACCTCGCCGCCGCGCGCGGCGACGGCCCGGCTCTTCTCAATGCATTGCGCGGCAAGGCCATGATTCTCATGTTCATGGGACGCATCACCGAGGCGGAGGCAACGATCGCGCACGCATTCGACGCCTATCTGGCGAGCAGCGAAGACGACCGGCTGGCAGCCCGCGCCGCGGGTCAGGATGCCGGCGTCGCCGATCTGGCGCTTATGTCATGGACGCTGTGGCTCGTGGGAAAGCCGGACACTGCGATCGAACGCATCGAAACAGCCGTGCAGCGCGCCGACGCCATGGCGCATCCGCCGACGCAGGCCTATGCCTATTACTATGCGTCCGTGCTCTACGCTTTGCTTGGACGGTACAGTCAGGCGGACGCCTATGCCAACCGCTGCTTCGTTCTCTCGGAAACGCACGGCTTCCGCCAATGGCACGGCCTGTCGCGAACGGTTGCGGACATCTGCACGGCCCAGCTCGATTCGGCGTCGAATGCCATCGACGACGCCAAGGCGGCGCTCAAGCAATACGGCGAGGCCGGTTACCGACTGGGCATCACCGCGCTCCACGTTCTCTTGTGCTCGGTCATGCTCGCGC
>DATDMA010000065.1:0-2040 GCA_036519015.1 Pseudolabrys sp. | reverse complement strand
CCATCGCCGACCAACACCAGCGTCGGGCAGCGGATTTCAGCGAGCAGAGGCCGCGAATCCGGCCGGTTCATGATGGCCGTCGACTGATTCACGAAGCCCTCGACACCGGTCTCGGTCGCCATGTCGCGGATCAGGCGGTTGAGCGTCGCGTCGCCGCGGTGGTCGCGGTGGAGAAAGCGGGGGGCCAGCGTCTCTATGATCTCCGGCAGCTTGCCCGCTTCGGCCATGGCGATGAATTTCTTCCGCCCTTCCGTCTGTTCCGGCATATCCGGCCTGGCGGACGTATCGAGCAAAGCCAGTTTGACGATGCGCTCGGGCGCCTGGCGCAGCATAGCGAAGGCGATGTAGCCGCCCATCGACAGGCCGGCGAGCGCGAACCGCGGTGGTGCATCGGCCAGGATTCGCGCGGCAATGGCGGCCATATCGTCGTCGCGACGATGATCGGCCACCAATACGGGCCCGAACGGCCACAGAGCGGCGATCTGCGGGGCATACAGTCGGGCGCTGCAGAGCAGGCCGGGAACCAGGACAAGCGGCAGCGGGAGCGGCATGTTGCCTCCACAATGGGCGAAAAGATTAAGAATTAATGCGGTTTATTGCACTGCCGTAGCATTGACTTTGCGGCTTTCGGCCCTATGTTCCTGGCAACCGGTCAGACAAAAAAGATTCGACCGTCCCCCCGCGCAAAGCAACTGGCATCCTTAGTCCGGCGCGGACACGGGCCGGTCTTTGCTTGAGGCTATATGTCCTTTTCCCAGCTAGGCCTATCCGACAAAGTTCAAGCCGCCATTGAGGCGGCCGGCTACAAAACGCCAACCCCCATTCAAGAGCAAGCCATTCCGCACGTGCTCGCCCGGCGCGACGTGCTCGGCATCGCCCAGACAGGCACCGGCAAGACCGCCGCCTTCGTGCTGCCGATGCTGACGATGCTTGAAAAAGGACGGGCCCGCGCCCGCATGCCGCGCACGCTCATCCTGGAGCCGACGCGCGAACTCGCCGCGCAGGTCGCCGAAAGCTTCGAGAAATACGGCAAGAATCACAAACTCAACGTCGCTTTGATCATCGGCGGCGTCTCGTTCGGCGACCAGGACACCAAGCTGGTGCGCGGCGTCGACGTGCTGATTGCCACGCCTGGCCGCCTGCTCGACCATTCCGAGCGCGGACGGCTTCTGCTGTCCGGCTGCGAATTGCTGATCATCGACGAAGCCGACCGCATGCTCGACATGGGCTTCATCCCGGATATCGAACGCATCGGCAAGCTGGTGCCGTTCACGCGCCAGACGCTGTTCTTCACGGCGACCATGCCGCCGGAAATCCAGCGCATCGCCGACACCTTCCTGCACAATCCGGTCCGCGTGGAGGTCTCCAAGCCGGCCACCGCCGCGACCACCATCACGCAACTCCTGGTCAATACCGGCCGCGATCCGGCGGAAAAGCGCGAGACGCTACGCCACCTGCTTCGCTCCGCCGACAGCTTCAAGAACGCCATCATCTTCTGCAATCGCAAGCGCGAGGTCGCGCTGCTGCACAAATCGCTGGTGCGTCACAAGTTCAACGCGGTGGCGCTGCACGGCGACCTCGACCAGTCGGCGCGCACCGCCGCCCTCGAGGCCTTCCGCAAGGGCGACGCCAAGCTGCTGATCGCGTCCGACGTCGCCGCCCGCGGCCTCGATATTCCGGACGTCAGCCACGTCTTCAACTTCGATGTGCCGCATCACCCCGACGACTATGTCCACCGCATCGGCCGCACCGGCCGGGCGGGCAAGAGCGGCACCGCCATCACCATCGTCGCGCCGGTCGACAACAAGTCGGTCACGGCGATCGAAAAGCTGATGGGCCAGACCATTCCCTTTATGAACGCGCCGGCCGGCGCCGCCACGCAAGTCCGCGAAAGCCGCCCGGTCAACGGCGAACGGCCGGAGCGCGCCGAACGGGCGGCCGATCACCACCATCCGCGCGACCGTCAGCAGCAACAACAGCGCCGTCCGAGCAAGGATGCCGCCCGTGTGCCGCCGCCGCGTCCCCGCCCCCAGCCGCAGC
>DATDMA010000064.1:0-5184 GCA_036519015.1 Pseudolabrys sp. | reverse complement strand
GCGCTTGGTCAGCGCGGCGAGGAGATTGACGCCGAGGCTCATATTACCGGACTTCACGATCACCGCCGTCTTGGCGTTCTCCTGGATCGCGGCCTCGTCGGCGGCGCTCAAGCCCGTGGTGCCGATGATGTGCACCTTGCCGGCTTTGGCGGCCGCCGCATTCAAGCTCATGGTCGCGGTGGGGATCGTGAAATCGACGATACCGTCCGCCTTCTCCATCAGCGGCCCCGCATCGCCCATGAGCTTGACGCCGATCTCGCTCACGCCGGCCAGCGTGCCGGCATCCCAACCAATCAGCGGTGAGCGCGCATCTTCCAGCGCACCGGCCAGCGCGAGACCCTTGCTCTCGGCGATCGCCTTGACCAGCGTGCGGCCCATCCGCCCGCCGGCCCCCGCCACAATCAACCGCATGTCGGACATTGGTTACGCTCCCGGACTTGTGGGCTGGGTATAGCGGGGGGACGCGGGACCTGTCACCTCTCCCCGCAAGCGGGGAGAGGGAGATCAAGGCTGCGGGCCGTCGTAGCCCTCGATGATGACCATGTCGGCCACCGAATGCGGCTGCCGGACCTTGATGTTGGCCTGGTATTCCGGCGAACGGTAGCAGGCGAGAGCGGCAGCGTAGTCGGGAAATTCGATCACCACGTTGCGCGCGCGCGCCGTGCCTTCCGGCGCCTCGAACGGGCCGCCGCGCACGATGAAGCGGCCGCCGAATTTCTTGAAGATCGCGCCATTGGCCAGCGCATAGGGCTTGTAACCCTCATCGTTGCTCACATCGACACGGGCAATCCAGTATCCCTTCGCCATCTCTGTCTCCCTTTATGTCCCGCTTGCTTGCTCGATCTCGGCGACGATCGCCTCGGCCGCGGCCTTCGGATCGGGCGCATCGACGATCGGCCGCCCCACCACGAGATAGTCGGCGCCGCCGGCAATCGCCTTCGCCGGTGTCGTGAATCGCTTTTGATCGCCGGCCGCGCTGCCGATCGGCCGGATGCCCGGCGTCACCAGCGCCATGCCTTTGCCGGTGATGCTACGCAGGCTAGCGACCTCTTCCGGCGAGCACACCAGTCCATCGATACCGATGTCGCGCGCCTGCTGCGCGCGTCGTGCGGCAAGCTCCGCAACGTTCATCCGATAGCCGGCCTCCATCAGATCGGCATCGTCGAACGAGGTCAGCACCGTCACGGCGAGGATGCGCAGGCTGGAGCCGCGCGCGCCCTCCATCGCCGATTTCATGGTCTGTGGATAGGCGTGCACCGTGAGAAATGTCGCGCCCATCTGCGCGACGCTCTCGACGCCTTTGGCGACCGTATTGCCGATGTCGTGCAGCTTGAGATCGAGGAACATCTGCTTGCCGGCCGCGATCAAGCCGGCCGCGAAAGGAACGCCGCCGGCAAACGCGAGCTGATAACCGATCTTGTAGAACGTCACGGACGGGCCGAGCGTTGCCACCACGGCTTCGGCCTCACGAATCGACGGCAAATCCAGCGACACGATCAATCGGTCGCGCGCATTCACACTCACGCTGGTAGTCTCCTTCTCTCGTTCACATCATCATCCGCGCCATGTCGACCAGCCGCGCGAGCTGCGTACGCAACAGATTGGCCGTGGCGGTGTCGATAATATTGTCCATCTCGTCGAACGCCTGATCGGCAAGCGGGATCGACACCTGTTCGGGGATCACCAGCGCGCCGCAGCCGAGCTCGAGGATCTGCCGCAGCGCCATCAGCGAACGCACGCCGCCGAGACGACCGGGCGACGCCGCGCTGATCGCGAAGACGCGGCCCTTGTAGGCGGCATAGGTCGGATCGCCCCGCTCGCGCACGCGCGAGACCCAGTCGATGGCGTTCTTCAACAGCGGCGTGACCGAGGCCGAATATTCCGGGCTGGCGATGAACACACCATGATGCGCCATGATCATGTGCTTGAGCTGGAGCGCGCTGGCGGGTTGACCCTCGCGCGCATCGTGCTCGGCGTCGTAGAGCGGAAGCGGATAGTCCTGGAGCGAGATGCGCGTGACGTCGGCGTCGAGCAGCGTCAGCTCCTTGGTGGCCAGCGCCGCCAGCCTGGTGTTGTGTGAGCCCGTGCGGATCGAGCCGGACATGACCAGGATTTTCGGGGCAGGCATCGGCGGCTCCGTGGGCGGGCCGCATTGCATAACATGCAGCTTTGCAGCCGTCATTCCGGGGCGTTTGGCCTCTCAATCGTCATGGCCGGGCCAGTCCCGGCCATCCCGACTAGAAAGGCACGGTCGTGCCCTCATAAACGAGATGGCCGGGACGAGCCCGGCCATGACGAAACAATAGAAAATGCGAGACGAGAGCGGGATTACTTCCCGCGGTAGACCCACACGCGCGCCGGGGGCACGTTCAGCCAGATCAACTCGGACGATTTCGCACTGATGCTCGACAGCTCCTTGGGGATCGGCGGCATCATCGCGTAGGTGAACTGAATGAAGGGTGCGGCCGGTTGGAGCACGGTCACGGCATCGGCGATCAACCGCAGCCGCGTCCGCAGCGGCTTGGTCATCAGCGGCAGGCCCGACACGATCGCGGCAGCCGGTTCACGGATCGTGTTCTCAAGCGTGCGGCGCAGGCGATAGGCATCACCTTGCACGATCGTCGCTTCCGGATAACGCTTGTGCAGAAGGCGGCAGAAATCGGGATTGAACTCGACCAGGATAAGCCGCGCCGGATCGACGCCGCGCTGAACCAGCGCCTGCGTCACCGGACCGGTACCGGGCCCGAGCTCGATGATGGGACCGTTCGACTCCGGATCGACATAGCGCGCCATGGTGCGCGCCAACGCGCGGCCCGACGGCATGACCGCGCCGGTCCGGATCGGCTTTTCCATCCACGAACGGATGAACTGCATCTCGTCGTCGAGACGGAATGGTTTTTTTTCAACGCGGACGAAGGATGGAGAAGGCATTGCTGATGTCACGCGTACAAAGGACGGGGCCGCAAAAGGCCTGTGTCACGGGTATAGGGCGCAGGGCGATGGGTCAAGATGCCTAGTCCGGATGGCTTCCGCGGGTTCCTAAGGTATCGAGAAACTCCTTCACCCGGCTGAAGAATCCGGCCGACTCCGGCTGGTTTTCGTCGGAGGAAAGCTTCTCGAACTCGGCCAGGA
Organism: Pseudolabrys sp.; assembly: GCA_036519015.1. Taxonomy (GTDB): domain Bacteria; phylum Pseudomonadota; class Alphaproteobacteria; order Rhizobiales; family Xanthobacteraceae; genus Pseudolabrys. The sequence continues at coordinate 2,052 of DATDMA010000064.1, read as the reverse complement.
GCTCGCGTTGGCGTTTACTCAGGTTCTGCGGCGTTTCCACCGAGACCTGAACGTACATATCCCCCATCTGCTTCGATCGTAGCACCGGCATACCTTTGCTGGTGAGCCGGAAGCGTCGCCCCGTCTGCGTGCCGCCCGGCACTTTGACGCGCGCCTTGCTGCCGTCAATCGCAGGCACCTCGAACTCGCCGCCCAGCGCTGCCGTCACCATCGAGATCGGCACCCGGCAATAGAGATCGGCGCCGTCGCGCTGGAAGAATTCGTGCTGCGCCAGCGACAGGAAAATATAGAGGTCGCCCGGTGGCCCACCGCGCACGCCGGCCTCACCTTCGCCGGAGAGACGGATGCGGGTGCCGTCCTCGACGCCGGCCGGGATGTTCACGGACAGCATGCGCTCGCGCATAACGCGCCCGGCGCCGCTGCAGTCCTTGCAGGGATCGTCGATCACCTGGCCGCGGCCCTGACAGACTGGACAGGTACGCTCCAGGGTGAAGAAGCCCTGGGCGTGGCGGATCTTGCCGGCGCCGCCGCAGGTGCCGCAGGCTTTCGGCTTGGTGCCGGCCTTGGCGCCGCCGCCGGAGCAGGCTTCGCAGGTCACTGACGTGGGAATGCGGATCTGCGCGGTCTTGCCCTCGAAAGCTTCCTCGAGGGTGATCTCCATGTTGTAGCGGAGGTCCGAGCCGCGCTCGCGGCCCTGGCCGCGGCCGCCGCCACGCGCGCCGCCCATGCCGAAGATGCCTTCGAAGATGTCGGCGAAGGTCGAGCCGAAATCGGCGCCGAAGCCATGCGCGCCGCCCATGCCGCCCTGCTCGAAGGCGGCGTGGCCGAAACGGTCATAGGCGGCGCGCTTGTCGCCGTCCTTGAGCACGTCATAGGCCTCGTTGAGCTCTTTGAATTTGTGTTCGCACTCGTTGTCGCCCGGATTGCGATCCGGGTGATGCTGCATGGCGAGCTTGCGGAACGCCGCCTTCAGCTCGACCTCGGTGCAGGTCCGCGAAACGCCCAGGACTTCGTAGTAGTCGCGCTTGGACATTTCAGTGCTCTAGATGACGCGGCTTGGATTGGTCTGCGGCCGCGCGCAGAACACGTTCCCTCCGCCCTTGCGGTGAAGGGTTCAGAAGGAGGACGATTGTTGATGCGCTCGCTTGCGAAACGGGACCCCCCTCCCGAGCAACCTCCCCCTTGAGGGGGGAGGTGAATCGTGCATGTGGCGCGCACATTGGCAGGGAAGAGCCGGCTTACGCCGATTTCTTCTTGTCGTCGTCGACTTCGGTGAACTCCGCATCGACGACATCTTCCTTCTTCTCGCCCGAGGCATCGCCGCCGCCGGGAGCGCTCTGCGCTTCCTGCTGCTGCTTGTACATGGCCTCGCCGAGCTTCATCGAAGTCTGCGCCAGCGTATTGGTCTTCTGCTGAATGGCGTCCGCGTCGTCGCCCTTCAGAGCTTCCTTGAGATCGGCGATGGCATTCTCGATCGCGCTGCGATCGGCGTCGCCGACCTTCGAACCATGCTCCGACAGCGCCTTCTCGGTGGAATGCACCAGAGCCTCGGCGTGGTTCTTGGCCTCGACCGCGGCCTTGCGCTTCTTGTCTTCCTCCGCGTGCGACTCGGCGTCCTTGACCATCTTTTCGATGTCGCCTTCGGACAAGCCACCCGACGCCTGGATGCGGATCTGCTGCTCCTTGCCGGTCGCCTTGTCCTTGGCGTTGACGTTGACGATGCCGTTGGCGTCGATGTCGAAGGCGACCTCGATCTGCGGCACGCCGCGCGGCGACGGCGGGATACCGACCAAATCGAACTGGCCGAGCATCTTGTTGTCAGCCGCCATCTCGCGCTCGCCCTGGAAGACGCGGATGGTCACCGCGTTCTGGTTATCCTCGGCGGTGGAGAAGACCTGGCTCTTCTTGGTCGGGATCGTGGTGTTGCGATCAATGATGCGCGTGAACACGCCGCCCAGCGTCTCGATGCCGTGCGACAGGGGGGTCACGTCGAGCAGCAGTACGTCCTTGACGTCGCCGGCCAGCACGCCGGCCTGGATGGCGGCGCCGATG
>DATDMA010000063.1:0-5671 GCA_036519015.1 Pseudolabrys sp. | reverse complement strand
CGCGTCATCAGCTTGCGAGAGAACCGCAATGACAAAGTATAGGCTCGAGTACATATGGCTCGACGGATACACGCCGGTGCCCAACCTGCGTGGCAAGACACAGCTCAAAGAGTTCGATTCGTTCCCCACCCTGGAGCAGCTTCCGCTGTGGGGCTTCGACGGAAGCTCGACGATGCAGGCGGAGGGCCACAGCTCCGATTGCGTCCTCAAGCCCGTCGCCGTCTACCCTGACGCCGCGCGCACGAACGGCGCGCTCGTGATGTGCGAAGTCATGATGCCTGACGGCAAGACCCCGCACGTTTCGAACAAGCGGGCGACCATTCTGGACGACCCGGGCGCGTGGTTCGGCTTCGAGCAGGAATACTTCTTCTACAAGGACGGCCGTCCGCTCGGCTTCCCGGAGGCCGGCTATCCGGCGCCGCAGGGCCCCTACTACACCGGCGTCGGCTACAAGAACGTTGGCTCGGTCGCCCGCCAGATCGTCGAAGAGCATCTCGACCTCTGCCTCGCCGCCGGCATCAACCACGAAGGCATCAACGCCGAAGTGGCCAAGGGCCAGTGGGAATTCCAAATCTTCGGCAAGGGCTCCAAGCGCGCCGCTGACGAGATGTGGATGGCGCGTTACCTGATGCTGCGCCTGACGGAAAAATACGGAATCGACATCGAATTCCACTGCAAGCCGCTCGGCGACACCGACTGGAACGGCTCCGGCATGCACGCCAACTTCTCGACCACGTATATGCGCGAGACCGGCGGCAAGGAGTACTTCGAGAAGCTGATGAAGGCGTTCGAACTCGCCCGCGAAGATCACATCGCGGTCTACGGCCCGGACAACCACATGCGGCTGACCGGCAAGCACGAGACGGCTTCGATCCACCAGTTCAGCTACGGGATCGCGGACCGCGGCGCATCGATCCGCGTGCCGCACAGCTTCGCGAACAACGACTACAAGGGCTATCTCGAGGATCGCCGCCCGAACTCGCAAGGGGACCCCTACCAGATCGCGTCTCAGATTCTGAAGACGATCTCGTCCGTCCCGACGGCTGGCAAGGCCAGCGCCGCAGCGTAAGCGTCACTCACGGCTTGACGTGCCGTTCAGCCGTGACTCCTTGTTGTTCTTGACCCTCTAGGCTTGACTGGGCGCTTCCCACACGGGAAGCGCCCTTTTTCTTTTGCACTGCGCGGGCTGTCACGTCCGTGTGTTTTGTTTCGCAGATGCATCCGCCTCGGCGACCTCACCCACATAATCCGCTAGACGAAGCTCGACGTCGGACCGTGTCTGCCACCCAAGCTCGAAGAATTTTTTGGCGCGCGCCGGCAACACGGGGCCCGCCGCGGCCCGCATGAACGCCTCCATGTGCGGGGGAAACTCTTCATCAGGCGGCAAGGACGCCTTATTGATCAGCCGTTTGATGTCCGCCAACCCTTCGCGATCGAACGCTGCGACCCGGCGCGCGAAGCGGTCCACGAAACCCTCGAATTCGCCATCGGGAATGGCGCGGTTGACGTAGCCGTAGCGCTCGGCGAGTTCGCCGCCGAAGTCCTCCCCGCCGACCAATATCTCGAAGGCGCGCCCGCGACCGACCAGGTGCGGCAGCCAGGACGCCGGGGCGCCTCCGGGCGCTGCGCCAAAGCCCACTTCGAACTGGCCGAGCACCGCCCGCTCCCGACTTGCAAAGCGGATATCGGTTGCGAGAACGAATTCGCTGCCGGCGCCGCGCGCGCGTCCGCGGATCGCAGAGATCGTGACTGCCGGCAACTTGGCGAGGCGGACCAGGATGTCGACCCAGCGATGGAAGCCCGTCGGGCCTGCCGGCAAGGATCCGAGGCGCGAATAGTTGGCGGGACTGACGTCGAAATGCGCCAAAAAATAATCCGGATCGGCGCTGTCGAACACAAGGACAGCCGGACCATTGCCGCGCTCAATGTCGGCGAACAGTTCGCGCAGGTCGATGATCATCTCCGCGTCGATCAAGTTGATCGGCGGGTTGGCGAAGGTGACACGCCATAACGACGGAGTGGCGGTATCGAGAGTGAAGCGGGTAAAAGCCATGTGGATCCTGCCTCCTGTAAGCCGACGGCGATGTCGGATCGTTGGCAGGACGTTAAGTGTCAGGGCACTTCGGCTGAAGAGATGGCGACGTCACGACTTTGTGCGCGGCCACGATCCTGAACGTCACTAGATTGCCATACCAGGCAATCAAGCGACGCGCGCGGCGTCACATCATGAAGGCGACGATGACCGCGAGTCCGGCGGCGATGCCGGCGATGGCGGTCAACAATTGGCGGCGGTGACGGCGCGGCCCATAGACGCCCGCGGCACGGCGCGCGGCGATCAGCGCCGCATCGAATTCAGCCGATGAGGAATAAGCGCAGGCCAACGCGGCGCCGGCGCGCTCGGCATAAGCCTCGAGCGCGCTCAGATCGGCGCTGACTTGGCCGCCATGTGCTGGACCCGACATCCCGTCATGCTAGCCCGCCTATGGTAAACGAGACGTTGCCTCGGCCGGAACGGGCACCGGGCGCCGTACCACGCTCTTGCGCCTGCGGAACGGTAGCGTGTTGTCACGCGGGGCCTGGGCGGGCTGCGGCGTCGCGTCTTCGACCGCATGCAGCCGGTTACGGCCGGTGTGTTTGGCGTGGTAGAGCGCCTCGTCGGCGCGCGCGAGCAGCGCATCGATGTTCTCCACCCGTGCATGCGACGTGGCCGCGCCGATGCTGACGGTGGCGCCGATCGCGTGGCTGGAGATAGTGACGCCCGCGGTCTCGAAGGCGCTGCGCAGGCGCTCGCCGATCTTGAGCGCGACATCCATCGCGCCCGGTACGATGGCGGCGAATTCCTCGCCGCCCAGCCGGCCGATGATGTCGGTCGAACGCATGCTGGTGCGCGCCACCTCCGCGAAGACGCGCAGGGCGTCGTCGCCAATGGCATGGCCGAAACGGTCGTTGATCTTCTTAAAGTGATCGAGATCGAACATCATCAGCGTGACCGGCGCGCCGCGTGCGCCATGCAGGGCGCAGAGGTTCAGCGCGCTTTCGAGGAAGGCGCGGCGATTGAGCAGCCCGGTCAGGTGATCGGTGGACGCCGCGTGGCGGTACATGTGCACGTGGTGGTCCTTGACCATCAGCACCACGATGAAGGCGGTGCCGACCGCGTAGATCAAAGTCTCCATGGCGAACACGGCGAGCCAGCCGCCGGCGACCGCGTCGGGCGCGAAGACCTGCAATGCGAGCGGCATCAGGAAGACACCGGCATGCAGGCTCGGGACGATGAACGCCGCCGCGCGCGAAAAGAGCGACGTGCGCCGCTCGCGCCACAGTTCGAAGGCGATGACGAAGGTGTAGCCGGCGACCACCAGCGCGACCGTCGTGAGGCGGGCATGACCGCCCGGCGCCAGCACGGGAAGCTGGCTGGCGATGAGCCAGCCGATCGGCGCAGCGTAGGCACCGGCCGGCACAAGGCGGCGGCCATGAAACAGCCGGATGCCGTTCCAGATCAGCCCGCAGGCGAGAAAGGTTAGCGCCTCCGGCAGTTCAGGCGGCAGGAGAAGCCAGGGCGCCGGCGTGCTCCACAACACCATCGCGGACGCGCCGATCAGGTAGGCGGCGCCCCACCAGGCGAGCGCGCGCACATCGCGCTGCTGGAGCCACGACAGGATCAGATAGAGCCCGATCAGGCCGCCGAGGCAAACAGCCACGAACGCGAGCGTGTGAACATCGATACCCAACGGCTGCAGATGATCTGCGACCGGCATGCGAACTCCCCCCTGCCGGCGCCCGAACGAAAATGAAATTGTCGGGCCGGCGTTGGGAACGTGGCACAAGGCGCGTAGTCAACTGCTTGCGGATTTCGCTACGCTTCGCCGAAAGACTTGCGCGAATTGATTTCAATTTGAGGCGACCGCAGTGCGATCAGACGCCCGCGGCCTTGCGCCAGGTGCGCCGCTCGCCGTACTTCGCACGCTGGGCAGGTAACGTAGAAGCGTCCGCTGTGGCGGCAGCGCTTTCCACGCGATTGCGGCCATTCGACTTGGCGCCGTAAAGCGCCCGATCCGCCGCTGCGAGCAGCCCTTTCACCGTGAGCTGTTGCGGATTGCTGTCGAAGGTCACGCCGACGCTGACGGTAGGCGTGAGGTCGCCGGCTCCGTGCAAGACGGCGGCGCTCTCGAAATTGCGGCGTGCGCGTTCGGCCAAGGCGACCGCCTCGCCGAGCTCGCGCACGGCAAGCGCCGCCGCGAACTCCTCGCCGCCGATGCGGCCGAACATAACGTCGGTACCCAAAGCGCGCGTCGCTGTTGTCGCGAAGACCTGCAAAACGGTGTCGCCGACGGCGTGCCCCAAACGATCGTTGATGTCCTTGAATCGATCGAGGTCGAACAGAATCACGGCGATCGGCGCGCGATCGGCGCTTTGCCGTGCGAGGAGCCGGTTGATGCCTTCCAGGAAGGCGCGACGGTTGGGGACGCCGCACAGGGAATCGACCAGCGAGGCGGTCTTGTACTGCAGTTCCAGACGCTCCTTCGTCATGTTGAGGAGCAGGAACGCCAGCACGACCGTGAACAGCAGCGTGCCGAATGACAGCAATGTAAACGGTGCGCCGCTGATGAGGGGAGCCTTGTGCACCAGCGGCGACCACAATGTCATGACGACACGCACCAGCATCGACGCCGCATAGGCGAGCAGCGTGATGATGGTCGGCCAGCGCGACATCAAGGGTTCGCTGCGTCCGCGCCACACTTCTCGCGCCGTGACGACCGACACCACACCCAGCAAGCCCGACGCCCACGCGATGCGCAGATTGATGTCGGCGAGGAAGGCCGGAAAGGCACAGGCGGTGAGCCAGAGCGCCGGCGCCACCAGCAGCAGGGCGCGCCGCACGGGACGCCGGTCGAAAATCCGCGCGCCCGCCCAGATCAGGGAAAGGCCGAACAACACGAGCGCGTTCGCGATGTTGATGGACAGCCAGTCCGGCACCAGCCCGCGCACAATGACGAGCCCCAGGCCGAGGGCGCCGATTCCGAAGGCGATGCCCCAGATATTCAGTGAGCGCACAGCGCGATTCTGGACGCCTGCAAAAACCAGCAACGCTCCAAGCACGGCGGTGACGAAAACCGTCACAGCCGCCAGCGTCTGGAGGTCAATGTGCATTGTAACGACACCCTCTCCCCCGCGGATGGGTTAGGCCGCGAATGGTATGATAGGAGTTACTGCCCGTCGCGGGCACACGCAATATAGTTGCCGCGGCGTAAGCGCATTTCCTGCAAATCGAGCCGTCCGGAGCACGCCCCGCCCCGCGAACGAAAAAGGGCGCGCACACGGCGCGCCCTTTTGCAATGACGGCGATCTTGACGATCAGCGCTTGGAGAACTGGAAGGACCGGCGAGCCTTGGCCCGGCCGTACTTTTTACGTTCGACCACGCGCGAGTCGCGGGTGAGGAAGCCGCCGCGCTTGAGCGCGCCGCGCAACTCCGGCTCGAAGTAAGTCAGCGCCTTGGAGATGCCGTGGCGCACCGCGCCGGCCTGGCCCGAAAGGCCGCCGCCGGAGACTGTGCAGATCACGTCGTACTGGCCGGTGCGATTCGCCGTGACCAGGGGCTGCTGGATCAGCATGCGCAGCACGGGCCGCGCGAAGAACGCATCCACCGTCTTGGTGTTGACGACGATCTTGCCG
>DATDMA010000062.1:0-2211 GCA_036519015.1 Pseudolabrys sp. | reverse complement strand
CATCCAGCTCGCCAAGCAGTTTGGCGCGCGGGTGATCGTCACCGTCGGCTCGGAAGATAAACGCGAGGCCTGCCTCAAGCTCGGCGCCGACGTCGCCATCAATTACAAGACCGACGACTTCGTCGCCGCCACCAAGGCCGCGACCGACGGCAACGGCGCCAACGTCATCCTCGACATGGTCGGCGGCGACTACATCGGCCGCAATTACGAGGCCGCCGCGGTCGAAGGGCGCATCGTGCAGATCGCCTTCCTCGGCAGCTCCAAGGCGACGGTCGATTTCCGCCGCATCATGCTCAAGCGGCTGCACCACACCGGCTCGACGCTGCGCGCGCGCTCGGTCGCCGATAAGGGCGCGATCGCCCGGGCGGTCGAGGACAACGTGCTGCCGCTGCTGGCGGCGGGTAAGGTGAAACCGGTCATCTACAAGACCTTCCCGCTGAACGAGGCATCCGCCGCGCACGCGCTGATGGAATCCAGTGCGCATATCGGAAAAATAGTCCTAACTGTTTGAAATTACGAAACTTCCTATAGAGTCAGCTAAACTGCGGACGAATTCAGGATGGACGTGAAGCCGCGAAATCGGCGTAATGTCGGCCTTAAATCGACTTGGGCGGGCTTGTTTGACGATAGTCTCCGACGGTGGCGCTTGTCCGAGAGACAACAGAGCGCGGCCGCGGCCGGGGGATTTGGTTTGATCGTGACACGTTGGCTATCGGCCGTAGCGGTTGCGTTGGCTCTCGGCGCATCGCTGCTGGCGGCGCCGGCCGCGCGCGCCGTCGAGGCGGTGAGCGTGCGCCTCGATGCGTCGGCCATCGACATCACGGCCGCCACCGAGCGGCAGAAAACCGAAGGCGACCGCATCCAGGTCTCCACGGCGCCCGGCCCCGACGGCATCGTCCGCCGCATCGAGGTGCGCGCGCGCGAACGCAACAACAACTGGGCGGTCTTCGCGCTCACCAACAACAGCGACGAGCAGATCGACCGGCTGATCGTCGTGCCGCACTACCGCATGGTCGGCTCGGGGCTGATTTGGCCCGATCTCGGTCTCTCGCGCATCGCCGCCATCACGCCGTCGTCCGGCGACCGCCCGGTGCGGCAGGAGAGCACGACCTCCGACATTTTCCGCGTCACGCTCGACCCCGGCACCGTCATCACCTTCGTCGCCGAATTGCGCTCCGACAAGCTGCCGCAAATCTATCTGTGGGAGCCGGACGCCTATAAGGACAAGGTCAACTCCTTCACGCTCTACTACGGCATCGTCATCGGCATCGCCGGCCTTCTGGCGCTGTTCCTCACCATCCTGTTCGTGGTGAAGGGATCGATGATGTTCCCCGCCGCCGCCGCGCTCGGCTGGGCGGTGCTGATCTATATCGGCATCGATTTCGGATTCTGGGGCAAAGTCTTCGACATGTCGGCCGGCGCCGAGCGCGTCTGGCGCGCCTGCGGCGAGGCGATCCTGTCGGCGACGCTGCTCGTGTTCCTGTTCGCCTATCTCAATCTCTCGCGCTGGCACGTGCGCTACGCACACATTACGATCGCCTGGCTGGCCGCCTTGGCCGCGTTGATTGCCGTTGCGGTGTTCGATCCTGCGGTCGCCGCCGGCATCGCCCGCATGTCGCTCGTCGGCATTGCAGTGCTCGGGCTGGCATTGGTGATCTATCTCTCGACGCACGGCTTCGATCGCGCGGTGCTGTTGATCCCGACCTGGATTCTGCTCGTCGTCTGGACCGCCGCCGCCGCGCTCGCGGTCACGGGCGCCGTCACCAACGACATCATCGGTCCGGCGCTGCTCGGCGGCCTGGTGCTGATCGTGATGCTGATCGGCTTCACGGTGATGCAGCACGCCTTCGCCGGCGGCATCACGCATGGCATCGTCACCGACGTCGAGCGCCGCGCGCTGGCGCTCACCGGCGCCGGCGACATGATCTGGGACTGGGACGTCTCCTCGGACAAGGTCTACACCAGCCCCGAAACCGAGCATCTGCTCGGCCTCAAGCGTGGCGCGCTGGAAGGGCCGGCCGCGCAATGGCTCGATGTGCTGCACCCGCTCGATCGCGATCGTTTCCGCGCGGCGCTCGACAGCGCCGTGGAGCAGCGGCGGGGCCGCCTCACCCAGGATTTCCGCCTGCACGCCGCCGACGGCCACTACGTGTGGCTATCGCTCAAGGCGCGGCCGGTCGTCGGCTCCGACGGCGAGGTCGTGCGCCTCGT
>DATDMA010000061.1:0-3444 GCA_036519015.1 Pseudolabrys sp. | reverse complement strand
TTGATCTGGGTAACGAGCGGCGCGGGCGTGCCGCCGGGTGCGATCAGGCCCATCCAGGCGTCGGCTTCGACGTCGATGCCGCTTTCCTTCAGCGTCGGCACGTCGGGCAGGAACGGCGAACGCGTGGCCGTCGACACCGCTAATATGTTCACCTTGTCGGCCTGTGCCTGCGGCGTCACGGACATGGCCGGCAGACAGCCCATCTGCGCATCGTTGCGGATGATCGCGGTCATCGCCTGCGGCGAGCTCGGGAATGGGATGTGTAACAGCGTCGCGCCGGCCTTGATGGCGATCGCCTCCATGGCGAGATGCGAGAGCGAGCCGTTGCCGATCGAGGCGAAGTTGTATTTGCCCGGATTGGCTTTCACCAACCTCACCAGCTCGGCAACCGAGTTCACATGGAGATCGGGATTGACCGCGAGCGCGCTCGGCTGCGTGATGAGCTGCGTGATCGGCGCGAGGTCTTTCTGCGGATCGTAAGGGAGCTTGGCGAACAGCAGCGTGTGGATCGCCAATGGCCCGCCGATGCTGACGCCAATCGTCGAGCCGTCCGGCGTGGCTTTGGATACGAAGTCGGTGCCGATATTCCCGCTGGCGCCGGGCTTGTTCTCGACGATGAAGGAGCTTTCCGGATATTTGCGCGACAGCCCGTCTGCGACGAGGCGCGCGACGATGTCCGGCGTCGAGCCCGGCCCGAACGGTGCGATGATGCGGACCAGTTTCGGCGGCCAGTCCTGCGCGAAGGCGGGCAGGGCGGCGGCCATGAGCAGTAGCACCGAGAACGCAAGACGTCTGATCATGAGCATGTCCTGTTAAATCCCGCGCCCGAGATAGACGCCGTCGCGTTCTAGCGTTTGTTGCAGGGTATCAATTGGAATATCCGGACATCCGGTATTGCCCATAAGTGCAAGATGCGCGGCGGCGCCCGCGGCCTCGCCCATGACGAAACAGGCGCCGCTCACGCGCGCCGCCGACTGGCCTTCATGCGTCATTGAGGCGCAACGGCCGGCGACCAGCAGATTGTCGAAGGCTTTGTTGTCGAAGGTTTGCGGCGTCAGCATGCGATAGGGCAGGTGGTTGAAGCCGCGCGAGCCCGGGATGTCCGGCCAGCGCCACACCACATCGCCCGCGACATGGTTCTCGATCGGCCAGCCGTTGACGCCGACGGTGTCGTCAAAGCTCGCGCACGAAACCACGTCCTCGGCGGTGAGTTGATAACGGCCGTTCACGCGCCGCGTTTCGCGCACGCCGAGCTGCGGCGGTGTATCGACGACGTATGAGTCTGCAAAGCCGGGAGCTTCGCGCTTGAGGAACTCAAAGAACGCCAGCGCCTGCCGCCGGCCTTCGATCTCGCCCGCGCTCAGTTCGCGCGCATTGGTGGCGTCGATGGCGCGGCCATCGGCGTTCTTCACCTGCGTGACGTTCACGCGCCACTCGCTGGTGTGCTTCTGCGGCCGTACGATGGCCCCCTTGCGCGGAAATTTGACGCCGCGTTTCTCGGCCTGTTCCATCAGCGCCGGGATCGTGCGCCAGGCTTCGCCCGTCTTCTCGGCATCGACGCCGCTCAGGCGGAACATCATGGTCGGATAGAGCATGCTGCCATCATCGCCGCCCTTCTCGAAGGGTGCGCCGGCAAACGCCGCAAGGTCGCCGTCGCCCGAGCAGTCGATGAACACTTTGGCCAGCATGGCGCTGCGGCCGGACTTGGTCTCGACCAGCAGCGCGCTGATGCGGCCGTCGCTCTCCATCACCACGCCGGTTGCCAGCGCGTGGAACAGGATGTCGACGCCGCGCGCGAGCAAGAGATCGTCCGCCGCGCATTTGTAGACCGCGGTGTCATAGGCCTGCGCGGCTATCTTGCCGAACACCACATGCGGCGCGTTGAGCCCGCCCAGCCGGTCGATGCGCGCGAGCAGGTCGTCGGCGACCCCGTGCACCACCTGTTTGATCTCGCCGAACACATTGGCGTGCAGCCCGCAGAAATTCGTCACCCCGGCGGCCGTTCCCATGCCGCCCAGGAAGCCGTAGCGCTCGATCAGCAGCACCTTGCGGCCGTGCGCCGCAGCCGCGGCCGACGCGGCGATGCCGGCGGGGCCGCCGCCCAGGACCACCACATCGTATTCGCCGCCAATCGGGGTCTTTCGCTCGGGTTCGGTGATGAAGGTCGGGCTCACGGGCATTGCGGGCGTCCTTGGGGGCAGGGGCGGCTTGCTTTGGCCGCCGCTATCCTCTACTGCGGCGCCTATTATGTCGGCAATTGTGGGCGAGCGTGCCATGGGCTTGGGCGTCCTCATTCTCGGACTGGCGGTTTTCATCGCCAACCATGTGTTCGTCACGTTCCGCGCGGCGCGCGCGAGCGCCATCGCGCGGCTCGGCGTGGGTGGCTATCGCGCGCTGTTCTCGGTCGTGTCGATCATTGGCCTGGCGCTGATCGTCTACGGCTACGGCCAATACCGCGCGCAGGACTGGATCCAGATCTGGACGCCGCCGGACTTCATGCGGCACATCACCGTCGGCCTGATGCTGATCGCGGTGATCTTGTTCACCGCCGCCTTCATCCCCAGCCACATCAAGGCCAAGGCGAAGCATCCGATGCTCGCCGGCGTGAAGACCTGGGCCTTGGCGCATCTTCTGTCGAACGGTGACCTCGGCTCGATACTGCTGTTCGGTACGTTCCTGGCCTGGGGCGTCTATGCGCGTATCGCTGCCAAGCGGCGCACGGATTATGTTCTCCCGGTCGCGCCAAAAGGCTGGCTCAATGACGTCATCGTCGTCGTGCTCGGCATCGTCATCTATCTCGCGCTCGGCTTCGTCTTCCATCCGGTCGTGATCGGCGTGCCCGCGTTCACGAGGTAATTCCCAGGGTCTTGAAGCCATGTCAGTGCAGAGTGAAATCCGGCGGCTCACCGCTCCCGATATCCGCGCGCGCAAAGGCGGCGAACCGATCGTCGTGCTCACCTCCTATCACGCGCACACCGCGAGCATCGCCGACAAGCATTGCGATGTGATCCTTGTCGGCGACTCGCTCGGCATGGTGATGCACGGGCTCGAGACCACCGTTCCGGTCACGCTCGACATGATGATCCTGCAAGGTCGCGCGGTGATGCGCGGCAGCAAGCGCGCGCTCGTCGTGGTGGATATGCCTTTCGGCACTTATGAGGCCTCGAAAGAGCAGGCCTTCATGAGCGCCGTGCGCATCCTCAAGGAGACCGGCTGCGGCGCCATCAAGCTCGAGGGCGGCAAGCGCATGGCCGAGACCATCCGCGTCCTGGTGGAGCGCGGCGTGCCGGTGATGGCGCATGTCGGCCTCACGCCACAGTCGATCAACACCATTGGTTCGTTCCGCGCCCAGGGGCGCGACGAGGCCGACTGGGGCCCGATCGAGGAGGATGGGCTGGCGGTGGCGCAGGCCGGCGCCTTCTCGGTGGTGCTGGAGGCCATGGC
>DATDMA010000060.1:0-7467 GCA_036519015.1 Pseudolabrys sp. | reverse complement strand
CGCCGCGCCTCGTTCACGCAGATGACCGGCGGCGTTGTGGCCATGCATTCGGGCTGGAAATTGTGATCTCCGCCATCTCCCACCTCCTCCGCCTGACGCGCGCCGGGTTCGTCTTCGCGCGCGAAGGCGTGTTCTCAATGGTCGACACCCGGCCGCTGCCGGTGCCGGCGAAAGCCGCCTTGGCGCTCGGACGGCTGATCGAACGGCCGAACGCGAAGGACGGCAGCAGCCGCCTCGCCGCCGCGCTGGGCAAGCTCGGGCCCAGTTACGTCAAGCTCGGCCAGTTCCTCGCCACGCGGCCGGACGTCGTCGGCTCCGCGATCGCGCGTGATCTCGAAAGCCTGCAAGACAAGATGCCGCCGTTCTCGCAGACCGAAGCGGAAGCGACTGTCGTCGGCGCGCTGGGCAAGCCGATCAAAGCCGCCTATGCGAGCTTCGGGCGTCCGGTCGCCGCGGCCTCGATCGCGCAAGTGCATCGCGCAGAGATTGCCGAAGGCGAGGCGCGCCGGCCGGTGGCGGTGAAGATCCTGCGGCCGAGCATCGAGCGCCGCTTCAAGGTCGATCTCGACGCCTTCTTCTATGCCGCGCGCAAGGCAGAGGCGCTGTCGCCGGAGGCACAGCGGCTGCGCCTGATCGAGGTCGTGGGGACGCTCGCCCGCACCGTGACTCTGGAAATGGATTTCCGCCTCGAAGCGGCGGCGCTGTCCGAGATGGCGGAGAACACACGCGAGGACAGCGACTTCCGCGTCCCCGCAGTGGACTGGGATCGCACCGCGCGCGAGGTGCTGACGCTGGAATGGATCGACGGCACGCCGCTCAATGACCGCGCCGCGCTGGAGGCCAAGGGCTACGACCTGCCGGCGCTCGGCCGCAACGTGATCCAGAGCTTCCTGCGTCATGCGCTGCGCGACGGCTTCTTCCACGCCGACATGCATCCGGGCAATCTGTTTGTCGACAACGAAGGCCTGCTGGTGGCGGTGGACTTCGGCATTATGGGCCGACTCGGGCCGAAGGAGCGCCGCTTCCTCGCGGAAATCCTGTTCGGCTTCATCACCCGCGATTATCACCGCACCGCGCAGGTGCATTTCGATGCCGGCTATGTGCCGCCGCACCATTCGGTTGACGCCTTCGCGCAGGCGATCCGCGCCATCGGCGAGCCGATCCACAACCGCACGGCCGAAGACATCTCAATGGCAAGCCTCCTGACTCTGCTGTTCGAGGTGACCGGCCTGTTCGATATGCGCACGCGGCCCGAGCTTCTTCTGTTGCAGAAGACCATGGTGGTGGTGGAAGGCGTGGCGCGCTCGCTCGATCCGAAGCTCGACATGTGGAAGACGGCCGATCCGGTCGTGCGTGAATGGATCGCGCGCAATCTCGGACCGGTCGGCAAGCTGGAAGGCGCGGTCGAAGGCGCCGGCGAGATTGGCCGCTTCATGGGCCAGGTGCCGAGCCTGATGAACCGTGCCGGCACCTTGGTCGATCAGATAGATGCCATCACACGCAATGGCCTGGTGCTGGCGCCGGAGACGGTCGCCGCTATCGGTGCCGCGGAAGCGCGGCGCAACCGCTGGACTGCCATGGCGCTGTGGGTCATCGCCGCGCTGCTGCTATGGATCGCGTGGACGATCGCTTAGAACGTGATCGCTTCTGGTTGAACGCAGCTTGGCGCGGCCTCTCTTCACCTCTCCCATGGGGAGAGGTCGGATCGCAGCCGAAGTCGGATATATCCGACTTCGGCCAATGAAATTGCCCGAACTCGGTAAACCCGAGTTCGGGTGCGAACCAGGTGAGGGGTTATGGCTTATCGAAAGTCCTGACCCCCTTCACCCCAACCCTCTCCCCAACGGGGAGAGGGAGCGCGCCGAGTTTGTCGCAACGCTTCGAGTTAACACGATCACACTTTAGCGGCGATCAGGCGCGCGCGACGAGTTCTTCCAGCTTGTCGATGCTCTGCGTCCAACCCGCCTCCATGCCGGCGAGCATTTGCGGCGCGATGGGCGCAAGACCGACCGCGTGGGCGTGGACGGTGAGCCGCGTCTTGGCGCCCTCTTCGGAGAAGGTGACCGTCGTGAGCGATTCGAGCAGCGCCTTGCCGGCGTGATCGCGCGCTTCCGCGATAAAGACCAGCCGCGCCGGCACGAAGACGTCGCGGAAGGTGCCGATCATCGGATAGATCGTGCCGTCCGGCGCGCGCATGTCGATGCGCAACTTGCCGCCGACCCGCACGTCCAGTTCACAGACCGGATTGGTGAATTGTCTCGGCCCCCACCATTGCGCCATCTGCTTCGGGTCCGTCCACGCCGCCCAGACCAAGGCGCGCGGTGCATCGATGACGCGCGTGATGGTGACGGTCGCTTCGTTCGCCAAGGTGGTATTTCCGGTCTCTGCCATTGTGCTTCTCCCGTTTGCGTTCACTCACTTTTCGGCAACCGTCTTCAGATTCGCGAGCCCGACCTCGAAGTCGCCGCCGACCATCTTGTCCATGTCGAGGAACACGTGGATGATCTTGGCGAAATACGGCACCTGCCCCTGCATGCCCCAGGTGACGGTCGTGCTGCCGCCCTGCGGCACCAGCGTGAAGGCGACGTCGTTACTCGCCGAGATCGGCTTCACCATGTTGAGCTTGATCATGATCTTGGACGGCGGCGCAGCGTCGGCAATGGTCATGTTGCCGGCCCCGACATTGCCGTCGCCCTCCCAGGCATAGGTCGCGCCTTTGCCGCTGGTCGTGCTGCCGTAAGTCCGCTTCATCTGCGGATCCTTGTTCTCGTAGGGCGACCAGGCGGTCCACTGACGGTAATCGTTGATCAGCGGGAAAATCTTATCCGGCGGCGCCTTGATGCTGGCCGAGCGTTGGACGCGGAATGTGTCCGGCTTGGTAGCGGCATAAATGAGAACCGCGACGACGAAGACTCCGAGGCACGCGGCCACGATGGCCAGTATCTTGCGCATTTCAACCCCCAACTCAGTATGAATGGACGATCGCCGTCCTAGAGCGCGACCATGGTCTTGAAGCCGCCGAAGATCATGCGCTTGGCGTCGAACGGCAGATCCTTCGTCTCCATCATGGCGGCGAGCCGCTTGTCCTTCATCACCTTGGCCATGACGCGGTCGCGCTGACCGCGGGAGCGGTAGACAATCCAGGAGAACATCACCGTCTCGTTCGGCTTGAGCTTGACGCTGCGTGGGAACGAGGTGCGCTTGCCGACCTGGACATCGTCAGCGACGCACTCGCGGAACTCCAAGGCACCGTATTCGCGCCAGATCTTTCCGGCCTTCCTCGCCATGCTGCGATAGGCAGATACTTTTTTCTTCGGCACCGGTACGACAAATCCATCGACGTAAGTCATCGGACAGTGTCTCCCTGAGAATGTTACGTTCCAGCGGCTTTATCCGGCGTAGGCCTGCTTCAGCGCTTCGATGTCGAACTTCTTCATGTGCAGGAACGCGCCGGTGACGCGTTCCGTTTTCTCGCTGTTGGGCTGTGACAGCATGTCGATGAGGGCCGACGGCACGACCTGCCACGAGAGCCCGAACTTATCCTTGAGCCAGCCGCAGGGACCTTCCTGGCCGCCGGCACCAAGCTTGCTCCAAAAGTAGTCGATCTCCTCTTGCGAGTCGCAAAACACCTGGAACGAGACGGCCTCGTCAAACTTGAAATGCGGGCCGCCATTGAGCGCGACGAAGGGCTGGCCGTCGAGCTCGAACTCGACGGTCATCACCGAGCCGGCCGGTCTGCCGTGGATTTCGTTGCCCGCCTTTGCGTACCGGCTGATGTGGCCAATACGGGCGTTCTTGAAGATGGAGACGTAGTGGTTTGCCGCCTCCTCAGCCTGGGTGTCGAACCACAGGCACGGCGTGATCTTGCGCTTGGCGATCGCCATGATGTCCTCCCTTGGAATGCGCGGCTATTTCGCGGTCGCCAGATAGGCGGCGAGTTGCTCCATGGTGCCGCCCCAGCCCTGGTTCATGCTGTCGAAGCTGGAATCGAAGACCTTGCGCTCGTCTTCCGAAGCATTGTGCGCGGTCCAGCGCACGGTGATCTTCGTCTTGCCGCCTTCGAGCTCTTCGAACGTGAAGGTGGAGAGCATTTCCAGGGGCCAGTTCGGCGCCATGGGATGGCGGGTGACGCCGCCCGCTTCGTCCGAGAACGAGTTGATAAACACCATGCGTTCCGGCGGCGTGATTTCGCGATAGACGAACTTGCCCCACATCGGCTTGCCGTCCGGCGCCTCCAGGCCATAGTGGTAGGTGCCGCCCGGGCGCAGATCCATCTTGGAGGCGATTACCTTGAAGCCCTTCGGGCCCCACCATTGACGCATGCGCTCCGGGTCGGTGAATACTTTCCACACGAGATCGCGCGGGGCATGGAGAATACGCGAGATCACGAAGTCCTTGCTCTGTGAGTCTGCAGCAGCAGTCATTGAGTGTCCTCCACCTTTGTTGGATTCTTTTTCTCGGAAGCTTATGGCTCCACGATCACCATCCAGCCGACGCTAAACTTGTCGGCAACCATGCCGAAGCGCGGCGAGAAGAAGGTCTTCGTCATCGGCAACTGCACTTGGCCGCCGTCGGACAGCGCGCCGAACAGCTTGTCGGCTTCAGCCTCGCTTTTTGCCGAGATCGTCAACGAGAAACCCTTGAACTCGGGTTGTCCGGTGCAGCGGCCGTCCGACGCCATGATTGTAGAATCGCCAATCTTGAAGGCCGCATGCATGACTTTGTCTGCATTGCCCGGAGCGCACATGCTCGGATCGCTGCTTTGCTCAGGGGCTTCCTTGAACCGCATGAGCATCCCGACGTTGGCGCCGAGCGCCTTCTTGTAGAAATCGAGCGCCTCTTCGCAGCGGCCGTCGAAGAACAAATAAGGCTGAACGGACATGACGTTTTCCCTTTCAATGATTGGATGATTTTGAGCGAGCTTGTCGTTTCCTGTGCGGGGTATAGCGGGTGGAACCTACTTGACAACAAAGGTTGATATCAACATATTGGTCTCATGTCAAAGCGCGACCAAGTGCCGCTGGTAAGTACGCTCATGGTGCGCGACTCGTGCCTGTGTCTGCACGTGCAGCGCGCCGCGCGGGCACTCGGCCGGCGCTTCGACGACGTGTTCCGGCCGCTCGAACTGACCAACGGCCAGTTCTCGCTGCTGATGTCGTTGAACCGTCCCGAGCCGCCGAGCATCGGCGACGTCGCCGCGCTGCTCGCCATGGACCGCACCACGCTCACCGCGAACTTGAAACCGCTGGAGCGGCGCGGGCTCTTGAAGATCGCGGTCGACAAGAAGGACCGCCGCGGCCGCCGTATCGCGCTCACGGCGGATGGACGCGCGCTGCTCAGCAAAGCGTTTCCGCTGTGGAAGCACGAGCATGCTGAAGTCGAGAAAGAGATCGCTGGCTGCAGTCCTGACGATTTGCGGACGGCGTTGCGCGCGCTGTCGTGACGCGCCCGCGCTCATGACGCGCGCTCCGGTGAGACAAGCGCGGCGACATAGTCGGCGAGCCGCGCCATGGTCTGCGCCAGGCCCGTGTCCGCACCGTATTCCCTGATGACGCGCGCGCGCGCTTCGGCGCTCGGGAATACGCCATGCATTGTGAGTTTCGTCTTATTGCCGAGATCCTCGAACGTGACCGTCGTCGTGAACTGCACCGGCTCGACATCGTCGCCGCCGCCGTGGTGATAGGCGATGCGCTCGGGCGGCACGATCTCGTCGAAGGTGATGCGGTTCTGATAATCCCGGCCGTCCGGCCCGTGCATGACGAAGCGCCAGACACCGCCCTCGCGGAAATCGAACGCATGCGTGGTGGTGCGAAATCCGTTCGGTCCCCACCATTGCGCCAGATGCTTGGGATCGCTCCATGCGGCGAACACCAGCGCGCGCGGCGCGTCGAGCACGCGCGTACCGATGAGCCCGCGCGGATCGCTGTCGAGATCGATGCTATTTCTTTCGGCCACGCTTTCTCTCCCTGGTCTGCGCCGGCTTAGCGCCGGTCGCCTGTTGCGCCTGCAAGACACGGAGATAGTCGTCGAGACGGTCGAGCCGCTCCTCCCAGAGACGGCGATAGTCCTCGAGCCAATCGTCAGCCTGCTTGAGTGTTTTGGCCTCAATGCGGCACGGCCGCATCTGCGCGTCGCGCCCGCGCGTGATGAGGCCGGCGCGCTCAAGCACTTTGAGGTGTTTGGAAACCGCCGGCAGGCTCATGTCGAACGGTTCGGCCAGCTTCGACACCGAAGTCTCGCCGAGCGCGAGCCGGGCGAGGATCGCGCGCCGCGTGGGGTCGGCGAGAGCGGCGAAGGTGGTGCTGAGGCGGTCGGTCGGCATTGCGTGTATTACCGGTTGGTTAAATAACCTATCGGTTAAATACAAAAGACGGGCATGGCCGTCAAGCGCGATCGTAGGCTATGATATCGCAGGCGCCGCGGCTCGATTTGATTGCAATGATTGCATTGCCATCACACTGATGCTAAGCCTCTCCGTAAGCAGGGGTTTCCGATGGCGTCGCTCACCGTCCGCCAGCTCGACGAGAAGCTGAAAAAGCTGCTGCGGCTGCGCGCCGCTCGCCATGGCCGCTCGATGGAAGACGAGGTGCGGAGCATCCTCCGTGACGCCGCCGACGAGACCGGACGCGAGGCGCTAGATCGGATCAATCCGCCTTCATCCGGGACGGGCGCGGCGACCGCGCATTCCGCGGCCGCGAACACCAAGCGCGTGCTGCTGATTATCGGCGGCGGCATCGCCGCCTACAAATCGCTCGATCTCATCCGCCGCCTGAGGGAGCGCGGGCTCGCCGTGTGCTGCATCCTCACCAAGGCGGCCGAGCAGTTCGTCACGCCACTGGCGGCGGGCGCGCTCGTCGGTGAGCGCGTGTTCACCGATCTGTTCGATCCGGGCGGCGAGTTCGATGTCGGCCACATCCGTCTCGCGCGCGAGGCCGATCTGATCGTCGTTGCGCCGGCCACCGCCGATTTGATGGCAAAGATCGCCACCGGGCTCGCCTCCGATCTCGCCACCGCCGTGCTGCTGGCGACCGGCGCCAAGGTGCTGCTGGCGCCGGCGATGAATCCGCACATGTGGGAGAACAAAGCGACGCAACGCAATCTCGCGCGGCTCACCGCGGATGGTTTCGCTTTCGTCGGACCGAATGAAGGCGAGATGGCGGAGCGAGGCGAGCGCGGGCTAGGCCGCATGGCCGAGCCGCTGGAGATCGCCGCCGCAGTTGAGGCCTTGCTTGCGAGCGAAAGCGCGCAGCCGCTCAAAGGCCGCCGCGTGCTCATCACATCGGGGCCGACGCACGAGCCGATCGATCCGGTGCGCTACATCGCCAACCGGTCGTCCGGCAAGCAGGGCCACGCCATCGCCGCCGCCGCAGCGCGCGCAGGCGCCGAGGTGATCCTTGTGAGCGGGCCAGTGACCGTGCCCGATCCGCCCGGCGTGCAAGTCGTCAAGGTCGAGAGCGCGCGCGACAT
>DATDMA010000059.1:0-10468 GCA_036519015.1 Pseudolabrys sp. | reverse complement strand
CACGAGCACCCAGGTATCGGAATTGACGGCGACGCAGGTGAGCGTTCTCACCTCGTCGGAGATCGGCGCGCTGACCTCGACCGAGCTGCGCGGGCTCTCCACCACGCAGGCCGGCGCACTCACCGCGGCGCAGGTCGGCGGCCTGACCGCAACGGTGCTCAACAATCTGAGCACGACGCAAGTCGGCGCGCTGACGACCGCGCAGGTGCAGGGCCTGACGACGTCCCAGCTCAACAGCCTCTCGACCGCCAACCTCGACGCGCTCGACGTGACCAAGCTCTCGACCGCGCAGGTGGCGGGCCTGAGCACGGCCAGCATCGGCAATCTCAGCACCACGCAGGTCTCCAGCCTGACGGCGACGGAAGTCGGCAAGCTGTCGGCGGCGCAGATCGGCGCGCTGACCTCGACCGAGCTGCGCGGCCTCTCCACCACGCAGGCCGGCGCGCTCACCGCGGCGCAGGTCGGCGGCCTGACCTCAACGGCGCTCAATAACTTGAGCACGACGCAGGTCGCGGCGCTAACCAGCGTCCAGGCGCAAGGCCTGACCACGACACAGCTCAATGCCCTGACGACGGCGAACCTGGACGCGATCAACGTAGTCAGGCTCACCGGCAACCAGATCGCGGGTCTGACCACGACCGCCATCACCAATCTGACCACGACCCAGGTCCAGGTCTTGAACGCAACCCAGATCGGGGGCTTGTCGGCCGCGCAGATCAACGCGCTCTCTACGACCGAAATCTCCACTCTCACGGCAACTCAGGTCGGGGCGCTGACGAGCGGCCAGGTGGCCGGGATGACGACCACCAATTTCAAGGCGCTCACCAGCACGACAGGCATCCCAGCGCTGAGCGTCGACGCCATCGCCGGCCTCACGACCTCCGACATTTCCGCCTTGACGACGACCCAGGGGCATGCGTTCACAAACGAGCAGATCTACTCAATGTCGATCGACCAGGCGAGTGCGCTGGTGACCCTGTTGGGATAAAAGGTGATTTGGCCGGCCGCCGCGGCCGGCCCCGATTTTGGCTCGGGGCCGAACTGGCGATGTCACGTGTGACGTAAGGCGTACTGTACTGCGTTCAGTTCTGCGTACCCGGATCGCAATCCCGATGGGAGACAGCTCCGGCGCGACGGCAACCGCAACGCTTATGGGACGTCATCATGACCCAGCCTCTCGGAATCCAAGCCGCCACGGACCTGTTCAACGAGTCGGTGAGACGGGCCGTTATGCGCCAACTCCCGCTGGTTGAGCTGTTCAGTAATGCTGGGACGCTAGCTGCCAGCGGCCTCCCTCAGCAGGCGATCGAGCTTTACAAGACATGGATCGCCTACAATGCCGAGGACAGCCTGCTTTACGCCGTGTATTTCAATTATGGCGTCGCGCTCATGGAGGTTCACGACCACGCCGGCGCCATCAATGCGTTGCGCGAGAGCATCCGGCTGAAGGCGGATTTCCATCCGGCCTATATCAATCTCGGGCGTGTCCTGGAGGACGCCGGCCAAACCGGGCAGGCGGTGACGCAATGGCTCACGCTCGCCAACAGCATGCCTGCCGTCACTGGCGACGCCATCGCGAACAAGATCACGGCGCTGCAGCAGACCGGCCGCGTTCTCGAGAGAGTGAACAGCGACGCTGCGGCCGAGGATGCGCTCAGGCAGAGCATCGACCTCGACAAGCATCAGGTCGAGGCGATGCAGCATTGGATTTCGCTGCGGCAGCGGCAATGCAAATGGCCTGCGGTGGCCGAATGGGAGCGAGTCAGCCGCAAGAATCTGTACAATGGGGTTTCCACGCTGTCGCTTGCCTGCCTCTCGGATGACCCGATGTTCCAGTTGGCGAAGGCCTACCAATACGCCAAGAAGGCGATTGGAATGCCGAAGGCCGCGCCGCGGCCGCATGCGTCGGCGCCGCACGGCCAGGCGCACAGATTGCGCATCGGTTATGTTTCGTCCGATTTGCGCGAGCACGCCGTCGGTTTCGGCATGACCGACGTCCTGGAGCAGCACAACCGCAACGACTTCGAGATCTTCGCTTATTACTGCGGCACCAAGCACACCGATGCGACGCAGGAGCGCATCATGGCGGCGGTGGACCATTGGACCGACATCAATGGTCTCGACGACGATCAAGCGGCGGCGAAGATCGCGGCCGATGGCGTCGATATCCTCATCGATCTCAACGGCTATACGAAGGACGCGCGCACCAAGGTGTTCGCGCGGCGGCCGACGCCGATCGCGGTGAACTGGTTCGGTTTCCCCTCGAGCATGGGGACGCCCTATCATCATTACCTCATCGCCGATCCGGTCATCATTCCCGAAGGCAACGACATCTTCTTTTCCGAGAAGGTTTTGCGCCTGCCGTGCTACCAGCCGAATGACCGCAGGCGCGTTGTCTCCGAGCGTCGTCCTACACGCGCCGAAGTTGGGCTGCCGGAGGATGCGGTCGTCTACTGCTCGCTCAATGGCATGCAGAAGATCACGCCGCGCGTTTTCCAGCGCTGGATGGCTGTCCTCGGCCAGGTGCCGAACAGCGTGTTGTGGCTTTTGACCGGAACGCCCGAAGCCAACGAGCGGCTGCGCAACGCGGCAAGCGAGCAGGGGATTGCCCCGGACCGGCTCATCTTCGCCGACAAGATGGCGAACCCGGATCACCTGGCGCGCTATCCGCTCGCCGATTTGTTCCTCGACAGTCTGCCCTATGGCGCGCACACCACGGCGGCCGACTCGCTGTGGATGAACGTGCCGATCCTGACGTTGACGGGGCGCAGCTTCGCCGCGCGGGTCTGCGCGAGCGTGCTGACGGCAGCGGGTCTGGATGACATGGTTTGTTCGACGCCGGAGGCCTATGTGGCGCGCGCCGTCGCGCTCGGTCAGGCGCCCGAGACATTGGCTGCCGTCAAAGCCAAGCTCGCGGCCGGACGTGATTCATGCCTGCTGTTCGATACGCCACGCCTCGTCGGTCACCTGGAAGACCTTTACCGGCAGATGTGGGACGATTTCAAACGGGGCGAATTGCCGGTGCCGGATCTGCGCAATCTCGATGTTTATCACGAGATCGGCCTCGGGCTCGACATCGAGAGCGCCGAACTGCTGAGCGATGAAGCCTATGTCGCGCTCTACCAGGAAAAGCTCGCGGAATGGCACAGCGTCTATCCGCTTTCGCCCGACACGCGGCTCTGGCGCGACACTCGTCCAGACAAGCTCAGACTTGTCGGCCGGCAGGCGGTTGCCTAACCAGCGTCGCCTGCGAAACATAAGTGGGGAGATAGACGCGGCGCTGGTGCCAGGTTCCCGCGGTTGACGCCGAATTTATGGTCCTGGCATGCCCCGTTTGCTCAAGGCCTCATTGAGATATTGACTCAAAGTTTGCGCGCTGAACGGCTTGTTGAGGAAACAAATGGCCCCTGCTTTCAGCGCGCGATCTCGCGCATTGTCGTCCGGAAACGCCGTGATGAAAATGACGGGTGTGGAGTTCCCCTGCGCGTTCAAATGGCTTTGCAGCTCGAGGCCGCTCATGAACGGCATTTGAACGTCGGAAATCAGACACGCCGTGTCCTGCACCCGCGGCGAATCCAGAAACTCTCCCGCCGACGCAAACGTGTAGGCCGTGAATCCCAGCGATTCGATGAGATTCTTCATGGCCACGCGGACCGATTCCGCGTCATCGACGATGGAGATCACGGGAGATTTTCGCACGATGCCGTTCCACCATCCGGCGGATTGAATTGACGCTTTTCCGTCATTGCCCGTACCGAGACCCTGTCTTGTGCACGCCATCCTTGCGACGCGCCTTGGACCGCCAGTTCTCTCGGTGTGGAAGCGCTAAGTCACTCCGTGCGAGGAGAATATGATCCAGATCAAGCTAAGCATGAGATTGTGCGACGTAACAAACACCCGGAATAGTCATACTTAGGTGTTAGCGCTCGGGTGCTTTCGCGTTCCGAAGTCCGAGAACGCCCGCCATGCGCACCAAATCGGCCAATGATTGGGCGCCCATTTTTTTCATCAGGCTGCCGCGGTGAATTTTCACGGTGATCTCGCTGATCCCCAGCTCGTGGGCGATCTGCTTGTTCATCTTGCCCTCGGTGACGAGGGTCATCACTTGCAGCTCCCGCGGCGTCAAAGCGTCGACAAGCGCCTGCAAATCCCCGACGACCTTTTCGTCGGTGCGGCGTTTCCGGTCGCGCTCCAGGGCTGTGGCGACGGCATCGAGGAGATCCTGATCGCGGAACGGCTTGGTCAGGAAGTCGATGGCGCCGGACTTCATCGCCTTCACGGTCATGGGAATGTCCCCATGACCGGTCATGAAGATGATCGGAATATTGACTTTAGCCTTGGCGAGCTCGGTTTGCAGGTCGAGGCCGCTGAGACCGGGCAGGCGGATGTCCAAAATCATGCAGTTCGCCGTGGCCGGCAGCGTGCCGTCCAGCAATTCGCGGGCCGTGCCGAAGCCCTCGACGTGCAGGCCGATCGATTCAAGCAGGTTCGTGAGGGCCTGCCGCATCGACAGATCGTCGTCGATGACGAGGATGAGCGGCTCGGCCGCGCGCGTTGTCCCGGTGCGGGGTTTGTCGATCACGCGGCGGCCTCTTGATCTGCGTTCAAGGTGAACTGGAAGGTCGCGCCGGGCCCGTCATTGGCCGTGGCCCAGATGCGGCCGCCTTTGGCTTCGATGATCGAGCGGCAGATCGACAGGCCGATGCCCATGCCGGTGGACTTAGTAGTGAAGAATGCCTCGAACAGCCGTCGCGCCGTATCGGGGGCGATGCCTGCGCCGGTGTCCGTCACCGCGATGAGTACCTTACCGTCGCCATTCCGCAGCGACCGGATCAGCAATGCGCGCGGGCGGTCGCCGACGTCGGCCATGGCCTGGATGCTGTTGACGACGAGGTTGATGATCACCTGCTGGAGCTGAACGCGGTCGAACAGTACCGACGGCAAATCTTGCGCGAGATCTAATTGCACGGTGACCTGACTGCTTATGACTTCGCGGCGGACGAGCAGGATGACTTCTTCGATCACATCGTTGACGTTGACCAGCGTCGAATGGGGCGAGGAATATTTCGCGAGGCCGCGAATGCGCCGGACCACATCGCTTGCGCGGTTGCCGTCGTTGATCATCGCCTGTACCGAATCGTTGGCCTTGCCGAGGTCGGGAGGATCGCGCCGCAGCCAGTGCAGGCAGGCGTCGCCATTGGCAACAATCGCGGCCAAAGGCTGGTTGACCTCATGGGCGATCGACGCGGTGAGCTGACCCAGCGTGGTCAGTCGCGTGGCATGCGCAAGCTCAGTCTGCGCCTGGTGCAGCGCCATCTCGGCCTGGTCGGCACGAACCGTCGCTGTGATGTCCGTGCCGATGCCGCGATAGCCGAGGAAGCGGCCGTCGGCGTCGAACCGCGGCTTGCCGCTGGTCGTCACATAGAGGGTCGATCCATCCGGACGGGCGACCCTGTACGCGAATCCACGGAAGGCCAGGTGGGCGTCGAGCGTCGCCCGATGGCGGCGCCATTTTTCCGGCTCCTCCTCGACGGAGTCCCCCGCATAATCCCACCGAGTCAGGCCGAGCGCCAAGGAGGGGTCGACGCCGGCCGCCTTGAGCCGCACCGAAACCTGCGTGAAGCAATGATCCGCCCCACTTTCCCAGAGCCAGTCGGAGGCGACTTCCGCGTAATCGCGGAAGCGCTGCTCGCTTTCGCGTAACCGCTCTTCCGTTTGCCTGGTGGCGGTGACATCCATGATTGCGCCGACGATCTCCAGATGACCCGATGCGTCCCGAATGGTGTGGCTGAGAATGCGCACGTGCTTGACCGAACCGTCCGGCATCAACAGCCTGTGCTCGAAATCGAAATCGTAATCGCCATGTGAGGCCCGTCCGATCGTCTCCCTGACGATGGCGGCGTCCTGTGGATGAACACGTTCAAACAGCAGATCTATTGTGGGCTTGGCGCTCGGATCGAATTCGAAGATCCGATAACTCTCTTCCGACCAGTGTATGTCCCCCGTCGACGGCGTCCAGCCGAAGCTGCCGACGCGGCTGAGCTGCTGCGCCTCGGCGAGATAGGCCTCGCTGCGGCGCAAGGCAGCTTGCGCGCGTTTTGCTTCGGTCATGTCCATCAGCGCGCCGAGGACCTCGTTGTCCCCGGCCTCGTTTTTGGCGGCGTGCGCGAGTATACGGACGTGCTTCACCGAGCCTTCGGGTAGCAGCAGACGGTGCTCCAAATCGAATTCTTGCTCGCCAAGCGCAGCCCGCTCGATGTGATCCTTTACAAACGGTACGTCGTCCGGATGGATGCGTTCGAGGATGTCCTCGATCGTCAGGTTGGATAGCTCGTCATATCCGTAGATGCGCGCCGCACCCTTCGACCAGGAAATCTGCCGAGTGGAAGGAATGTAACTGAGGCTGCCAGTGTGGCTTAGCCGCTGCGCATCCTCCAACTGCGCCTCGCTGCGGCGGAGAGCCTCCTCGGTACGCTTGCGGTCTTCGATATCGACGGTGACGCCGTACCATCGCACGACCTTGCCGTGCTGATCGCGCAGCGGCTCGATGCGAAACAGAAACCAGCGGTATACGCCATCGTGTCGGCGCATGCGCCCCTCGGCTTCGCGGCCTTCTCCCACAGCGAGCATTGCGCTCCACATGTCCACCAGATGCGGCGCGTCGTTCGGGTGGATCGCCGCGGTCCATCCCCATCCGACAACCTGGTCGACAGCAAGTCCAGTATAGTCGAGCCAGCGCCGGTTGACGAAATCCACCGAGCCGTCAGGCCGGTTGCTCCAGGCCTGGGCGGGAATTTCGTCCAAGACCGTCAGAAGCTGCTCTCGCGACACCACGCTCGCAAGGTTGCGTGAACGGCGCAATAGCCGAACGAAAGCGATGCTGATCACTAGGGCGGCGACCAGGAAGGCCATCATCAAGGCGGCACTCGGAAAGTCGTCAATCTGGAACGTGAAGTTTTGCGGAACAAAGAAGTAATCCAGACACGCCGTGGCAATGAGCGTGAGCGTGACTGATAGAGCGATGTCGCGAGCAAGCGACGCGATCGCGACCAGAGTCAGGTAAAGAAATGCAGCAGTGGCAAGATTGAGATCGAATTGAATGCAAGCGAAGGTGACGAGGGCCACGGCGATGCCCCCCGTCAGGTAGTGCGACATTGCAAGCCACAACGGACGAGGTGATGAACGCTTCACGCGCAATACCCTTAGACCGTGGCGGTCGCGCCGGATCTCCGCCGAGGTGCTGGATTTCTGTTTGGAAAGAACGCCACGCCGTCGCTCCCATCGCTTGCGACCAATGCCCGCGCCGCGCGGGGATGCCGGCCGGCCAAGACGTCATCAGCGGCTGAATAATTATAACATTCTACCATGGCGGAGCCAGGGTTTGCTTTATCGTGGCGGGTAGGGTGTTTGCTCAGTGTTCCCCTGCACACAGGTTCCATTGCGCAAGAATCCGCGCGATTTGGCAAGGGTGCCAGCATAGCGCGTACTACGGCGGCTGGCTCGCAACGCATTCGCTACAGCCAGTCAATAGACTGTTCGCTGTTTCAATCGTTATCGCCAGCGCATCGAGTAAGTAGGTGACGGCGAAGGTGCCCGCCAAGCCCGTCGCGTGTTCGTCGGCGTCCTTTGCGCACTGAGCTCACCAACACGCCCTGCTTTCTCTCTGTCGACTGAACTCAAAGAGAAGGCCCTGAAGACGGGATAACATCATGAAACCAATTTCACGTCGCGACATCCTTGCCGTCGGCGCCGCCGGCGGACTCCTGACCGCAACAACCGCTGCCATGGGGCAGCCGGCTCCGCAGGTGCCGCAACCCAATCGCTCTCCAGGTATCGGTGGAAATGTCCCCGGCCCGCGCGATGTCATTCGCGATCGGGAAAATCCGGACATGCTCAATCCGCCGGTAACGGATCAGGGCACGCTTCCCAACCTTCGCTTTTCTTTCGCGGATGCGCATACCCGACAGACGGACGGCGGCTGGACACGGCAGGTCACTCAGCGCGAACTCGGCATCTCCACGACCCTGGCGGGCGTCGAGATGCGGCTAAACGCCGGCAGCATCCGCGAGTTGCATTGGCACAAGCAGGGGGAATGGGCCTACATGCTGACCGGCACTGCGCGCATCACCGCAATTGACCAGGACGGCAACAATTTCGTCGACGACGTCGGCGTCGGCGACCTGTGGTATTTTCCGGGCGGCATGCCGCACTCCATCCAGGGATTAGGTCCCGACGGCTGCGAATTCCTGCTGGTCTTCGACGATGGCTCCTTCGACGAAGACGACACATTCCTCATTAGCGACTGGTTCAAGCACATCCCTGAGGAGGTGCTGGGCAAGAACTTCGGCGTTCCCGGCAATAACTTCACGCATCTGCCTGATCCGAGCCAGCGCTACATCTTCAAGGCCGAGGTGCCCGGGCCGCTTGGCCCCGACAAGCTCATGGGCGCGAAACCCGTGCCGCAAACCTTCAAACATCGGCTCATGGCGCAAGACCCGATCCGCACCAAAAGCGGAACCGTGCGCATCGCCGATTCGAGCATCTTCCCTGCATCCAAGACCATCGCCGCGGCCTTGGTCGAGATCGAGCCGGGCGGATTGCGGGAACTGCATTGGCACTCGAACGTGGACGAATGGCAGTACTACATCGAGGGCCAAGCACGCATGGGCGTGTTCGGGGCGCAAGGGTCGGCCCGGACATTCGACTACCGGGCTGGCGATGTCGGTTATGTGCCTTTCGCCATGGGCCACTACATCGAGAACATCGGTAACACGCCGGTGCGTTTCCTCGAGATGTTCAGGAGCAGCTACTATGCGGACCTCTCGCTCAACCAGTGGATGGCGCTGACGCCGCCGCAACTGCTCCAGGCGCATTTCCCCCTCAACCAGACCGTGATGGATAGCTTGCGCAAGAAGAAGTCGCCCGTCGTACCGGCCTGATGGGCTTGGGAAGCGGCGCGCTGTTTGTCATTTTTGCGACGACGGCGCGCCGCGTCCTTTCGAACGCGGTTTTCCAGGGGTGCATTGCGAAAGCGCCGCAGGTGGATTTGGCAATATTTCTCCAAATGGGGCAACGCAGAGCAAGCCCATGGACATAGCGTCCCTGTAAAAATCGCGCCGGGGGCAAATTGACCAAGGCGCGTGATGGATCGGTTCACTGGTCTGGAAGTTTTCGTCAAAGTCGTCGAGGGCGCGAGCTTCGTTTCTGCCGCCCGTTATTTCAGCCTTTCCCCCGCGATGGTGAGCAAGCACGTCCAGTTGCTCGAACATCGGCTGGGCGCGCGTCTGCTCAATCGCACCACCCGACGCGTGAGTCCCACTGAAGTCGGCCAGAATTATTACGAGCGCTGCCGGCGTATCCTGGGCGATCTCGCAGCGGCGGACGATCTCGCCGCCGATCTCCAGGCCGCGCCGCGCGGGCTGATTAAGATCTCCGCGCCAGTCGCATTTGGTAACGGGCCGGTTGCAAACGCCGTGGCCGACTATTTGTCCAGCTATCCGGACGTATCGATCGATCTCGCACTGAACGACCGCGACGTCGATCTTCTCGAAGAGGGCTTTGACCTGGCCATCCAGTCCGGACCGCTTCCGGACTCCAGCTTGATTGCGCGCAGGCTCGGCCCGGCGCGGATGATCGTGTGCGCCGCACCGTCCTATATCGCCCGGCATGGGGAGCCCAAGAGCCCTGCCGACCTCGCGGGTCACAGTTGCTTCGATTATTCGTTCGCGAAGGCGCGCGGCACGTGGACATTCGCTGGTCCGGATGGTGACGAGGAGATGGTGCCGATCGGGCCGGGACGGTTCCGCGCCAACAGCGGCGAGGCGCGCCGTACGCTGGCGTTGCGCGGCGAGGGGATTGCGCTCGAGCCGAGCTTCATCGTCGAGGACGATCTGCGCGCCGGCCGCCTGCTGCCGCTATTGGCCGGCTATCAGCCCGTGCCGACCATGATCCATGTCGTCTATCCGCACAGCCGGCTCTTGCCGGCCAAAGTGCGCACCTTCGTCGAATTTCTCGCCGCCCGTTTCGCGCACGCGCAGGACTGGGAGAGCGTCCCCGAAGGCGCCGATGGCGATGGTCGCAAGCCCAAGCAGGGACTCAAGGTGGCGGCATGAGCAGCACAGCACAGACTGCGAAGAGGCCACCATTGCCTCCATTCAGTCGCGAAACCGCTATCCAAAAGGTGCGGATAGCCGAGGACGGTTGGAACACCCGCGACCCTGAACGAGTTTCGCTCGCCTATTCGTTGGATAGTGTTTGGCGCAATCGGGCGGAGTTTGTCCAGGGCCGGGCAGAGATCGTCGCGTTCCTCAGCCGCAAATGGGTGCGAGAACTCGAGTACCGTTTGATCAAGGAGCTGTGGGCCTTCACGGACAATCGCATTGCCGTGCGCTTCGCCTACGAATGGCACGACGATGCCGGCAATTGGTTTCGCTCTTACGGCAACGAGAACTGGGAGTTTGCCGAAGAC
>DATDMA010000058.1:0-2627 GCA_036519015.1 Pseudolabrys sp. | reverse complement strand
GAGTATGGGTCCCGGCTCGCGCTCGCGGTCGCTCGCTTGGCCGGGACGACAAAACAGTATCCAACCTCACTGGTTCAGCAGCGGAAAATCCTTTGCCGGCTTGCGGCCGGGAAGCGACTGCAGGAAGGCGTAGATGTCGGCGGCATCCTTGTCGGACAGGACGTTCGTCGAATAGGCGGGCATGTCGCGCGGCGCGGCGCGCAGAAAAGCGATGAACGATTCAACCGGCATTTCGACCTTCGCGATCGCCGGCGTCGGGTAGTTGAACGCACCGCCCTGCCCGGAGCGGCCGTGACACTCGAAACATCCGTCGGCAAGAAAGACGCTCCTGCCGTGGATGGCATCGCCGGCTGGCGCATCCTGCGCCAGCGCGGCAGCGGCTACTCCGAACGCCGCCAGCGCGAGTGCGGCAACCGCAGACACCGTAAATCGCTTTGCAAACTGGTTCATGATCATCCCCCTCAGCGCGGATCGGCCACGACATCGACGAGCGCCGGATAGCCGCTCTTGACCATCGCGATCGCGCGCTTCAACGCAGGCCCGAGATCGCTGGGATCGGTGATCGGGCCTTCGCCGTAGACACCGAAGCCTCGGGCGACGGTGGCGTAATCGATATGCGGATCCTTGAGCGTGGTGCCGATGTCCGTATTCGCGAGGCCGCGGCCGTGCCGCGCCGCCATCGCTTGCAGATACATGTACTCCTGATGGTAGGCGCGGTTGTTGTGGATGATGTAGAGCATCGGGATGCGATGATGCGCCGCCGTCCACAGCGTGCCGGGCACGAACATGAAGTCACCGTCGCCGCCGAAAGAGAGCGTGAAGCGGCCGTGTTTCTTGTTGGCGAGCGCAGCGCCCAGTGAAGCGGGCAGATTGTAGCCGATGCCCGCGCCGCCCGCGCCGCCGTTCCATTGATAGGGCTTGTCGAAATTCCATAGCTTGTGCGGCCATGACATCCGGATCGTCGCGCCGACCAGCGACCAGTCCTCGTCCTTGATCTGCGCGTAAACCTCCGCGCACATGCGCGCGGTCGTAATCGGGCTTGCATCCCAGCCGATGGTCGCATCGGACTTGGCCTGCTCGACCATCGCGACATGCGCCGCCGCGAGCTTCTTTCCGCGCGCCGCGAAGGCGGACTTCTTGCCGTCGTCGACGAGACGCTTCACCTGCTCGATCAATGTCGGGAGGCTCGCTTCGGCATCGCCGGCGATGGTCAGATCGACTTCCTGGTAACGCCCCAAGTCCTGGTAATTAGACTTCATATAGAGGTCACGAGAGCCGAGCGTGACGATCTTGGCGGTTTTCTTGTAGACGGGGCGCGATGTGCGGACGATGCGATCATCGAAGGCGCTCAACGAGCCCCACAGTTCGTTCACCTCCATCGCGACGATGACATCGGCCTGCGCGAGGATGGAGCGGCGGAACGACTGGTTGAGCGGATGCCGCGACGGGAAATTCATCCGCCCGGCATTGTCGACGACGGCGCATTGCAGCGTCTCGGCAAGCTCGATAAGGCGTGGCATGCCGGCCGGCGTGCGCGCCACACGGTCGACAAGGATGACGGGGTTCTCTGCCGCGACCAGCATCTTCGCCAGTTCCGCCAGCGCAGCCGTATCGCCCTGCGGAGGAATGACCCTGGAGAATTTTGGAATGCGCAGCGACTCCGCATCCTCGATCGGGTTCTCCTGCAATTCGCCGTCGAGCGACAGCACGACCGGCGCCATCGGCGGCGTCGTCGCGACCTTGTAAGCGCGCACCGCCGACTCGGCGAAATGCTGCAGCGATGTCGGCTGGTCGTCCCACTTGACGAAATCGCGCAACATGGCGGCGGGATCGATCGCGGCATGGACCCATTCCGCGCCCGGACCGCGCTTGTCGGCTTCCATGATATTGCCGCCCATCGCGATCACCGGCACGCGATCGCACCAGGCATTGTACAAGGCCATGCTGGCGTGCTGCAGGCCGACCACGCCGTGGCAGATCATGGCCATCGGCTTGCCTTCGATCTTGGCGTAGCCTTGCGCCATATGGACCGCGATTTCCTCGTGCGGACAGGTGAGGATCTCGGGCTTGGTATTGCCGCCGTGATTGAGCACTGCTTCGTGCAGACCGCGGAAGCTCGACGCGCAATTCATCGCCAGATATTCGATGTCGAGCGTCTTCAGGACGTCGACCATGAAGTCGCCGCCGCTGGTCGTCTGATTGGCGGGGTCTTTGTCGACGGCCGGCGGCATCGTCTCGGCCGCCATCTGCTTCGGCCCGGGAGGCGCAGCTTTCGCGTCCGGCTTCGCTGCATTCGCAGCGTCGGGCGTTTGCGCGCCGGCGACCACAGGAGTTGTCAGCGCCGCAGCGCCGGCAATCGTCGCACCTTTGAGAAAATTACGGCGTCCCGTGTCGGGCGATTGGCTCCGCATCGGCAGGTCTCCTCCCGGGAGAATGTGTCGGATGGCGTGGACTGTTCTGACCGCGCTTTGATTTGTTGCGTGAACTGTCGCGCCAGGTGCGGGTCGCGTCAAGCTCATGGCAGAGTCAATGTTGCGGAATGGATCAAAACTTCTGAACTTTTCGATCGAAGAAATGCGCGACGAAAAGTTACGGAAAATTTATTGCAATAAGCCGCATGTGATTTT
>DATDMA010000057.1:0-26519 GCA_036519015.1 Pseudolabrys sp. | reverse complement strand
GCGCCGCGGACGAGGCCGCCCCATTCGCGCGCCGGGCGGGATGGACACTGCAACATGCTTTCGAACGCTTGTTGTACATTGCTTGCGGCGCCGTATGGCAGGCCGGCAACGATCGCTCCGCCAGCAAAGACCTCCGGGTAGCAGGCGAGCATGACGGATGTCATCGCTCCGCCCGCCGACAGGCCGGTGATGAAAACGCGGCGGGGATCGATCCCTTTTTCGCGCACCATGGTCTCGACCATATCCCGGGTCGACGCCGCTTCACCTCGGCCGCGCTGCGTGTCTTCGGGCAGAAACCAATTGAAGCAGCCATTGGGATTGTTCGATCGCTGCTGCTCGGGCACCAGTAAAGCGAAGCCGTAGCGATCGGCCAGCGTCGACCACCCCGCCCCATAATCGTAGCCTGACGCCGTTTGTGTGCAGCCGTGCAGCACGACGACGAGCGCCGGATTGTCCGCCAGATCGTCCGGGACGTAGGCGAACATCCGCAAATTTCCCGGATTGGGGCCCGCGCTGTGCATCTCTTTCAAAGGGCTGTCCAAAGCCGCCGTGCCGAATTGGCCGAGGCCATCCATGGTTCGAAGCCGTTCCCAATCGGACAAGCGGCCCATCGCCTTCTTGAAATCGATCATCGGTGGCCTTTCTCGGAGAGAGGACTTTGTCCTTGGTAATGAGTGGAGGGCGCATTGGTTGCTGCAGTGCACAAAAAAATTGTCTATGTGATATGTCAAAAGACACGGCTTTAAGTACGACGTGGGTGCCCGGCACAAGCGCCTGTGCTCGGGCGGCGAGCCGGACCCGAGCGCCGGGCGTGACGCCGTGACGCTCGCGCGCACTACGACGCTCGCGCCACCAAAGCGTCCGCGCGCGACAGGAGCAGCTTCAACAATGGCGACGCGTTCGTCTTGTTGTAGGCGATGGCGAGATCGATCGTCGGCGCTTTCCCTTGTAGCGGGCGGCTGACGACCGACGGCGGCAAGAGGCGCAGGGCATAAGCCGGCATCAGAGTGACCCCGGGCGTCGACAACGCCAGCGAAATCACCGTCGGCAAGGTTGCCGCCTCTTGCACTTGTCGCAGCGTCACGCCGGCGCGGGCAACGTAATCGTCGATCACGCGCTGCAGCGCCGGCGCAAGCTTCTTGGAAAAGCCGATGAAGGGCTCGCGCGCGAGGTCCTCGACGCGGATGGCCTTGCGCGCGGCTAGCCGGTGATTTGCCGGTAACAGCACAAACAGCGGTTCGCTCGCCACGCGCGCGAACTCCAAGCCGACCTGTTTGTCGGGCCGGACAAAGGCGACATCCGCTTTGCCTTGCAGCAGCGCTTGGACAAGCTCGGGCGTCGACGCGCTTTGAATCGTGAGGTCCGCCTTGTGCAGTTCGTCGCGCAGGATATCCATCACCTTCGGCAGCCATTCGATCTCGTAGCCGGTCAGGAAGCCGACGGTGAACGAAGGTTTGGCGGGGAGGGCGGCACGGCGCGTGGCCTCGGTCGCGGCGTCGACCTGCGCCAGGATCAGACGGGCATGATCGAAGAAGATCCGGCCCGGCGGCGTCAGCTCCATGCCGCGCGGGCCGCGGATGATGAGCTGCACACCGAGGTCGTTTTCCAGATCGCGGATTTGCCGGCTGAGAGAGGGCTGCGCGGTGTGCAGCCGGTGTTCGGCGGCTTGCGTGAAGCTGCCCTCCTCGGCGACGGCGACGAAGTAACGGAGGTGGCGCAGCTCCATCAGCGATACTTTCCAGGCATGGCCGGAGCAGACAAAGTCTTTCTCGAAGGCATGATCCGAGCCTACATCACGGAGCAACAGAGGCAAGCGAGCTCGCGCTGGACGAGATATCCGATACCTCATAGGTCTCGGACGGCCGAAGCCCGCAGCCTCAGGCGACACGCATTCACAGAG
The DNA here is from genome assembly GCA_036519015.1 of Pseudolabrys sp. Taxonomy (GTDB): domain Bacteria; phylum Pseudomonadota; class Alphaproteobacteria; order Rhizobiales; family Xanthobacteraceae; genus Pseudolabrys. The sequence continues at coordinate 24,619 of DATDMA010000057.1, read as the reverse complement.
GAGGGTCCCATGACCAAGCCCGTTGTTCTCATCACCGGCGCCCTGACCGGTATCGGCCGCGCCACCGCGCTTGCTTTCGCGAAGGAGGGCGCGCGCATCGTCGTGTCCGGCCGGCGCGACGACGCCGGCAAAGCCCTGGCCACGGAATTGCAGACGTTGGGCGCGGAGGCGGATTTCGTACGCACCGATGTGCGCGACGACAATGCGATGCGCGACCTGGTCGACCGCACGGTGGCGCGCTTCGGACGGCTCGACGTTGCCGTGAACAATGCCGGCACCGAAGGCAAGCCCGGCCCGATCACCGAGCAGAGCGCGGAAACTTACGCGGCGACGTTCGACACCAATGTGCTCGGTACGCTGCTGAGCATGAAGCACGAGCTGCGCGTGATGCAGCCGCAAGGCAGCGGCAGCATCATCAACCTGTCGTCGACCATGGGCGAGCGCGGCGCGCCAGGCGCCTCGCTCTATGCCGGCAGCAAGCATGCGGTCGAAGGCCTGACCAAGGCGGCGGCGCTCGAGGGCGCAGCTTACGGCGTGCGGGTCAATGCGGTGGCGCCGGGGCCGATCGATACCGAGATGCTCAGCCGATTCACCGGCAATGCCGAACGCAAGGCGGGCCTGATCGCCGGCGTGCCGCTCAAGCGAGCAGGGCAGCCCGACGAGATCGCGCAGGCCATCGTCTACCTCGCGTCCGAGAAGGCCTCGTTCGTCACCGGGCAAATCCTCGGCGTCAATGGCGGCAAGACGGCCGCGTGAGCTATGCCGCCGCGCCGATCCTTGCGGCAGCGGGGTCGGCGCCGCGCAGCCGGCGCAAAGCGGCCAAGTTGGTCTGCGGCGAGGCCATGCAGCAACGCGACTTGCCGTTGGACTTGGCCTCGTAAAGCGCCGCATCGGCAGCCGCGAGAAGATCGACATGGTCGGTGCCATGCTCCGGCGCCATGGCGATGCCGACGCTGACCCCGACTGTTGCGGACATGCCGTCGCCGAGATCGTAGGAGGTTGCGACGCCCGCAATCAATTGTTGCCCGAGTTCGATCGCCCGCTCATGCGTGAGCGCCTCGGCCAGCACCACAAATTCATCACCGCCGATGCGCGCCGCAACGTCCGCGGAACGCAGCATGCGGCTCAAGCGGTCGGCGACCATCTTGAGCAGCCGGTCGCCGGCGGCGTGTCCGTAGGTGTCGTTCACGGCCTTGAAGCCGTCGAGATCGAGGAAGAGCAAGGCGAGCGCCTTGTCGCCGCGGCGTGCCGCGATCAGCCTGGCGTCGACCGCGTCAATGAGTCCCGTCCGGTTCGACAATCCGGTGAGGGCATCGTGCCGCGCCCGATGGTCGTTCTCGCGCCCCGCGCGCATGGTCGCGATGAGCATCTTGTTGAGCTTGAAGGCTGCGGCAGTCATGGCGAAACAGTACATCGGGGCCTGCACAAACAGGATATACAGCAGCGGCTCGCCCGCCAGCGCAGCGCCGGCAAGGCACGGGCCAGCACTTGTCAGAATCATCGCTCCGGCCAGGCGCGGTGCGCCGAAGTTGCGAAAACAGATGCCGCCGACCATCGCCGTCGCCGACAGGCAGGCAAGCGTCGCGGCGACCCAGTCGCCACTTGTCAGGTTGATGATGACGCCGTAGCCGACGCTACCGCTCCAGGCGACCCCGAGCAGGAGATAGACATCGGTCGGGGTCTTGCGATGCTCGAGCGCCGCGCGGCGCGCCACGATCAGCACGATCACGCGGACGAGGCAGAGCGCGATCTCGAAGATGAGCCAAGCGATGAAAGGAGCGGTCGGCTGCCGCGCGGCGATCGCCGCGGACACGATCACCGTATTGAACACGCCGGCAGCAAAGACCGGCAACGTTCCGAACAGCCCGCCAATAAGGGCCGCACGGATGTCGTCGGGCACGCCGGGGCCTGCATCGCCCAGCCAGCGGGTGATGCGCCAACGCGGCAGACTGTAAACCCTGACATCGCTTTGCATGAGCGTTCCCGTCCTCGGCCCAGAAAAGCGGGACGCGCTTAACAGGCGTTTAGGGCACACCGTCTATTTTTATCCGTCGTTGACAAAGGGTAAATCGCCGGCCCGGCAGACCAGTGCTCTGGCGGGCTTAGCCCCTGTCGATCTCACGCACAGCTTCGGGCCGGAGACGCCGGTGTGGTCGAGCTTCGGCCAGGCGAAGATGTCGCCGGCGGCGGATCCCAAGACCAAGCGGCCCTATACGATCAAGGAGGATGGCTTCCACGCCACCTTTTACGAGATGGTCGGGCAATACGGCACGCATGTCGATCCGCCGGCGCATTTCGCCGAGAACGGCATCACCATGGACGAGATCCCGCTCAAGCAGATGATCCTGCCGCTGATCGTGCTCGACGACACGCCCTATCTCAACAAGGACCCGAACCACGCCTTCTCCGTCGCCGACCTGATGGCGTGGGAGAAGAAGCACGGGCGCATTCCGCACGGCGCGTTCGTCGCGCTGCGCACCGATATGTACAAGGACTGGGACGCGGACCCCGAGCGCTTCAAGCGCTCACCGTTTCCGGCCTGGGCGTTCGAGACAATTAAGTTCCTCTACGAGCAGCGCGGCGTGACAGCGACCGGGCATGAGGCGATGGATACCGACACCACCGACAAGATGGAATCGGAGACCTATCTGCTGCAGCACGGGCATTACCAGATCGAGGTGATGGCCAATCTCGACAAGGTGCCGGCGAAAGGCGCGCTGATCGTGGTGACCTGGCCGAAGGTGAAGAAGGGCTTGGGATTTCCGGCACGGGCCTTCGCGATTTTGCCGTAACCTTTCCGGTTGTCATCGCCGGGCTTGTTACCGCGTGCGGGCTTATCTGACTTGCGGCGCTTAATAATAAGGAACGATTTCGCTCGCCCGGTTGTTGAGGGCAGCGCGGACAGTCCTGCATTGCACGGCAAGTTTCGCGCGTTGCAAGGCGGACATCCATGCGCACACCATTCATTCTATTCGCGGCATCGCTTGCGCTAATCCTGGGCGGCTGCAACGACCAATCCAAACTCCCGCCGCAAGCGTCGACCGGCCCTTCGCCGACCCTGCCGCAGCCGAACACGTCTTTCTTCCCAACGGTGAACATCGCGCCGGAGGAAGGCTGGTCCGCGGGCGCTCAGCCGAAGGGCGCACAAGGGCTCGCGGTCGAAGCCTTCGCCACGCAACTCAACCATCCGCGCTGGCTATACGTTTTGCCCAACGGCGACGTCCTGGTGGCCGAGAGCAATGGACCGCAGCGTCCCGACGACAGCAGAGGCATCAAAGCCTGGCTTGCTCGGGCGGTACAATCCTGGGCCGGTGCCGGCGTAAAAAGTCCGGATCGCATCGTGCTGCTGCGCGATGCCAATCATGACGGCATCGCCGAGACCCACACGGATTTCTTGAAAAACCTCTATTCGCCGTTCGGCATGGCGCTGATCGGCAACGACCTCTTCGTCGCCAACAGCGATGCGGTGGTGCGCTTCCATTATCAGGAGGGCCAGACCGAGATCACCGAGCCAGGCGAAAAGGTGGCCGATCTGCCGGCGGGCACGATCAACCACCACTGGACCAAGAACATCATCGCCAGCAAAGATGGCACCAAGCTCTACGCAACCGTGGGCTCAAACAGCAACGCGGCCGAGAACGGCCTCGACGCCGAAAAGATGCGCGCCGACATTCTGGAGATCGATCTGAAGACGCAGGCGCGCGTGTTCGCGTCCGGCATGCGCAATCCCAACGGCATGGGCTTCGAGCCGCAGACCGGACAGCTCTGGACCGTGGTGAACGAGCGCGACGAACTCGGCAGCGACTTGGTGCCGGACTATCTGATCTCAGTGAAGGAGGGCGCGTTCTACGGCTGGCCATTCAGCTACTGGGGCCAGCACGTGGATAGTCGGGTGCCGGCAAATCCGAGCATGGTGGCGAAGGCGATCATGCCGGATTACGCGCTCGGCAATCACGTGGCCCCGCTCGGCATGACCTTCGCAAAGGACGATCAGGGCAACACGGTTAAATTGGGCAACCGCTTCGCCAATGGCGCCTTCATCGGCGAGCACGGCTCGTGGAACCGCGAGCCGCACAGCGGCTATAAGGTCGTGTTCGTGCCGTTCGCCGATGGCAAGCCGTCGGGCGAGCCGGTCGATGTGCTCACCGGCTTCCTCTCCACCAACGACAAGGCGCAAGGCCGTCCGGTGGGCGTGACCATTGGCAAGGACGGCGCGCTGCTGGTGGCGGATGACGTGGGCAACACGATCTGGCGCGTGACGCAAGGGGCGCGAACGAGTCAAAGGTGAACTTGCTTCCTCCCTTCCCCAGGGGAGAGGGAAGAGAGATCGCGGCACGTATGTTCACAACCGAACGCTACGCATTTTCGCTGAGCAGAATTCCGCCGGAGCGCGGCACGCGCGCGTCAATGGTCCGCAGGCGGATCAAAGTGGGTAGAGGTTGTATCCGGATTCCGGGTTCGCGCGCCGCGCGCGGAATGACGAACGCAGCGATCCGCGCTACGCTGAACTCATGTCAGCACACCAAACCACCGCGCACGAAAACCGACTCGCCCAGGCGACGTCGCCCTATCTGCTGCAGCATAAGCACAATCCGGTGGATTGGTGGCAGTGGGGGCCCGACGCATTGGCGGAGGCGAAGCGCTCGAACCGGCCGATCCTGCTCTCGGTCGGCTACGCGGCCTGCCACTGGTGCCACGTGATGGCGCACGAGTCCTTCGAGGACGAGGCGACCGCGCAGGTGATGAACAGGCTGTTCGTCAACATCAAGGTCGACCGCGAGGAGCGGCCGGACATCGACCAGATCTACATGAACGCGCTGCATCTGCTCGGCGAGCAGGGCGGCTGGCCGATGACGATGTTCCTGACGCCGGAGGGCGAGCCGGTTTGGGGCGGCACCTATTTCCCGAAGGAGTCGCGCTACGGCCGCGCGGCCTTTGTCGATGTGCTCAACGAGGTGGCGCGGCTCTTTCGTGAAGAGCCGACCAAGATCGAGCAGAACCGCGCGGCGCTTCTTGCACGGCTCGCTGACAGGGCGCGCCCGGAGGGCCTCATCACCATCGGGCCCAAGGAGCTCGACGGCGCCGCGCAGCAGCTCGGCAATATGTTCGACGTCGTGCACGGCGGCCTGCGCGGCGCACCGAAATTTCCCCAGCCGGCCATGCTCGAAATGCTCTGGCGTGCGGGATTGCGTAGCGGCGACGCGCGTTTCTTCGAGACGGTGGAGCACTCACTCGAACGCATGAGCGAGGGCGGCATCTACGACCATCTTGGCGGCGGCTACTCGCGCTATTCGGTCGACGAGAAATGGCTGGTGCCGCATTTCGAGAAGATGCTCTACGACAATGCGCAACTCCTGGAGTTGCTCGCTTTGGCGTATCAGCGCAGCGGCAATCCGCTGTTCGCGCAGCGTGCGCGCGAGACGGTTCAGTGGCTCAAGCGCGAGATGACCACGAAGGAGGGCGCCTTCGCCGCCTCGCTCGACGCCGATTCGGAAGGCGAGGAGGGCAAGTTCTACGTCTGGTCGAAGAACGAGATCATCGAGCTGCTCGGGCCCGACGCCGGCGAGTTCTTCGCCCACCATTACGACGTGAGCGACGACGGCAATTTCGAGGGCCACAACATCCTCAATCGCTTGCAATCGGTCGAGCGCGGTCCGGCCGAGGAGGCGCGGCTCAAGGCGCTGCGCGACATCCTGCTCGAGGCGCGTGCAAGCCGCGTGCGGCCCGGGCTCGACGACAAAGTGCTGGCCGACTGGAATGGCCTGATGATCGCGGCGCTGGTGAATGCCGGCATCGTCCTCGACGAACCGGACTGGCTGGCGATGGCCAAGCGCGCCTTCGATTTCATCGCCCAGGCGATGACCAAAGGTGACCGGTTCGGCCATTCCTGGCGCGACGGCAGACTGCTGTTTCCAGGCGTCGCGTCCGACTTCGCCGCCATGATCCGCGCCGCGCTGGCGCTTTACGAGGCGACCGGCGAGCGCTCCTATTTCACCCAGGCGCTCGGCTGGCAGCGCGCGCTCGAGGCCCAATACGCCGATCCCGACACCGGCTCTTATTATCTCACCGCGGACGACGCGGACGACCTGTTGCTGCGCCCGCATTCGACGCAGGACGATGCCGTCCCCAATGCCAATTCGGTCGCTGCGCAGAACCTGGTGCGCCTCGCCGTGCTCTCCGGCGACGAAGAATGGCGGGCGAAGTCCGACCTGCTGTTCGGAGCCACGCTGGCGAGCGTGGGCCGCAATCTGTTCGGCCACATGGCGCTGCTCAACGCGCTCGACCTGCGCCTGCGCGCGGCCGAGATCGTCACCACCGGGCCGGACGCCGAGCGCTTCGCACAGGCGGCGCTCAAATTGCCCTTCGTCGACCGCATCGTGTTGCGCGCCGCTTCACCTTTGGACGTGCCGGCTAACCATCCGGCGCAGGAGAAGCTCAAGGCCACGTCCGGCACCGCGGCCTTCATCTGCGTCGGTGAGCGCTGTTCGTTGCCGGTGACGGACATCGAAGACATCCTTGCGGTGATCACAGCCATGCGAGGCGCCTGATCATCGGCGGACAATCGCCACAATCGGCTTCCACCAAATCAGCGGGGCGGCGATTCGGAGAATCGCCATGCGATTTGCGACTTGGCTCGCCGGCGGCGCGCTGATACTGGGCTTGACGGCCGTTGCGGCGCTCGCAGCGCCCGCCGCATCGACCTCACCTGACGGCACCTCGGAATGGTGCGGCTTCCACGACAAAGCCGGCGCGGAAGTCACCTGCGGTTATTCCAGCGCCAGCGATTGCAAGAAGGCGCTCGGCAACGACCAGGACGCGGTCTGCATGCCGGATCCGGCATTTGCTGCTATCCCTCCCCTGCAGGGAAGGGGTAAGCGCGGCTAACTCGCCTTCTTCAGTGCAACCGCCGGCCGCTCCGCGTTCTTCGCCAGCCAGCGGCTCCAGGGTTCGGGCGCGAGCAGGCCGCCGCTGATCCACACCGGCTCGATGACATTGTTCTCGTCGAAGCGGCCGACGATCGCCGGCTTGTGCAGGTGCTGGGTTTCGGTGTCGAACCTCACGTCGAAGCCGGACGGCGCGCGGATCGAGCGGCGGGCCAGCGCGCGGCGCACGGCTTTCACATCGGTCGTGCCGGCGGCCGCCACCGCCTGCGCCCAGAGCTGGAAGCCGATCCAGCAGGCTTCCATGGGATCGTTGGTGGTGGCTTGCGGGTCGCCGACGAAGTCGCGCCACTCGCCGATGAAAGTGCGGTTCTCCTTCGTGTCAAGTCTGTGCAAATAATTCCACGCCACCATGTGGCCGATCAGCTTGCGCTCGGCCAGCGCGGGCAATTCGGCTTCGCCTAACGACAGGCTCATTACCGGCAAAATGTCGGCATCGAGCCCCTGGCGCGCGCGTTCGCGGAAGAAGTGCACATTGGAATCGCCCGAAAGCGTGGCGACGATAGCGCCGTCGCGCCCGGCGAACTTGCGGATGCGATGCACGGTTTCAGCGAACGCCTTTTCACCGAACGGCACATAGAGCTCGTCCACCGCGTCGTCGGCGATGCCGCGCGTGCGCAAATAATTGCGGATGATGGCGTTGGTGGTGCGCGGATAGACGTAATCGGTGCCGAACAGGAAGAAACGGCGGCGGCCGAGGCCGAGCAGGTGATCCACGGCGGGTAGCGCCTGCTGCGCCGGCGTTGCGCCGGTGTAGACGACGTGCGGCGACTGCTCTTCGCCTTCGTACTGGCTCGGATAAAACAGCAGGCCATCGTATTTCGACAGCACCGGCAGCACGCGCTTGCGCGAGGCCGAGGTCCAGCAGCCGAAGATGGCGGCGACCTGGTGCTCGCGCAGCAACGTCTCGGCTTGCGCCGCATAGGCCTCAATGTCGGAGCGCGGATCCATGATCGCCGCTTCCACCGGACGGCCGAGCAGGCCGCCGGCGCGGTTCAGCTTCTCGATCATCATGACGATGATCTGCTGCAACGGCCGCTCGCTGGTGGTGAGCGTGCCCGAGAGCGAATGCAGGATGCCGACCTTGATCGAGCCGTGGTCCAAATCGGAGAAATAGCGGCTCACATGTGCCGTGAGCGATTGCGCGCGGGTGATGAGGTCGTCGGCGGTGGTGAGCACGGCATCGCCGGCGAGCGTGACGTCGGTGACCACGCTCTTGATGCCAGGCAGCGCTTCGCTCACCGTGGAAGCAACCTTCATCGCCTCGGTGCCGATCAGGTCGAGCTGCGCGATCTGCTGCTCCATCAGCTCGGTGACGGTCTCGTTCACCTGGCCCATGGCGGCGACGCTGCGGTCCACCGCGACAATGGCCTCGGCGGTTTCGTTCACCGCGTGCTGGATGTCGTGGATCTGCGCGCTGATTTCCTTGGTCGCGATCTCGGTGCGGTGGGACAGGTCCTTCACCTCGGCGGCGACCACGGCGAAACCGCGTCCGGATTCGCCGGCGCGAGCGGCTTCGATGGTGGCGTTGAGCGCCAGCAGCGAGGTCTGCTTGGCGATCGCCTGGATCAGCTTGATGACCTGCTCGATGCGGCCGGCCGCGAGGCCGAGGTTGCGCATGGTCTCGTCGGCGCGGGCAAGCTCGGTCACCGTGCGCTTGTTGGCGGCGCGGGCCTCCTCGACCTGACGGCCGGAATTGATCGCCAGCGCCTGCACGTCACGCGCCGCGGCGGCGACGCCCGCCACGTCCTCGGCGGCCTGGGCCGCGGCATCGGCCGATTCCCTCACCTGCTGCGCCATCAGCCTGTTGGTCTGCGCGAGATCCGCGGCGGTGCCGCGGATGCGCTCGCCGGCGCTGGTGAAGGCGTTCACCACCTCGTCGACGGCGCGGCGGAAATTGCCGGTGAAGAACAGCCGGCCGGCATGATGCAGGCGGGCTTCGGTCTCGTGGCGGCGCTGATCGACGGCAAGCGTGTCGGCCTGGAGCAGTGCGCCGCGGATGCTCTCCGCCGTCGGTGCGAAAGCGCGCAGAGCGCCGTCGCCGATCAGCTCGGGCAGGGTGGTGTAGCGGTCGCCGCCGGCGATCGCGCCGATGGAGGCAATGATGCGCGCAAGCCGGTGCTCGGCGAAGCAGCCGATCGCAAGCGCGCCCAATGCGCCGACGCCGAGCGCGAGCCACGTCGACGGCCAGGCGGTGAGCACGGCGACGACGATGACGGCGAGGCCGAAGACGGGGATGGCGATCCACAGCGCCGGTCGCGGCAATCGAGGGCGGCTGGGCTCAGGCATGCTGGCTCGCGGGGGAAAAGTGCGCGTTCCAATTCGCCAGAATATGGTTTCGAAATCCTTTCGCAACCGCGAAAAGACCGCATGAAATAAGGGCAAATACGCTTAAAGTTTGGGCGCGTGCTTTCACACCTGTCCGCCTCGCTCCGGCCTCATCCTGAGGAGCCGCGCCGAAGCGCGAGCGAGGCGGGCGTCTCGAAGGAGAGGCCGGCCATGGCACGCGAATACACGCCCTCGTCCTTCGAGACGCGTCGCTTCGCGACGCTCCTCAGGATGAGGGCTGCTCTGTTGGCGCCAACAAAATGGCCGGGCTTTCGCCCGGCCATGACAGTCAAGTGGCTCTGCTTAAGTCGCAGAGTTTAGGTGTTCATCGACTCGAAGAAGTCCGCGTTGCTCTTGGTATTGCGCAGCTTGTCGAGCAGGAAGTCGATGGCGTCCATGGTGCCCATCGGATTGAGGATGCGGCGCAGGACGTACATCTTCTTGAGCACCGGCGCTTCGGTGAGCAGCTCTTCCTTACGCGTGCCGGATCGGGTGATGTCGATCGCCGGGAACGTGCGCTTGTCGGCCACCTTGCGGTCGAGGATGAGCTCGGAGTTACCCGTGCCCTTGAACTCTTCGAAGATGACTTCGTCCATTCGGCTGCCGGTATCGATCAACGCGGTGGCGATGATGGTGAGCGAGCCGCCTTCCTCGATGTTGCGCGCGGCGCCGAAAAACCGCTTCGGCCGCTGAAGGGCGTTTGCGTCGACGCCGCCGGTGAGCACTTTGCCGGAGGAGGGAACGACGGTGTTGTAGGCGCGGCCGAGGCGGGTGATCGAGTCGAGGAGGATCACCACGTCGCGCTGGTGCTCGACCAGGCGCTTGGCCTTCTCGATCACCATTTCGGCAACCTGCACGTGGCGCGAGGCCGGCTCGTCGAATGTCGAGGACACGACCTCGCCCTTCACCGAGCGCTGCATGTCGGTGACTTCCTCCGGCCGCTCGTCAATGAGCAGCACGATCAGGTAGCACTCGGGATGGTTGGCGGTGATCGCGTGCGCAATATTTTGGAGCAGCACGGTCTTGCCGGTACGCGGCGGCGACACGATCAGGGCGCGTTGGCCCTTGCCGATCGGAGCGACGATGTCGATGACCCGGGCCGAGAGATCCTTCTTGGTCGGGTCCTCGTGTTCCATCTTGAGCCGCTCGTCAGGATAGAGCGGCGTCAGGTTATCGAAGTTGATCTTGTGCCGCGCCTTCTCGGGGTCCTCGAAATTGATCGTGTTGACCTTGAGCAGGGCGAAGTAACGCTCGCCTTCCTTGGGCGAGCGGATGTGGCCTTCGACCGTGTCGCCGGTGCGCAGGCCGAAACGGCGGATCTGCGAGGGCGAGACGTAAATGTCGTCGGGGCCGGAGAGGTAGTTCGATTCGGGCGACCGGAGGAAGCCGAAGCCATCGGAGAGGACTTCGACGACGCCTTCGCCGATGATGTCGATCTCCTGCGTCGCGAGCTGCTTGAGGATCGCGAACATCAGCTCCTGCTTACGCAGGGTGCTAGCGTTCTCGACCTGGTGCTCTTCGGCGAAGGCAAGGAGTTCGGCTGGAGTCTTGGACTTGAGGTCCTGAAGCTTCATTTCCCGCATAGGGGCGTAGGTCCTGTGGAGTAGAGAGCGGCGGCGTCGGGAAAAAGGGGGAAGGCTGACGCCGACTAAACAGAGATTGAATTCGCAGGTCTGGATTGACTGGGGGCGCGCTTAGGGAAGTCCCGGGGCCCGATGCTGCAACCGGTCCGAACGGGTCGGTGCCGGAACGCGACTGCATCCGCCTGCGTTCGGTGGGATTTGATGAAGATAAGTTGAGCCGCGATTTTACGCAAGAGGCACTCGCGAGACCTGTGTAATTTTGATGAACGCGGAGGCCACGGCCCTGTGGATTAAAACGGCTTCACCACCGCCAGAATGACGATCAAGATCAGCAGGACGGTGGGTATCTCATTGATGATGCGATAGAATTTCTGGCTGTGCTTGTTGCGCTCGTAGCTGAATTCGGTCACCCAGTGGCTCAACAGGCCGTGCATCACGGTCAGCACCAGCACTAGCGCTAGCTTGGCGTGGAACCAGCCGGCGCCGACCCATTGTCCCAGGACGACCAGCGCGATGCCGGCGATCCAGGTGACGATCATGGCCGGAGTCATGATGAATTTCAGGAGCCGGGCCTCCATCACCTTGAAGGTCTCAGCCTGTGTGGAGCCCGGCTCAGAGGCGGCGTGATAGACGAACAGCCGCGGCAGATAGAGCATCCCCGCCATCCAGGAGATGACGGCGATGACGTGCAGGGCTTTGAGCCAGAGGTACATTCATTTCTCCGCAGTGCCACGTCATCCTTCGACGCTCGGCCTTCGGCCTCGCACCTCAGGATGACGTGAACGCGCACCAGCGCAAGACCGTCATCCTGAGGTGCGCGCTCTTGCGCGCCTCGAAGGATGACAGCCGATGCCCCACCCGGCCCGCCATAGCGCGTCGAAGACGCGCGTAAACGCGCTTATGGCTCGCCACCCTCGCCCTTCGGGGGAGGGATAAGAAGGCTATCTCCGCACCCGCTTCAGCATCCGCTCGACATGGGCGATCGGGGTTTGCGGCAGGATGCCGTGGCCGAGGTTGAAGATGAACGGCCCACCGCCGAACGCCTCGATCACCTCGTCCACCTCGCGATCGAGCGCGGGGCCGCCGGCAAGCAGCGCGAGCGGATCGACATTGCCCTGTACCGGCTTGAGCGTCTGGATGTGGTCGCGGGCGTAGACGAGCCCCTGAGTCCAATCGAGACCGACGGCGTCGACGCCGGTGTCCTTCACATAGCGCCAGAGCTTGGCCCCTGCGCCGCGCGGAAAGCCGATGATCTTGGCGCCGGGAACCTGGTCGCGCACCCCGGCGACGATCTTATTGGTCGGCACCGTGGACCAGCGCTCGAACTCGGCCTGCGGCAGCACGCCGGCCCAGGTGTCGAAAATCTGCACGCAGTCAGCGCCGGCCTTGAGCTGGCCCACCAGATACTCGATCGAGGCCTGGGTGAGCGTATCGATCAGCTTCGCGAACGTGTCGGGATCGCGATAGGCGAACATGCGGGCCGGCGCCTGGTCGGGCGTACCTTCGCCGGCGATCATGTAGGTCGCGACGGTCCACGGCGCGCCGCAGAAACCGATCAGCGTTGTCTGCTCATCAAGCGAGGCCTTCACCCGCCGCACGGTCTCGTAGACCGGAGCCACGATAGTTTGATCGATGCTCTTGTTGAGGCTCGCAAGTCCGACGGCATCGGTCAGCGGCTCGAGCTTCGGTCCCTCGCCGGCAAGGAATTCCACCTTACGCCCGAGCGCAAGCGGCACCACCAGGATGTCGGAGAACAAAATCGCCGCGTCGAAGCCGAAGCGCCGCACCGGCTGGAGCGTGACCTCGGCGGCGAGCTCGGGATTGAAACAGAGGTCGAGGAACCCCCCGGCCTTTTCGCGCAGCGCGCGATACTCCGGCAAATAGCGTCCCGCCTGCCGCATGAGCCAGACTGGCGGCACGGCCTGCCGGTCACCCTCCAGCACGCTGACCAGCTTCTTCCCCACAGGCACGGCGGATCCGGTTTCCGTCATAAAGACTCTTAGAATCTTAATTGTAGTGGTTATTAGACCGTTGATTTGACTCATGCCTGCCGGTCAACAGTCTGTCCACCGGGCGGACTTCGGATTTCAGATTCGCACGCTATCCAGGCTTTCGCCGTCCACAATGATACAGGGGCTTTTATCGGGTTTTCTTGCACCTTTCCCCATCTGTCCCCAGGGCGCTGTCCACATGGCGGCATCGCCTCGGAAATTGTCCCTAGGGCGCGTCCCGGAGGCAGGCATGTGGACGAAAACTGGATGACTGCGAACGCACGGCTTGCCTCGGGGTTCCAACCATGTCCTCCTCCACAGCTGTCCACATTTCATCCGGTGCGTATCCAGATGCCTGACACGGGCTACTTTCATCTCCATTTAGTGTCCGACGCGACCGGCGAGACTCTGATCACGGTCGCCCGCGCCGCCGCGGCGCAGTACGCGAATGTTGCGCCGGTCGAGCATCTCTACCCGATGGTGCGGTCAAAGAAACAGCTCGACCACTGCCTGGCCGAGATTACCGAGTCGCCGGGCCTGGTGCTCTACACGCTGCTCGAAGAAGACCTCATCCAATCGCTCGAGGACAAGTGCCGCGAGCTCGGCCTGCCTTGCATGTCGGTGCTGGGGCCGATCCTGCGGCTGTTCCAGTCTTATCTCGGCGCGGAGACGATCCACCGGGCCGGCGCGCAGCACGTGCTTAACGCCGAGTACTTCCAGCGCATCGATGCGCTCAACTACAGCATGATGCATGATGACGGGCAGCACGTGGACGGCCTCGAGGAGGCCGACGTGGTGCTGATCGGTGTCTCGCGCACCTCGAAGACGCCGACCTCGATCTATCTCGCCAACCGCGGGGTGAAGACGGGCAACGTGCCGCTGGTGCCGGGCGTGCCGCTGGCGCCGCAAGTCGAGAAGCTGACACGGCCGCTGGTGGTCGGGCTTTATGCGAGCCCGGAGCGCATCGTGCAGATCCGCGAAAACCGGCTGCTCGGGCTGAACGCGCACCGCGACGACGACCAGTACATCGACAAGACGGCGGTGGCGGAGGAGATTTCCTTCTCCCGCCGGCTGTGCGCCAAGCGAAGCTGGCCCACGATCGACGTCACGCGCCGATCGATCGAGGAAACCGCCGCGGCCGTGATGCGGCTTTTGAGCGAGCGGCGACGCCAGCCGATTTCCTAATCCCCTTCCCGCAGGGGGCATACGAAAGGAACTTCATGCCGCTTTGGCTTGACCGTCAGCCGCTGGTGCTCGCGTCGAAAAGCGACATCCGCGGCAAGATTCTGGCGGCGGCCGGACTGCGCTTCGGTATTCGGCCGGCGCACATCGATGAGCGCGCGGTCGAGGCGGCGGCGTACGTTGCCGACGCGGAGGCCGCCGCGCGTGTGCTCGCGCGCGCCAAGGCGGACGCGGTGGCAGCGTCCGCGCCCGGCCATATCGTGCTCGGCGCCGACCAGACGTTGGCGCTCGGCGCGCAGCGCTTCTCCAAACCGGCGCATCGCGCGGCGGCAAGCGAACAATTGCGCGCGCTGCGCGGGCGGACGCATGAATTGCACTCGGCACTGGCGCTGGTGCGCGACGGCAAGGTGCTGTTTGAATTCTGCGATACCGCGCGGCTGACGATGCGCGATTTCTCCGACCGGTTCCTGAGTGACTACCTCGACATGGCGGGGGACACGGCGCTGGCGAGCGTCGGCGGCTATCAACTCGAAGGCATCGGCATCCATCTGTTCGAGCGCGTCGAGGGTGATTATTTCACCATCCTCGGTCTGCCGCTGCTGCCGCTGCTCGCGTTTCTGCGAGAGAATGGATTTGTGGATGGGTGAAGTGATGCGTGTTCCGGGCGCGGCGCAACATGCAATGTTGCGACGCAGACCCGGGACCCCGGTTAAAGAAAGCAAGCGGGGTCCCGGGTCTGCAGCGCACCGCTTACGCGCTGCGCCGCGCCCGGGACAAGAGAGAATACATGTTCATCCTTGGCCTCACCGGATCGGTCGGTATGGGAAAGTCCACCACGGCGAAGTTCTTCGCCGACGAGGGCGTGCCTGTGCACGATGCCGATGCCGTGGTGCATCGGCTCTATGAGGGTGAAGCGACGCCGCTGATCGAGGCGGCGTTTCCGGGCACGACAAGCGCCGGCAAGGTCGATCGCGACACGCTCGGCAAACGCGTGTTCGGCGATGGGGAGGCGATCAAGACGCTGGAAGGGATCGTGCATCCGCTGGTCGCGCTCGCGCGCGACAAATTCCTTGCTGAGGCGGAAAAGAGCGGCGCCAAAGTAGCGGTGCTCGATATCCCGCTGCTATACGAGACCGGCGGCGACAAGCGGTGCCATGCGGTGGTGGTCGTCTCCGCGCCGGCGGAGATCCAGCGGGCGCGTGTCTTCGAGCGCCCCGGCATGAGCGAGGCGAAGTTCGCCGTCATGCTGGCCCGGCAGATGCCGGACGCGGAAAAGCGCCGCCGCGCGGATTTCGTGGTGGATACATCGCAAGGCTACGAGGCGGCGCACGAGCAGGTGCGTGAAATTCTGCGCCGGGTCGCTACAATGGCGAATCGGAAGCATTAGCCGCCGAAAAATACGACAAGACATACGATATGCGCGAAATCGTCCTCGACACTGAAACCACCGGGCTGGATCCGAACCAGGGCCATCGCCTGGTCGAGGTCGGCTGCGTCGAGCTGCTCAACCGCATCCCGACCGGCGCGACCTTCCACGCCTATCTCAATCCCGACCGCGACATGCCGGCCGAGGCCTTCGCTATCCACGGGCTGTCGGCCGAGTTCCTCAAGGGCCACAAGCGTTTCCACGAGGTCGTGGACGACTTCCTCGCCTTCATCGGCGACGACACGCCGCTGGTGATCCACAATGCCGGCTTCGACCACACGTTTCTCTGCGCCGAACTCAAGCGCGTCGAGCGCACGCTGATCGCGCGCGAGCGGCTGGTCGATACGCTGGCGCTCGCGCGCCGCAAGCATTCAGCCGGGCCCTACAATCTCGACGCGCTCTGCGGGCGCTACGGCATCGACAATTCGCGCCGCACCAAGCACGGCGCGTTGCTCGACGCGGAGATCCTCGCCGAGGTCTATCTCGAACTGATCGGCGGACGGCAGGCGCAGCTCGGCCTCGCCGATGACGGCGGCCAGCGCGTGACCAACAGCGACGGCGCCATCATCGTGCGGCCGCGGCCCGAAGCACTCGTGCCGCGCATCAGCGACGCTGAACGCGCCGCGCACCGCGAGTTCATCGCGACGCTTGGCGAGAATGCGCTTTGGACAAATTACGTCGGTAAAAGCGCTTCTTGAATTGACGTAAGGCTCTAAACCGGGATCGCGCGGATTTCCTCGGTCAGCATTTGCGCGCGCTCGCGAATTCGTTTCGTCTGCTGAGTGACCCCGGTCGCGGCCTCACTTAGTTTGGCGGCCGAGCGCGCCGCCTGGTCGGCGACGTTTTCGATCTGGATGATCGAGCCTCCGATCTGGTCGACGCTTCCCGCCGCGGCATTGACGTTATCGGCGATTTCGCGTGCCGCTTCCGACTGCTGCTCCATCGCCTCCGCAATGCGGGCCGAAAATTGGTTCAGTTCGCGGATCGTTGCGGAGATCCCCTGGATTGCCTCGACCGAGCGGCCGGTCGCGATCTGCATCGCGGCGATGCGCTGGCCGATCTCCTGGGTGGCCTTGGCGGTTTGACCGGCGAGCGCCTTCACCTCCTGCGCCACAACGGAAAATCCGCGCCCGGCCTCGCCCGCGCGCGCGGCTTCGATTGTTGCGTTGAGCGCAAGCAGATTGGTCTGCCCGGCGATGGCGTTGATCAGTTCGGTGACCTTGCCGATCTCGCGCGCGACAGCTGCGAGCTCGTCGATGGCCGCGCTGGTCTTTGCAGCCTTGCCGACCGCGCCAGCCGCGAGCTCGGATGACCGGGTGGCATTCGAGCCGACTTCGGCAATCGTGATTGCCAGTTCTTCGCCGGCGGCGGCGGCCGATTGCACCTGGTTCGCCGTTTCTGCGGATGCGGCCGCGGCGGTCATCGACTGTGCATTGGCGTGGGCGGCCGTCTTGTCGAGACCATCCGCATGCGACTGAAGATTTTGCGCGGCCGAATGCAGGATCTCGGTGGACTCGGCGATCTCACGCTGGAAACGGTCGAGCAGATCGCTCATCCGATCGGCGCGGATGGTCGTCGACGCGAGCGTCTCCTCGCGCATGGTGGCGGCGCGCTTGAGCTCGGCCGCCGCGGCCTCTGCCACGCCGTGCGCGTCGTGGGCTTGCGCGAAGGCCGAACGGATGGCGTGGCCGATAACGGTCAGCATCACGGTCTCGACCACGACGACTGCCGCGTGCAGGCTGACGCGCAGGTAATTGCTGCCGCCGGGATAGATCGCTGAAGGCAACACTGCATTCAAGATCAAATGATGCACGGCGATGAGTCCGGCGCCGGCCAGGAGCACGCTCCATTCGCAAAAACCGGACAGCATCGCCAGCACGGCGAAGTAATAGAAGTGGGTCTCGACTTGCCAAGGATGGCCTTCGCAAATGAAGACCAGCAGCGAGGTCTGTCCGACCAAGGCGACGACGACCGCGAATGCAGTGACCATCAGTGGCCGGTGCAGCAGCAGGGCTGCAAGCGGCGCCGCCGCAAGCGCAGCCGCAACGGCCACGACCGAGGAGACCTGCCGCTCCAGAGCCCATGCGATCAAAGCGAGAATCGGAACGTGCGTGATCGCAAGGCCGGTCAGGGCGCGCGCGACAGTCCGTTGGAACATATCGAGGCTTCTCATGAGCTTGGCGCCACCAGTGAGAGCGCGGTCGCACATGCCGCCAGCGCTTGCGGATCGACGACGAGCCAAGCGCCTGCGTCGAACATGCGGCGCGGATAGTTGGCGTCGTCGGGAATAACGACGGCGATGAAGGGCAAACCGCCAAAGCGCACGAAGCGGCCGCCCGCGCCGACCGCTTGCGATAGCGTTCGTGGAGCCTCCGTCCAGGGCGCGAATACGACCGCGACGCCTTGCGCCGGATCGCGCGGCACCAGCTCCGCGCGCGCTCCGGCGAACAGCGCGCCCACAGATAGAAGCGTCAAAAGCCCGACATCGATGATTTTTCGGAGAGGGCCGTATGGGTGAGGCAAGGCTGTCTCGACTCGAGCGCCGTTAAAAAAAAGCGTGGTAAATTAATAAGGTTAAAGAACTATTGGTTCGGTTGTCATCGCCGGGCTTGACCCGGCGATCCCGCTTAGGGACGCACACTGCCCTCCTAAGCGAGATGGCCGGGACGAGCCCGGCCATGACAACGAGAGTCAATCGCTATAGTCGCGGACGCTACGCCAAGCTTTCACGCCACCGGAATTTGGCCCGGCTGCACCTGCGCCATCTTCTGACGATAGAGCGCGGCGAAATCCACCGGATCGAGCAGCAGCGGCGGGAAGCCGCCATTGCGCACGGTGGTGGCGACGATCTCGCGCGCAAACGGGAACAGCAGGCGCGGGCACTCGATCAGCACCATCATGTTCAACGCGTCCTGCGGGATATTGCGCAGGCGGAAGATGCCGGCGAATTCCAGCTCGAAGCTGAACAGCACACTGCCGGCGCTGTCCGCGCGGCCGTCGAGCTTCAAAACCACCTCGATGTCGGTGTCCGACAGCGGCGTGGCGTTGACGTTGATCTGGATGCCGATCTGCGGCTGTTCCTGGCTGGAGGCGAGCGATTGCGGCGCGTTGGGATTCTCGAACGAGAAGTCCTTGATGTACTGCGCCACCACCGAAAGCTGCGGCGCGGTATCCGGTGACGGGCCGCCATTGGTCGTCGACATGCAAGCTCCTAAACGCTTTCGGGGATGAGTATTTTTTCGGGATCAGGCGCAACGCGAGCGGCGGTTGGCTAACATAGGGTCGGTGGCCGAACAAGAACGCGCGCGCTAATGCTCGCGATCATCCTTACGGCGGTCGGCCAAAGCCGGGTCGGGGACGCGGTGCCACTGCTCCGGTTCGAGATCGACCACGCCATCGGGCCGTGTGGCCGGCCTGCGCGGGCCGAAAGCTGCGACCAGCGCGCGCCGCAGCGGCGCGACGAGCAGCACGAGCGCCACGACGTCCGTAATAAATCCTGGAACCAGCAGGAGAAATCCGGCGAGCAGCACAAGGCCGCCGGTGCCGTCGACCTGCAAGGCCGAAAAACTGCCTTGCGTCATGGCGACGCGGGCGCGAGCGATGTGGTTGCCGCCGGCGCGGCGCAGGATCGTCAGGCCGGCGAAAGAGGTGGCCACGATGAGCAGCAGTGCCCAGCCGAGCCCAATCTCAGCGGCGACGGCAACGAATACCGCCAATTCTACCAGGGGCAGCACCAGGACGCTCAGCAATACCCATTTTGCCACATTCATAGGTGTTTTCTCATTCGGGCACCGAGTCTTGACGAAATATTGGGCCGGTACCCCCTTTTTCGAGACCTAACGCCAAAGGATGATCACGCGGCGATGTTGGCGTATGGACCTCAATCGTCTAATCTTTAGTTTGCGAGGCACAATTGCGCCGATCGGCGCAACGCCTATGGAACGGGGCGGCCGTCTGCATAGATAGGTACGGTGGGCCCCGCCGTCACGCCGTTCAACGGTGCCGGGCCCGACGACCGGACGGGCCGGCCTGCCGCGGTTAGCCGAAAGCATGCGAGACGTGTTCGACATCTACACCATCATTTTCCTTGCCCTCGCAGTGTTCATTTTCCTGCGATTGCGTAGCGTGCTCGGTCAGCGCACCGGGCGTGAGCGCCCGCCTTACGATCCTTATTCCGCCCGGGAGCCGGCACGGCCGGCCACGACGGACAAAGTTGTGGCGCTGCCCAACCGCAATGCGGACGCGGCTGCTCCGAAGCCCGTCGAGGCGGTGGAAGTGGCCGAGCCCGGCGCCCGCTGGAAGGGCTTCGCGGAACCCGGTTCGCCGGTGGCCGCCGGCCTCGACGCGATCGCCGCGGGGGACGACGCCTTCGATGCCAAGCACTTCCTCACCGGCGCGCGCGCGGCCTACGAGATGATCGTCACGGCTTTTGCCGACGGCGACCGCCGGCCGCTGAAGAATCTGCTGTCGCGCGACGTGTATGACGGCTTCGACAGCGCCATCACGGCTCGCGAGAAGCGCGGTGAGAAGGCGGAGACCCGTTTTGTCTCGCTCGACAATGCCGAGATCACCGCGGCCGAGGCGCGTGGCCGCAACGCACAGCTCACGGTGCGCTTCTCCTCGAAGCTGATTTCAACGACGCGCGACAAGAACGGCAATGTCATCGACGGCAGCGCCGACAAGGTGACCGACGTCACCGATGTGTGGACTTTCGCCCGCGACCTCTCGTCGCGCGATCCAAACTGGAAACTGGTCGCCACAGAAGCTGGGCAATGAGCGCATGGCGGGGGGCCGCTCTCTCCATTTGACGGACGATGGTCGCGGGTTTCGCCCGCGACCCGGCATGGCGGCGATCTGTACGGCTCTCGCGCTTTCAATTTTCGCTTCCGGCGCCAAGGCCGAGCCGCATGACATCCCCCTGAAACTCCGCAAGGCCCAGGCCGAGCCGGTTACCTTCGACGCGCTGGCCGGCTGGAAGGACGACGACCACGCCGCCGCTTACGGCTCGTTCCTCAAGAGTTGCGGCGCCATCCTCAACGGCACCAAGGCCATGCGCAAAGCGCGACCGGTCTATGGCGCGCTGTTCACGGTGTGCGAACGCGCGCGCAGCGCGGGCCCGCTCGGGGGCGAGCAGGCGCGCACTTTCTTTGAGGAGAATTTCAAGCCGGTGCGTATCGCCCCGCCCGGCCAGACCGACGGCTTCTTCACCGGCTACTATGAGACCGAAGTGGATGGCTCGCGCGTCAAGACGGCCGACTACAACGTGCCGATCTACAAAATACCGGCGAAGCTCACCGGGCGCAGCAAGGTGTTTGCCCAGTTCGACCGCAGCAAGATCGAGGATGGCGCGCTCGACGGCAAAGGCTTGGAAATCTGCTGGGTGAAAAACCCGGTCGACGCTTTCTTCGCGCAGATCCAGGGCTCGACGCGCGTGAAGCTCGACGACGGCAAGCTGTTGCGGCTCAACTACATCGCCAGCAACGGGATGAAATACACGCCTGTCGGCAGGGCGCTTATCGACCGCGGCATCATTTCCAAAGAAGAGATGTCGATGGACAAGATCCGCGATTGGATGGAAGCCAATCCCGACGAGGGCAAGGAACTGCGCCGCAAGAACCGCTCTTTCGTGTTCTTCACCGAGACGCCGCTTGCCGCGCACGAGGAGTGCATCGGCGCGCAAGGCGTGCCGCTGACGCCCTGGCGCTCGCTTGCGGTCGACAAGTCGATCCATGTCTATGGCACGCCGATCTGGGTCGATGCCGCGCTGCCGATCGAGAGCGAAAAGCCGGAGACGAAATTCCAGCATCTCATGATCGCGCAGGACACCGGCTCGGCGATCGTCGGCGCGGCGCGCGCCGACATCTATTTCGGCCACGGCGAAGGGATCGGCAGCATCGCCGGCCGCATCAAGCAATACGGGCAGTTTGTGATGCTGGTGCCGCGCGATGTGTCGGTGAAGGGCGACGGCGCGCCGCCGTCGGATATTCCGTTGCCGAAGCCGCGGCCGGGTGGGATCGGCGAAGCCGTGTCGGCCAAGGCTCGTCCCTGACATGGCGCGTCCCTGACATCATGAGCCCCCGCGACGGCAACCGGCGCCGCGTTCTCTCCTATGAAGAACGCGTCTTGTGGACGACTGTCACCCAGTCGATCGCACCGCTGCGCGAGCCGCCGGCAGCGATCGCCGAGCACGACGCCGCGGCCATTGCGCCACCGCGCGCTCCGGCGCGCGCGGCCAGGCCCGCGCCGATCGCTGCTCCTGCTCCGCAGAAGCCCGCGCCGCCGCCCAAACCTGCATCTCCGATGCCCGCGCCGCTCGGCCGGCGCATGAAGCAGCGCGTCGCGCGCGGCAAAGAGGGGATCGACGCGCGCCTCGATTTGCACGGGCTCACGCAAGCGGAGGCGCATAGCGCGCTGCTGCGCTTCCTCCGCACGGCGCATGCGCGCGATGCGCGGCTGGTGCTGGTGATCACCGGCAAAGGCGGGCGCGGCGAACTCCATGGCGAGCGCGGTGTGCTCAAGCGGCAGGTGCCGCACTGGCTGGCGCTGCCGGAATTCCGCGACCTTGTGATCGGCTTCGAGGATGCGCACCTCACGCATGGAGGCGAGGGCGCGCTCTATGTGCGGGTGCGGCGCTCGCGCGGATAGAGATTTGGCGGCACACAGAAGAGGAGCTTCAAATGTCGCGCCATCCAGCATCCGACAAGCCGAAATCCGGCAAACAGGAAAAGCAGGATAAAACGGACAAGGAAGCGCTCGACCGGGAGCTCGAGGAGGGTCTGGAAGATACATTTCCAGCCTCGGACCCGGTTTCCGTCACCGAGCCCGGGGTCAATCACAAACCGAAAAAGTGAGATTGGCCGCCGCGACGGCCGCATGCGCCGCGGCGGCCGCGATCATCACGCCGCTTTACGTCTCAGTCCTCTGACCGATGGCTGCCTGCGCGGCCTCACGGTGCCGTGGTCGTTGTGAAGCCTCTGCTCCAGGCGCGCGAGGCCAAGCCAGAGTCCAAGTAACTCCAGCCCGATCGCATCGTGTGGATCGTCCTGCAATGGGCTGCCCCCTTGAACGGGCCGGATTGGCCCGGACGTCCCCTTCCTTGCCGAATTTCCCATGGTCGCCTCCTGACACGGCGGGCTTGGCAAAGGTTTTTGCCCAATGTCCCCCGCAACCGGAAGGATACGCGCGCAAGAGTTGCTGTCAAATTTTTTTTATCTCGTGTTTATCACGCGAGGCGCGCGAACCGCGTGCAGGGGTCATTTCGCCGCGGTTCGGTAGGCGCGCGCGCCGACCAGCAGCAGGATCAGATCGAGCGGATCCTCGCGCAATTGGCGAGCGAGGTGGCGAAGGCTGACCCGGGCCGACTTCGTCGGCAGCGGCACGACAGCATCGGCGCCGTCGCGCAGCGTCGCCACCAGCGTGTCCTCCGTGCCGATCGGCAGGCCGAGGGAAGCGAGCGCCCGGCGCGCCTGCTCGCCGGTGAGATAAAGCCGCTCGGCGATGTCGCCGAAGAAGCTCGTGTATTTCTCGCGGTCCTCGCGCGCGGCACCGGGCTTGGCGCGCAGCGTCTGCAATCCGTTCAGTGCGCCCTGCACCGTATCGTCGAGCGCCGCGTCCGCCGAGGCATCCAGGATCTCGATGCCCAGATCGGACAGCCGGGCCTTGGCGCCGTCATTGCCGACTTCGATCTGCACGCGGCGGCGGATCGCATCGCGGATCAGCCGGTCGCAAACATCGTTGCGAAAGATGGTCGCGATCCGGTCGCGGTCGCGCGCCTCGACGAGATGGCGCGCCGCGCTTTCGTCGTAGGCCGGCGTGGCGCTGAGCGGCATGATCTCGACGCTGATGATGGAAGCGCCGCCGCGCAGTTCGAAATCCTTGAGCCCGGCATTGAAGATGCAGAATTGCAGATTGCCTTTGAAACCGGGGTCAATCTGGAAGCCGTGCGAGGTCATGATGCCAAGGCCGGCGAGGCTCGCCATGGCGCCGACGCGGCCGATGTAGTCCTGCGGGAATTCGACCCATTCCTTGGTGCTGACATTGACCGCGCGCCCGCCTTTGAGCACGAAGCTCTGGCCGTCGCTGATGTCGATCTTGTCGCCGTCGCCGTTGATGACGAAATCGTCGAGCGTGAGATCGATCGACGCCATCTGCACGTTGGCTTCGTCGAAGGGATCGACGCCGATGACGCCGTCTTTCACCGCGCGCACGATCTGGTGGTTGACCAGAATGCCGACGCCGAGCGGGCGGGCGGCATTGGGTGCGGCCTTCACCGATTTGGCGCGCGTACCGTTGAGCGTCACGGGCGGGAAGGCGCAGCGTAGCCAGTAGTCCGAACTGTGGCCGGTGAGACGGCCGAGCTTCGCCGCCATGGCGCGCGAGATCGGCTGACGCCCGTTGACGATGTTGTTGATCGATTGCCGCGACACGCCGGTGGCGGCGCTGACCGCGACCTGGTCGAGGCCGAGCCGCTCGATTTCCGCCCGGAGATGGTCGCCTGGGGTCAGCTCACCGGCATCGGCCGCCGCATTGCCCCGGAGATCCGTGGACATGGGACCTGCGCTCCTCAGTCAAATATTCATTGCGGCTTTACACCTGCGTGTAAACCTCAATTTGTCACGCGAAGCGCGTGGACGCCACTGCCGGGCGGGAAAGGGCATGTATCACAATTAGTTACTGTAATTAACGATAAGCTAAATAACTCAATTGATTAGCGATCTCTGATCGATCCTGACCCGCCCTCCTTCGAGGCCCCCTTCGGCGCCCACCTCACGATGACGGATCGAGCCGCTCGATCAGGCCGTCACAGGATAAACCGGCTGAGGTCGGCGTTCTTGGCCAGATCGCCGATGTGCTTCTCCACGAACGCCGCGTCGATTTTCACGGTCTCGCCGGACCGGTCGGGAGCGGTGAAGGACACGTCGTCGAGCACGCGCTCCATGACGGTCTGCAATCGGCGGGCCCCGATATTCTCGACACTGGCATTCACCGCCACCGCGATGTCGGCGATGGCGTCGATGGAATCCTCGGTGAAATCCAGCGTCATGCCCTCGGTCGCCAGCAGCGCCACGTATTGCTTGATCAGCGAGGCCTCGGGCTCGGTGAGGATGCGGCGGAAATCGTCGCGGGTGAGCGCCTTCAGCTCGACGCGGATCGGCAGGCGTCCTTGCA
>DATDMA010000056.1:0-7830 GCA_036519015.1 Pseudolabrys sp. | reverse complement strand
ACCTCCCCCCTTGCGGGGGAGGTCGACCGCCGAAGCGACAGCGAAGGCGGTCGGGAGGGGGGTAAGCCACAGATGCTCGCGCTTATTGCTACCCCCCTCCCCAACCCTCCCCCACAAGGGGGGAGGGAGCAGTCAGTGCATGGGGAGAGAAAAAGCTCCTACGACTCCGTGCGCGATGTGTGGCTGCGCACCGGCCTTGGCCCGCGCGTGCTGGAGCGACTGGCCGATGCCGATGCCTTCGGCTCGCTCGGGCTGACGCGGCGCGACGCGCTGTGGGCCGCGAAGGCGCTCGGCCGGGTCGGGGATCGCGATGATGATCTGCCGCTGTTTGTAAGTGCGTCCCAAACTCCTGCTGTCATGCCCCGCGCAAGTGGGGCATCCAATGGCGCAGCCTCAGTGAGTACTGGATCGTCCGCTTTCGCGGACGATGACAACCTCCGCGAGCCCGAAGTGCGCCTGCCGCCGATGCCGATCGGCGAGGAAGTCGTGAACGACTATCGCTTCCTGCGCCTGTCGCTGCGCGCGCATCCGGCGCAATTCCTGCGCGCAGATCTCGCAAAGCGCGGCATCCTGCGCAACGAGACGCTGCGCACCATCGCCTCCGGCGCGCGCGTGCGCATCTCCGGCCTCGTCACCTGCCGGCAGCGGCCGGGCTCGGCCAAGGGCGTGGTGTTCATGACCATCGAGGACGAGAGCGCGGTCGCGAACGCGATCGTCTGGCCGAAGGTGTTCGAGCGCGCGCGTCCGATCGTGCTCGGCGCGCGCTACATCGCAGTGAGCGGCCGCGTGCAGTCGGAATCGGGCGTCATCCACGTGGTCGCCGAGGAGCTCGAGGACTTGACCGCACTGCTGGCGCAGCTCGCCGAGCATGGCGCGGACATCGACAGCCTCGCGCGCTGCGACGAAGTGCGCCGGCCGATCGAGGAAATGCGTGAGGCGCGCGCGCAAGGCGGGCGCGAGAGCCGGCTGGTGAAGCTCATGCGCGAGATGCCGGAGCTTGCCGCCGATCTCGATGTGACGGCGCGCGGCTCGGCGCACGCACCGACTAGGAGAAGTGGGTAACGGGCGTATCCCGGGCGCCGACCTCTCCCCGCAATGCGGGGAGAGGTGAAGTCCTCACATCGGCGGCGCGACTCCGTCGCGGCCGACATTGACGCGCGCGGCGGCAAGCGTGCCATCCGCCTGGCGCGTCGCCGTCGGGATCATGATTGCCGCGCCGGGCTTGAGATCGCCGGTGTTGCCGGGCACCAGACCCACGACCTTCGTATCGGGCGTCACATCGACAATCTTTTTTCCGCCTTGGAAGTCGAGCGTGAGCATCGTCCCGCTCGCGTTGGTCACCGCGCCGCCCATCGTGCTCTTGCCGCCGGCGACAGCGCCGACCGTACCGTTGGTCATGGTGCTCTTCGGCGCGGCGTCATAGGCGCGATCGCCCTCGCCGGTGCCGCGCATCGACTCCGGGAAGATGTGCACTTCTGTCGCCTGCCAGCGGTCGCCCTTTTCCGGCACGGCCGTCGCGCCGACGAAGGTCCCCGGCTTGATGTCGGAGAGCTGCGCCTTCACCACCGCGGCGACTTTCGCATCGCCTATGAGCTTGACCTTGAGCGTTTCGCCCGCGCGCGACTTGATGGTGAGAAGTGGGCCGTCAACCTGCTCGATCGTGCCGCGCACGCGCAGGTTCGATTGTTGCGCCGAAGCCGAAGCGACGGCGACTGTAAGGGCACAGACGGCCCCGAGGACGAAACGCATCATTGTTCTTACATTCCTTCATGTTGCGCCGCCCCTCTCAAAACTCTTCACACTACACGCAGGCCAAAGCCGTCACATCGCCGGTCGCACGTTGCGTCCGATATAAAGCGTCTTCGCCAGAACCGTTCCATCCGCCGCCTTCTCCGAGCCCATGATGATGATCGGGGTGCCGGCCTTCAACTCGCTCTTGTCGCCCGGCGCCACCGCGGAGATCACCGTCTGCGGCGTGACGAGAATCTTCTTCTCGCCGTCCTTGTATTTCACCATCAGCGTATTGGCGTCCTTTTCCTGCACCGCGCTCTCGACATAGGCATTGGTCATGGTGCTGCCAGGACGCGCGTCCCAGGGACCATGCCGGTCCGGCACCACGCCGCGCTGGGCCGGCAGGAAGATGTGGATCGAAAACGCCTCGATGCTGCCGTCGGATTGCGGCATCCCGGCGACGCCGATGAAGCTGTCGGACTTGATGTCGGCGAGCGAGGCTTTCACCAGCGCCGATACGCGCGCGTCATCGGCGACCTTCACGGCCATGGTGTTGCCGTCGCGCGTCTTGAGCGACAGCGTAGCGCCGTCGACGGTCTCGATCTCACCGCGAATACGCGGCGCTTGCTGCGCAAATGCGATAGTTCCGCCAACCAGACATGCCATTGTCGCCGCGGCGAGCGCGCGCAGCATCATGAATCGCATCGGCATGAGGGCCTCCCTGAGCGCCTGACCATTCAGGCAGAGAACCCCTCACCCCGCTTCTTATTCCGCGGTGGTTTCTGCGATGGCGCCGTCACGTTTTCTTGAGCTTTGCTTGCCTGAGCGTGACCGACAAGATCGGCCTCGACCAGCGCGCGCAACTCCGCCGTCACCTCGGGCCGCACGCCGAACCAGAGTTCAAAGCCGCGAACCGCCTGATGCAGCAGCATGCCGAGCCCGTCGGCCGCACGCAGGCCGCGCGCCTTCGCGGCCGCCAGCAGCGGCGTGACCAGCGGATCGTAGACCAGATCAGCGACGACCAACGATGCAGGGCACCGCAGATTGATCTCCAGCGGCGGCTGGCCGGTCATGCCGAGCGTGGTGGTATTGACCAGCAGTCCCGCGCCGCCGAGCAGACCGGTTGTCTCGTCCCAGCCGACCGCGCGCACACGCGAACCGAACTGCTTTTGTAGCGCCTTCGCGCGCTCCGGCGTGCGGTTGACCACATAAACGCGGCCGGCCTCGCGCGCGAGCAGCGCGTAGACCACGGCGCGCGCGGCGCCGCCAGCTCCGAGCACCACCGCCGTCTCCAAGCCGCGATCCCAGCCCGGCGTCGCGCTGTCGAGATTGGCGAGAAAGCCTTCGACATCGGTGTTGGTCGAACGCAAAGCGCCGTCGTCGTACCAGAGCGTGTTGGCGGCGCCGACCCCGCGCGCGCGATCGTCCGGCGAGGACAGCGCGAGCGCCGCCTCCTTGTGCGGCACCGTGACGTTGGCACCGACATAGCCGTGCGCACGCAGGCCCTTCACAAACTCAGGGAACTGCTCGGGCGGCACCGCCTCACGCCGGTATTCCGCGTCGAGCTTATGCTGCTTGATCCAGTAATTGTGGATCAGCGGAGAGCGCGAATGCCCGGCCGGCCAGGCAATGACACACGCAGCCTTGGCCGGTGTGCTCATTGCTCCGCCGTGACGGTATTGCGCAGCACGCCGATCTCAGGACATTCGATCTCGATCGTATCGCCGGCCTTCAGCCAAGTGGGCGGATCGGTGCGCGGACCGAGCTTCACCGGCGTGCCGGTGACGATGACGTCGCCGGGCTTGAGCGTCATGAAGGTGCTCACATAGGCGATCAGGTCGGCGAAGGACTTGATCATGCTCGCGGTGGTGTCGTCCTGGGTGACCTCGCCGTTGACCTTCACCGTGATGTGCAGCGGCTTCGATAGATCAACCTCGTCGGTGAGCGCGATCCACGGACCGATGCTGCCGGTGGCATCCCAGTTCTTGCCCTGGGTGACGTTGAACTTGCCGTGCCTGATCCAGTCGCGGATGGTGCCTTCGTTGCACAGCGTGACGCCGGCGACGTGCTCGAGCGCATTCTCGTGCGGGATGCGGCGGCCGGCGCGGCCGATCACGAGCGCGATCTCGCCTTCGTAGTCGAGCTGCTCGGATTCGCGCGGCAGCACGATCGGCTGCAAGTGACCGACCAGCGAGTTCGGCGCCCTGTAGAACATGCTTGGATATTGCGGGATGTCCTGGTCGCCGTAGTCGGCGTTGCGGTTGGCGTAGTTGATGCCGATGCAGAGGATCTTCTCCGGCGCCAAGAGTGGCGGCAGCCACTCCACCTCATGCGCCCGATAGTCCGCCCGGACGCCCCGCGCCGCCTCGCGCGCCTTGTCGAGCGCGCCGTCGCGGAACAGGTCGAGCGCTGTCTCGTAGCGCGGCCCGAGCCGCAGCTTGAGATCGACCACGCCCTCGCCCACGACCGCGCCGAAGCTCTCCCGCCCACGCACCCTGTAGCTTGCCAGTTTCATGGGATGTCCTCGCGTCGCGCCCGCCGCGGGCGGAATGGAGTCGTCGGCGGTTCGGCGCTATGCTTGAATGAGAGCGGCGCCCGCTGCATGTATTCCTCACTGGCGGGGGCCGTCAACGCCAGGGTGCCCATGCCACACATCATTGCCGAATACTCCGCCAATCTCGAAGACACGCTCGACGTCGCCGGGCTGGTCGCCGACCTGCACCAGGCCGCCATCGACAGCGCGGTGGCGGAACTCGTCGGTATCCGCACCCGCGCCGTCAGACGCGAGCACGCCCGCGTTGCCGACGGCAATCCCGCGAATGGGTTTGTCCACATCGTAGCGCGGTTGCGGCGCGGCCGCTCGGTCGAACAGCGCAAGGCGCTCGGCCAGGCGCTGCTGGCCGCCGCCGACAGACGGCTGGTGCCGGTGTACCCAAAGCACCCGATCGCCATGACCGTCGAGGTGCACGAAATCGACCCCGAAATGACCTTTCGCCGCAATACGCTGCGCGAGCAGGCGAAGAGCGCGGCGTAGGGGAGAATCATGCCGGTCCGGCCGCCGAACCACAATCCGCCATTCAATGTCGTGCGCGCGAGCCACGTGGAATTCGGGGCACGTGATCTGGCGAAGTCGCGCGCCTTCTATGTCGATTGCCTCGGCTATCTCGTCACCGACGCGCACAAGGACGCGCTCTATCTGCGTGGCGTCGAGGAGCGCAACCACCACTCGATCGTGCTGAGCACGGCGGACGCCCCTTGTGTGCAGGCGATCGGCTTCAAGCTGGCCAGCGAAGAGGATCTCGACCGCGCCGCCTTCTATTTCGCACGCAAGGGGCTGCCGACCTCGTTCCCGGAAGTGCCCTATCAGGGGCGCACGCTGCGCACCGTCGATTCCGTCGGCATGCCGATCGACTTCTATGCGCGCATGGACCAGAGCGAGTGCATGATCCGCAACTACGCGGAATATCGCGGCGCGCGCATCCAGCGCATCGACCACATCAATTGCTTCACGCCGGATGTGCAGGCCTCCTACGACTTCTATAACGACATCGGATTCAAGCTGACCGAGTATACCGAGACCGATGACCCGGACGGCAAGCTGTGGGCGGTTTGGATGCACCGCAAAGGCAATGTGCACGACCTCGCCTTCACCAATGGCGCAGGTCCCCGGCTGCACCATATCGGCGTCTGGACCGCGGGCGCGCTCGACATCCTGCACATCTGCGACGTGATGGCCTCGTCCGGCTTCCTCCCCAACATGGAGCGCGGGCCGGGCCGGCACGGCATCTCCAACGCCTTCTTCCTCTACATCCGCGATCCCGACGGACACCGCATCGAGCTTTTCACCTCGGACTATCTCACCGTCGATCCCGACCTGAAGCCTTTGCGCTGGTCGCTACGCGATCCGCAGCGGCAGACGCTGTGGGGCCACCCGGCGCCGAAGTCGTGGTTCGAGGAAGGCTCGTGCTACGTCGGCGCGAATGTGCGCGAGCCGGCGCTGGCGGCGCAGCCCATTGTGGCGAGGTGAAACTTTTCGAACGAAGTGATATTCACAGGCGTCGCTCCCGAACAATAAAGTCCCCATGAAATCCATTTTCCTTGACTGCAACGATCAACTCGCCCCCGTATGGGCCAAAGTCATCCGCCCCGACGATCCGGACATCCATGTCAATCGCACGGACCGCGTCGGCGCGGAGTTGCCGCGCGTGATCGACGGCTATGACATCGCGCTCGACGACCACTCCTACATGCCGACCGAACTGGTGGCGCAGTGCAGCACGCTCAAGCACATCGTCTTCCTCGGCACCGGCGCTGCGAGCTATATGAACATCGCCGAACTGAAGGACCGCGGCATCACGGTGCACATCATCAAGGGCTATGGCGACACCGCAGTGGCAGAGCACACGATTGCGCTGATGTTCGCGGCGGCTCGTGACGTGGCGCGCATGGACCGCGAGGTGCGCGGCGGCAAATGGACGCCGCAGGAGGGCGTGCAGCTTTTCGGCAAGACGCTGGGTGTGATCGGCCTTGGCGGCATCGGCCGCGAAGTTGCACGCATGGCCAAGGGCCTCGGCATGGAGGTGATCGTCTATAACCGCACGCGGCATGAGGACGCGGGCGTGCGGCTGGTCGATCTCGACACGCTGCTGGCGACGTCCGATGTCGTGTCGCTCAATCTGGTCCTCAACGACGAGACGCGCGGGTTCCTCGATGCGGCGCGGATCGCGCGCATGAAGCCGGGCGTGATCCTCGTCAACACCGCGCGCGGGGTGCTGGTGGACGAGGCGGCGCTGCTCGGCGCACTCAAGAGCGGACATATCCGCCATGCCGGACTCGACGTGTTCCGCGCCGAGCCGCTGAAGGCCGATCATCCGCTGGCGCAGACGCCAAACGTGACGCTGACCTCGCACGCCGCGTTCCGCACGCAGGAAGCCTCGATGACGTTGCTGCGCCGCGCGATCGACATCGTGAAGCGGCTTACGGCGGCGAGTTAGCGTCTGCCGTGCACAATCATCCGCTCGTCCCCGCGAAAGCGGGGACCCAGACTGGATTCCCGCTTGCGCGGGAATGAGCGGAGCAAGTGGCAACGCAAGTAGAACAAACCCTAGTAAAGTCCGGTCGTTGTCCCACCATCGACCATAATCGCGGCGCCCTGAATGTGCCGCGCTTGTGGCCCTGCGAGAAACACAGCGAGTTCTGCAACATCCTCGGGCTGGCCGATGCGGCGCGCCCCGCTCTTGGCCAGATTGTCCTTGCGCGCCTGTTCCGGCGTCATGTTGTTGGCCTTGCCGAACTGCTCAAACAGTTGCACGACGCGATCGGTCTCGATCATGCCCGGATGAATGACGTTCACGTTAACGTCATCGCGATTCCCGATCGTCGCCAGCCCTTTGGCGAAATTGGCGAAGGCCGCATTGACCGACCCGCCGATGAGGAAATCGGGACCCGGCGTGCGCGCAGCCGCGCCGATGATGTTGACGACGCTGCCGTGCGACTGTTTGAGCAATGGCCAGAACAGCCGCGTCAGCCGCACGGCGCCGAAGAATTTCAACGCAAAGCCGTCGATCCAGGCATCATCGGGAAGTTCGAGGAATTTGCCGCCGCGCGTCGCGCCGGCATTGTTGACCAGCACGTCGCAGCGACCGAAGCGCTCTTTGACCTTGGCAAAGACCTGCTCGCACCCTTCCAGCGTGCGAAGATCGGCTGCCACGATCATGGCCTCTGGGCCGCCCGCCGCGGCGACCGCTTTGGCGCCCTCGGCAAGATTGGCAGCGTTTGCCGCCGCCAGCACCGTCTGGGCGCCCTCGCGCGCAAAGGCCACCGCAATTGCGCGGCCGATGCCGCGGCTGCCGCCGCTCACCACCACGACTTTGTCCTGAAATTCTCCGGCCATAAACACCCCTTGTCCGCTAAACCACCGCACCCGAGGTTATACGCGCGCGGCGATTTCTGGAATGATCGATATTGCTGCGCAATATGTCACGCCTCGGCGTCGCATTGCCACCCTGCGCATTCCCCGCCACAATAAGACGACAGCATTGGAGAATCCGTGAAGCCGGCACCATTCGCATACCGGAAAGCGCGTTCGCTCGACGAGGC
>DATDMA010000055.1:0-17535 GCA_036519015.1 Pseudolabrys sp. | reverse complement strand
GCTTCTTCAGGGAATGCACCGGAGATCTCGAGATAGCAGCCGAGCCCGAGGCCCCGCAGCTTACCGGCCTTCTTCGCGGCTTTCTTGCGCGCGGCGAAGCCGTCGTAGTCGGCGAGCGTCAGCGCGCGCTCGAACACCGCGGGGAAATCGCCGCTGTCGTAATTGTTGCCGAAGGCGGTGGTGTAAGGCATCTGCTCCGGCTTGATGAGATTGCGCCGGCGCAGCTCAGCCGCATCAATGCCGGTCTGGTCGGCGGCGGCATCGATGACGCGCTCCAGCAGATAACTCGCCTCGGGACGGCCGGCGCCGCGATAGGGCCCGGTCGGCAACGTGTTGGTGAAGACGCAGCGCGAATTCACCTGCGCCAGCGGAATGTCGTAGACCGTCGGCAAGCAGCCGGACACGTGCAGCGTGACGATGAAATGCGCGATGCCGGTAAAGTAAGCGCCGACATTGCCGATACCGTCCACGCGCAGCGCGAGGAAGCGGCCGCGCTTGTTGAGCGCGAGCTCGACGGTCCAGACCGAGTCGCGGCCGTGATTGTCGGTGACGAAGGACTCGGCGCGCGTCGAAACCCAATGCAGCGGCCGGCCGAGCGTGCGCGCGGCGTGCAGCATCGGCACGTATTCGGGATAGAGCCAGCCCTTCATGCCGAAGGCGCCGCCGACATCGTCGGTGACAATGCGCAACTCATCGGGCTTGATGCCCATCGCCTCGCACACCTGTGTGCGCAGGCTGGCGAACCCTTGAGTGCCGCAGCGTAGCGTGTATTGCTTGTTCTCGGCGTCGTAGCCGGCGGTCGCCGTGCGCGGCTCCAGAGAAGCCACCATCACGCGCTGATTGACGAGCTCGACGCGCACCACATGCGCGGCTTCGGCAAAGGCGCGGTCGAGCGCGGCCTTCTTCTTGCCGTCGGGATCCGGCGGCGCGGTCCAGTCGAAGCCGAGATTGCCCGGCGCTTCGTCCCAAAGCTGCGGCGCGCTGGCCTTGAGGGCTTCGCGCGCATCGGTGACGGGCGTGAGCGCCTCGTAATCGACCACGACCTTCTCGGCGGCGTCCTGCGCGGCGGCGGCGCTCGACGCGACCACCATGGCGACCGGCTCGCCCACATGCATCACGCGCGTCTCGGCAAGCGAGGGCCGGTGCGGCGAGGCCGCGACTTTGCCGCCGCGGCCAGGAATCGGATGCGGATGCGAGATCGAATGATAATGCGCCTCGGCGAGATCGGCCGCGGTGAACACCGCGACCACGCCGGGCGCGGACTTCGCCGCCGTGGTGTCGATGCTCTTGATCTTGGCGAAAGCGTGCGGCGAGCGCACGAAATATGCGGCCAGCGTGCCCGCGGGCTTGGTGTCGTCGCCGAACAGGCCGGCGCCGCGCAGCAGGGCGTCATCCTCGATGCGGCCGGTCCAGGTGGACGGGACAGCCTGGCGAACGGCAGTCGTTGGGCTCATGGGGCACTCCCGGCGGGAAAAGGACGAGGAAGTCTAAGGGTTGCGGCCGGCAATACCAGCCCGGGCGCGGGACGTTAAGCGCGTCTTAACCATACCGTACCGTTGTAATTAACCGCACAACAACCGCTTGGGAAATAACTTATCGGCCGACCGGGATGTGCACATGGCCAAGGATTCCTCCACGCGCGAGTGGCTGATTGTCGCGCTTGCGGGCGGCATCAGTTTTGCCGTCAGCGTTCTGCTTCTCATTTATATCGTGCCGGTGGAGGCCTGGCTCCGCGCCGCGCCAAGCGCGCTCACCGTGAACGTCCTCGGCATTGTCGCAGCGATACTGGCGATGGCGACCACCGGCCTCGTGCTGGCGCGCAAGCTGCGTCTGCACAATCGGCGCATGCGCGTCGCGGTCAACAATATGTCGCAGGGCCTGTGCATGTTCGACCGCAACGAGCGGCTGGTGCTGTGCAACCAGCGCTATCTCGATCTGTACCACATCCCCGGAGACGTGGCGAAGCCGGGCGTCACGCTGACCAGCCTGCTCGAATATCGGCGCGCCACCAAGACCCTGCCGATCGAGATCGAGGTCTATCGCAGCAATCTCAAGGCCTCGCTGGCGCAAGATCAGGCCACCACGACCGAGGTGACCTCCGGCGACGGACGCTTGATCTGTGTCATCAACCGGCCGATGGCCGGCGGCGGCTGGGTCGCGACGCACGAGGACATCACCGAACGGCGCGACGCCGCGCGCGAGCGCGTCACCATGCAGGAGCAGCAGGGGCGGCGCACAATGATCGAGCAGGCAATCCTCGCCTTCCGCCAGCGCGTCGAGGATCATCTGCACATAGTGGCCGACGGCGCCATAGCGATGCGCACGACCGCCGCCACGCTGTTGGGCAACTCGGGCAAGACCGCCAAGAGCGCAGAGGGCGCGGTGACGGCGTCGAACGAGGCCTCGCTGAACGTCGAGACCGCCGCCATCGCCGCCGACGAACTGGCGAGCTCGATCGGCGAGATCGGCCGGCAGCTTGCGCGCACCACCGATATCGTGCGCGCCGCCGTGGACGAGGCGCAGGGCACCAACCGGCAGATCGCCACGTTGGCACAAGCGGCGCAGAAGATCGGCGACGTGATCAAACTGATCCGCGCCATCGCCGGGCAGACCAATTTGCTCGCGCTCAATGCCACCATCGAGGCGGCGCGCGCGGGCGAGGCGGGCAAGGGCTTCGCCGTGGTGGCGGCGGAGGTGAAATCGCTGGCCGTGCAGACCGCGAAAGCGACAGAAGATATCGCCAGCCTGATCATGGCGGTGCAGGCGGCGACCACCGGCGCGGTCGGCGCCATCGGCCGCATCGCGGGGCGCATGCAGGAGATCGACAGCTACGCGACCGCGGTGGCGTCCTCGGTTGAAGAGCAGAGCGCAGCAACCGGCGAGATTTCGCAGAACGTCGCGAGCGCCGCCGGCGGCGCCAAGCTGGTGGTGACCGTGCTCGACGAGGTAGCGGGCGCCGCCGTCGAGACGCGCACGTCAGCTGAGAGCGTGCTCACGGCGTCACAGGCGGTGGAAGCGGCCGCGGTGGAATTGCGCCGCGAGGTCGAGGGATTTCTCAAGCGCGTGGCGGCTTAGTTCCCTCTCCCCGTTCTTTCGTCTCGTCAAAAGCGATGCTAGCCGAGACCCCGGGCATTGGCTCAACCGAAGATATGCTGCATCTGCGCGCGCGGTCGGTTAGTTTGCTGCCCATCAAAGACGTCAATAGCGGAGAAAACGATGCGGTTGGGCTACTTCACCATGCCGGTGCATCCCATGGAACGGGCGTGGGCCGAGACGCTGCGCGAGGATCGCGAGGCGATCATTCTGGCCGACCAGCTCGGCTTCTACGATGCCTTCATCGGCGAGCATCTGACCGACGCGTGCGAGACCGTCACCAACAGCATGCTGTTCCACGCGACGCTGATCCACGCGACCAAGACGATCAAGCTCGCTACCGGCACCACCAACCTCTCGCAGATCCATCCCGTGGTGATCGCCGCCAACACGGCGATGTTCGACCACATGGCGCAGGGGCGCTTCATCATGGGCGTGAGCCCGGGCGCACTGACCTCGGACGCCGAGGTGCTGGGGCTGCTGGACGAGGACCGCAACAAGATTTTCGCCGAAGCGATCGACGTAATCCTGGCGATCTGGGAGCGCGATCCGCCTTACGACATCGACTTTCCCAACAACCGCTTCAAGGTCTCGACCTCGCGCACCCAGGCGCTCGATCTCGGCGTGGGCTATATGGCGAAGCCCTTCCAGAAGCCGCGGCCGGAGATCGTGGGCACCGTGGTGGCGCCGTTTTCGCCAGGCGTCGTGCTGATGGGCAAGCGCGACTTCCATCCGTTGTCGGCGAACTTCCTGCTGTCGAAGCACATGAGATCGCATTGGGAGAACTACGCCAAGGGCAAGGCCGAGGTCGGGCAGAAGGCGAAGGTCGCCGACTGGCGCGTGGCGCGCACGATCTTCGTCGCCGACGACGACAAGACGGCGCTGGCCTATGGCCGCGAGGACGCCAACAGCCCCTACCGGTTCTACTTCGACCAGATGCGCGGGAAGATGAAGCGCGGCAACCGGCTCTATGTGTTCAAGAGCCACAAGGAGCAGCCGGACGAGGAGGTCACGCACGACTTCGTCATGGATCACTGCGTGATCCATGGCACGGTGAACAAGGTGGTGGACCGTATCCTGGCGTTGCGTGAGGAGATCGGCGATTTCGGCGAACTGGTCTATGCCGGCATGGACTGGGTTGACGAGAAGCTCTCGCGCCGCTCGATGCAGTTGATGGCGGAAGAAGTGATGCCGCGGGTGAATGCGGCGATCGGCAAGAGCGCCGCGGCGGAGTGAGGTTCTTGTCGTCCCGGGCGAGCACTTGCGAGGCCCGGGACGCATACTCCGCAGCTTATCGAGAGACTGCGGCGTATGGGTCCCCGCCTTCGCGGGGACGACAAAAACAAAGGCGATGCGTACCGACACTCAGCCGGTGAACGTCCCCGCAATCAGCTTGCCGATCTTGGCGCCACCCGCCTCCAACTCATCTACCGCCATGCACGCCGCCACATAACGATCCGGGCGCAGCAGGATGATGTGATCGGATAATTCCGCGATACGCGGGCTGGGCGGTCCGACGTCGTGGACGACGGTGATGCCCGGCGGGGCGTCGCGCGCGCCGCCTTCGGGGCGCATCAGGACGATACGCGCGGCGAGCGCGGCGAAGGGCGCGGTGTTGAGCGTGGGCAATGCAAGTTCGGCGCGCGGGCCACGAACCAGCAGCGCAAAGCCCGGGCCGAGCGCCTCGTCGAGCAGCACGTCGCGGCCGTCCGCCGTGCGCACACGCGGCTGCGGGAACATCCGCCCGACTAAAGTGCGGCGCGCGTTTTCGCCGTCCGGCACGATGAACCCCTTGGCGAAGCGCGGCGGCGGCTTGAACTTCATCTGCGCGATGTAGTCGCGCGCCTTTGGATACAGCGACAGCGCGCGGAAGCTTTGCTCGATCGCCCAGGCGGCGAGCGCATTCGGCGGCGCCAGGACGCGCCCGATGTTGAGCGCGAATTCGATCATGGCCCAGACGTGATCGCGCCGCTCCGGTTCGTAGCTCGCCAGCAGGCCGGGACCGAGCGTGCCTCGCGTCACAGCCGCAAGCTTCCAGGAGAGATTGTAAGCGTCGCGCAGGCCGCTGTTCATCCCCTGCCCGGCGAAAGGCGGCGTGAGATGCGCGGCGTCTCCCGCGAGATAGACGCGGCCCTCGCTCCAGCGATCGGCCAGCCGCGCGTGGAACGTATAGACCACCGTGCGCACGATGCGGCTTTGCGGCGCAGCTTCGTGCGTCTCCATCAAATGCTTCACCATCTCCGGCGCGAGCAAGTCCTCGTCGCGCTCGTGATCGTGCAGCATGAACTCGTAACGGCGCGTGAGATCGGGACCGGGCAGCGCGATGCAGGGGCGCTTCGGATTGGAGAACACCTTCGTATGCGGCGAGGTGACCGGCGAATTTTCCAGATCGACGATCAGCCAGCGCTCGCGGAAGGTCGAGCCGCCCAGCGTGATGCCAAGCTGGCGGCGCACGATGCTGGAGGCGCCATCGCAAGCGATGAGATAATCGCAGGCGATCTCGCGCTCGCCGCCGTCGTGGCTGACACGCAGCGTCACGCCTTTGGCATCCTGCGTGAAAGAGATGAGTTCGTGCTGGAACAGCGGCGTCACATGCTGGAAGCGTGCGAGCGCGTCGCGCAACTGCTGTTCGAGGATCGGCTGGCGAAAGGCGTTGCGGCGCGGGAAGCCGTAAGGCTGCTCGGTCGGCTGCACCTTGGCGAAGCATCGCCCGCGCGCGGAAAAATAGTGCGAGCCGTAGCCATGCACCGTTTCACGCATCACCTCCTCGACGAGGCCCGCCGCCTGCATGGTGCGCAGCGATTCGTCGTCGATGGAGACGGCGCGCGGCTCTTGCACGGTCGCGGCGTTGCGCTCGATGACGACGCAGGGGACGCCATATACGCCGAGCAGATTGGCGAGCGTCAGGCCGGTCGGGCCGGCGCCGACGATCGCAACGGGATAATGCGGGTCAACCAAGGTCAGTCAGGCCACCGTTAAAGGATGGCCTTCGTTAGCATCGGACGCGGCGGTTAACTAGCGCGCGGTTGTTTCAAGAAGCGCCGCCGCGAAGTGGGCGGGCTCCCTCTCCCCGTCGGGGAGAGGGTTGGGGTGAGGGGGTTCATGACTCTGAAGTTTGTAACCCCTCACCCGACGCGCTTGCGCGCGTCGACCTCTCCCTATGGGAGAGGTGAAGCCGTGCCATGCTGTGATTCAATCCAGAGCAAACGCGAACTAGCGCGCGGGGGGAAGCGGCTGAGAGGAGACGCCGCCGCTGCCATTGTTGGACGGCTCAACCATCACGCTCGAGCGCGTCGACGAGGCGCCGGGGTCGGAGTTCGCATTGGCCATCCCCTCCGCAGGTGAACGGCCCGGCAGTACCACCACGCGGGTGCCGACCTGCACGCGGCTGAAGAGGTCCTCGACATCGCTGTTGAGCAT
Source organism: Pseudolabrys sp. (assembly GCA_036519015.1). Taxonomy (GTDB): domain Bacteria; phylum Pseudomonadota; class Alphaproteobacteria; order Rhizobiales; family Xanthobacteraceae; genus Pseudolabrys. Next base: position 11,022 of record DATDMA010000055.1, on the reverse strand, counting down.
GCCGACGCAGCCGGACGAGACATAATGGCCGATGGTCGAGGGCTGATTGGTGCCATGAATGCGGTACAGCGTTTTGCCGAGATACATCGCGCGGGCGCCGAGCGGATTGCCCTCGCCGCCGGCCATGAAGCGCGGCAAATAAGGCTGGCGCTCGATCATTTCGGCCGGCGGGTACCAATCCGGCCACTCCTTCATGCGCGAAATGCGTTCGGTACCGGTCCAGGTGAAGCCGTCGCGGCCGACGCGCACGCCGTAGCGCAGCGCCTTACCGCCGCCGAGCACCAGATAGAGATAGGTGTGGGCGGTATCGACGATGATCGTGCCGGCCGGCTGATTCGTGGAGTAGTCGACGAGCTGCTTGCGAAGGTTCGGGGCCAGTTCCTTCGGCGCGCCAGTCTCGGGCTGCTCGTCCGGCGGCAGCGCTGCGGTCCCCTGCACCGGGGCGGGCTGCTGAGCCGTGCCGCCCGCGGAGGGCGCGCCGACACTGCCCGGCGGACGGATCGCATTCGGATCGTTGCTGGCGCCGGGGCCTCCCGGCGGAATCTGGTCGAGTTGGTGGCCATAGACCGGGGGACGCCCATCCGGCGTGGCAAATCCCGGCGGCGGCATGACCGAGTCGGCCTCTTCGTCCGGCGTGGGCAGCGAACGGCTCGGGACGCCGAGCGGAGGCTGCGGCGCCTGCTGCACCTGCCGATAGAGGGGGCGCGGCGGCTGGTCGTCGTCATCGTCGTAAACGCCCGGGGGCGGCAGCGCGTCATCATACGCGGCCGGCGGCGCGGCGCGGTAATAGGTCGGCGGCGCAGCGCGGTAGTATTGCGCCTGCGCCGGCATGGCGAAAACGAGGGCGGCGGCCGGGAGCGTCAGCAGGAAGGCACCGAGGGGTCGGATCATTGTTCACCTTAAAGTCTGACCGAATCAGACCGGATCTGACTTGCCTAACAATATGCTTGTGCGTGGCATTTTCCGAAAATTCGTTCGCGCCCCGAATCGCTTCCAGGGCCGACGCTCTCCCGAAAACTGCGCGTGAAGGACAGCGTCCCCGCCGCCAATTCACGCTCTGGATGCCCCGGGATGAAGGCACATTCAAGACCTTATTGCGGCGATACGTCTCACCCGGCCAGGCGTGACGCTAATGCGCAACAGGCGCCGAGCCACCGGGCCGGACGGCAGCGGTCTTTCCGGTTCCGCCCTGCGCGGCGCGGAACGGCAGAATGGGCGCATTGACAGGGAACGGCTGATTCTATCCATTCGCGCCCCTACCCAAGGAAGGACCAACCAGAATGCAAGTGGCCATCGTCGGCGGCGGCATCTGTGGGCTGTCGCTCGCGCTCAACCTGGCTCAGCGCGGCATCCCCTGCCGGGTCTATGAACGCTCGCCGGAGATCAAGCCGCTCGGCGTGGGCATCACGCTGCTGCCGCATGCCATGCGCGAGTTCAGCGCGCTGGGCCTGAAGGAGGACCTGCTGGCGGCCGGCATCGAGAACCGCGAATGCAAGTTCTTCAACCGCTTCGGCCAGCTCATCTATCGCGAGGACCGCGGCAAGTTTGCCGGCTATCCGTTCCCCGAGGTCGGCATCCACCGCGGCCGCTTGCATGTGGTTCTGTACGAGGCAGTGAAGAAGCGGCTCGGGCCGGATTCGGTCGTCACCGACAGTGAATGCACCGGTGTCGAGCAAGACGAGAGCGGCGCCACCGTCCACTTCAAGCGCACCAGCACGGGCGAAGCGCGCGAGAGCGTGCGCGCCGACGTAGTCATCGCCTGCGACGGCATCAATTCGGTGCTGCGCAAAGAGTTTTATCCGGACGACAAGGTCGTTTTCACCGGCATCAACACTTGGCGCGGCGTGACGCGGATGAAGCCGATCCTCGGCGGCCGCACATATATGCGCGTTGGCTCGATCCTCACCGGCAAGATCGTGATCTATCCGATCGTCGACGACGTCGACGGCGAGGGCAATCAGCTCGTCAACTGGATGGCCGAGATCAAGCGCGACTCGGTCTTGAAGAACGACTGGAACACCAAGGGCGAGCTCGAGGATTTCTACCCGATCTACGAGGGCTGGCGCTTCGACTGGCTCGACGTGGCGCAGATGATCCGCAACGCCGACCAGATCCTCGAATATCCGATGGTCGACAAGGATCCGATCGCGCAATGGACCTTCGGGCGCGTGAGCCTCGCCGGCGATGCGGCGCATCCGATGTATCCGCGCGGCTCGAACGGCTCGGCGCAGGCGGTGATCGACGCACGCACGCTGGCCGATTGCCTGCGCGGCCATGCCGATCCGCGCGAAGCGCTGAAGGCCTACGAGGCCGCCCGCGTCGAACCGGCAGCCAAGGTGGTGCGCACCAACCGCGAGCAGCCGCCGGATTTCATCAACATCAAGGTCGAGGAACTGGTCGGCGACAAGCCGTTCGAGGATCTCGACAAATACATTACGCAGGACGAATTGCGCGCGCTGTCGGAGGGCTATAAGCGGGTCGCGGGTTTCGCGCTCAGCGATGTCGCGGCGGCGAGAGGTGTTTGAAGGATGAGTAGCCGCAGGCACAGCGTGCTCCCTCTCCCCAACCGAACTCGGGTTTACCCGAGTTCGGCAAATCTTAAGTGTTCGAAGTCGGATACATCCGACTTCGAATGGGGAGAGGGTTGGGGTGAGGGGGTCTCGGACTCTCGATAGGCCATAACCCCTCACCCGGATCCCTTCGCGATCCGACCTCTCCCCATGGGAGAGGTGAAGTGAGATCGTGGCGCGGTTTGCTGGTAAGCAGGACCTTATGACCTCACACATCCTCATCGTCGGCTGCGGCGCTATTGGCGGGTTGTTCGCATCGGCGCTGTCGTCCGTCGCGGACGTCACCGCTTATGACGCCAATAGCGAGCATGTCGCTGCGATCAACGCGCAGGGCTTGCGCATCACAGGCAAGAGCCCGCGCGTCGCGCGCATCACCGCGACCGACGATGCATCGACGTTCAAGGGCGCGGCCTTCGACGCGATCCTCTTCCTCACCAAATCGAAGGCGACCGGCGATGCGCTGGCGCAATTACAGCCGCTGGTCGCCGGCACGCCGTTGCTGGTGACGCTCCAGAACGGCATGGGCAATGCCGAGGTGCTGCTGTCGGCCCCGGGGCCGGTGGTGCGCGGCGTCACCATGAATGCCGGCCGCTACATCGGCCCGGGCGCGATCGAAAACCTGATCGAGGGCAAAAGCTGGCTCGGGCCCGTGCGCGGCAGCGTCGAGGAGATCAAGCCGCTGGGCGACCTGCTGACCGCCGCCGGCTATCCGACCGAGATCCTCGCCGACCCCATGGGCGCGGTGTGGTCCAAATTCGTGTTCAATTGCGTGATGAACCCGGTTGGCACGCTGATGCTGGGCGACAATGCCGCCCGCTACGAGACGCCCGAGATGCGGGGGCTGATCGACGACATGGCGGCGGAATGCGTGGCTGTGGTGCGCGCGCTCGGCGGCACTTTGGCCTTTCCGCCCATGGAGTTCGTGGAAAAGGTGCGCTCCGGCGAGGTCCCCATGTCCAAGCATGCCGGCTCCATGGCGCTGGACGTGGCGCGCGGCGCCCAGACCGAGATCGACGAGTTGACCGGCTTCATCGTGCGCGAGGGCGAGCGCACCGGGGTGCCGGTGCCGAATTGCCGAGCCGTCTACCGGCTGGTGAAGGGATTGGAGCTCGCGGCCGCTCGGCGCGTGACGAAAACACGATGATTCAATAGGTTAGCCATCAAGGGGGCCACGCTTATCCCCGATTTCCCCACTTTCCCTCCCGCACAGGATTCCCGATTCCTGCGCGTTCAATGGTCAGTTGAGCGCTAGAATGGACGGGTGTCCCGGATGGCAACCACACAGCGGCGATGGACGACAGTGACGAAGCGCTCATGGCTCGGATTGCGCGCGGCGACGAGCCGGCGTTCCGTGTGCTATCGCGCCGTCACCTGCCCGCCGCGGTTGGCCTCGCCCGCCGCATCCTCGGCAACGCTGCCGACGCCGAGGACGTGGCGCAGGAGGCCATGCTGCGCGTCTGGACCCATGCGCCGCGCTGGCAGCCACTGGCGGCGTTCAAGACCTGGCTCACGCGGGTGGTGGTCAATCTCTGCCTCGACCGCAAGCGCAAGGCGGCCTGGGTGGACTTGGAAGCAGCCGGCGAGATCGTGGACCCGACTCCCGGCGCCGGCGAAAAAGCGGAGAGCGACGAGCGCGAGCGACTGCTCGCGGCGGCGATCGCCGATCTTCCCGCGCGCCAGCGCACGGCGATTATCCTCACCTACAGCGAGGGTATGAGCAATGCGCAGGTGGCGGACGTGCTCGACACCTCGGTTTCGGCGGTCGAGACATTGCTGGTGCGCGGCAAGCAGAATCTGCGCCGCGCGCTGGGCGGCGTGATCGGTAAGGATGAATAAAATGAACCGGGAGCAGCTCCAGACTTTTCTCGACAGCCATGGCGCCGATCCGGCGCGCTGGCCCGAGAGCGAGCGCGCGAAAGCCGAACGGCTCATCGCGAGCGAGGCCGACGCACGCGCCATGTTCGAAGAGACCAAGCTGCTCGACGCGATGCTGGCGCGGCATACGCAGATCACGCAAGACAATGACGACGCCGTCGCCCGCGTGACGCGGCGGCTGGCCTCCCCGCTGCCGCGACAGAAGGTGCCGTTCTGGCGCTGGCCGACCGTGCTGCTCGACTGGGAGTTCTCACCAGCCTGGCCGCGCGTGGCAGCGCTCGCCTGCTGCGCGGCGCTCGGCTTCTTCATCGGCATCGCCGGGCTCGACCGGCCGTTCGACCGGCTCGATCAATCTGCGACGCTCATGAGCCGCGACTTAGGCTCGGTGGTCTTCGGGCCCCAAGCGCTGACCGGAGCAGGCCCATGACCGTCGCCCATTTCGCGCCGACCGTGGCGCGCGGCTCCACGCGCTGGCTGTTGCTCGGCTCGCTCGCGCTCAATCTCTTTTTCGTCGGCGTCGCGCTGGCGATGGTAATCCGTGCGCCGGAAGCGCCGACCTGGGACCGCAACGTATTCGTACGCATGGATCGGCTAGCGGCGACGCTGCCGACAGCCGATGCCGATAGATTGCGCGGAGATATCAACAGCAACCGTCAAGCCATCGAAACCGCGCAGACACAACACCGCGGCGCGCAAGACCAGATCCGCGCGGTGTTGCGGAAAGAGCCATTCGATGTCAACGAGCTGCGCGCGGCAATGACGCAGACACGCGCGGCCCGGCAGAATTTCGATCAGATCCTGCAGGGCATGTTTGCGGACGCCGCGTCGAAAATGTCACACGACGGACGCCAAGCACTCGCCGATTGGCCTCCGGGGCGAAAAACAGCGGACACAGAGCGATAGTTCACGCTAAGTTAACGCCTCGGTCTAAGCGCACCTCGGAAGTGGTTGATTATGCGTCGCGGAATAGGTTGGACGTGGGTGGAGGCGAAGCGTGGAGCTCGCCCGGTGATGATGATGTTGCAGGGACTCTGTCTCGCATTGCCACTCGGCGGCTGTCTGCTCAACAACGACAAGCCGGACCCGGCGCTTGATATTCCACAGGCTTATAGTGCCGGTCCGCGCGACGCCGCGGCCGCCGCAGCACGCATGCCGCCGAACGATTGGTGGCGCTCGTTCCGCTCAAGCGAACTGACTGAGATCATCGAAGTCGCGCGCGAGGCCAATCTCGACATCGCCGCAGCCGTTGCCCGTATCGTGCAGGCTGACGCACAGTCGCGCATCACCGGCGCGGCGCTGCTGCCGGCCGTCGGGCTCAACGCCGGTGCAACGCGCGCGCGCGGCTCGCAAACGACGGCCGGTGGCGGCAATAATTTCGGTGCCTCAGAAAGCAACAACCTGTCGGCGTCGCTCACGGCAAGCTACGAGATCGACTTCTGGGGCAAGAACCGCTCGCTGGTGCGCGCAGCGGAGGAAACGGCGATCGGCACGCGCTTCGACCGCGAGGTGATCGCGCTGTCGACCGAGGCCGCCGCCGCCAACGCCTATTTCCAGGTGCTTGCCTCGCAGGACCGCCTGCAGGTCGCACGCAACAACGTCAATAGCGCCAACCGCGTGCTCGACCTGATCAAGCAGCGGCTGAGCGCAGGCACCGCCTCCGCGCTCGAAGTCGCCGAGCAGCAGAGCGTCGTCGATACCCAGCGCGCGCTGGTCCCGCCGCTGGAGCAGACTTTGCGGCTGAACAAGGTGACGCTGGCGCTGCTGATGGCGCGGCCGTTCGAGCGGGTGAACATCCGCGGCGGCTCGCTGCGCGGCCTCGCCTATCCGCGGGTTACGCCGGGCCTGCCGTCCGAACTGCTGACGCAGCGGCCCGACATCCGCGAGGCGGAGGCGCTGCTCGCCGCCGCCAACGCCAATGTCTACAACGCGCGCACGCAATTCCTGCCGAGCATCGTATTGACCGGCGAAGGCGGCTATCAGAGCGCGGTCCTCAAGACACTCTTGGAGCCGCAGTCGGCCTTCTACACGCTGACCGCCGGACTGACGCAGCCGATCTTCCAAGGCGGGCAGTTGCTCGGCAATCTCGATCTGCAAAAGGGCCGGCAGGACGAATTGCTGGCGGACTACCGCAAGTCCGTGATCTCGGGCTTCTCCGACGTGGAGAACGCGCTTGACGGCATACGCCAGACCGCGGCGCGTGAACGGCTGCAGCAGAACGTGGTGACGAGCTCCCGGCTCGCCTTCGATATCTCCGAACAACGCCTGCGTGAGGGAACTCTGGATCTCGTCACGGTGTTGCAGACGCAGCAAACGCTTTACACGGCCGAGGACCTGATGGTTCAGGCGCAACTCGCGCACTACCAGGCGATCGTAAGCCTGTACCAGGCGCTCGGCGGCGGGTGGCATCCAAAACCGGTGGTCGCTGATGCACGGTGAGGTACCGAAACATCTGGTTTTGAAGAAAGCGCCTGGCCGCTGGCGGCGCAATATTGCGGTCGTCGTCGTGCTCATCGGCGTGGCGGGGGCGCTCTATTACGTGTTCGCCGGCTCGGCGCCGCAACAGCAGCGGCGCGGCCGCTTCGCGGCGGAGGGCGGGCCGATCCCGGTGCTGGTCACGCCGACGAATTTCGCCGACGTGCCGGTCTATCTCGACGCCGTCGGCACGACGCTGGCGCTCAACACCGTGACGGTGAAGCCGCAGGTGGACGGCAAGCTGATTTCGATCGACTTTAACGAAGGCCAGAACGTCAACAAAGGCGACGTGATCGCACGCATCGATCCGATCACCTTCCAGGCGACCTACGATCAGGCGGTGGCGAAGAAGGCGCAGGACGAAGCCATCCTCGCCAATTCAAGGAACGACCTTATTCGTTACCAGACGCTCATCACCACCAACGCAATCAACAAGCAGCAACTCGACACCCAGAAAGCATTGGTCGACCAGAACGTCGCGCAGGTGCAGTCCGATCAGGCGGCGATCGAAAGCGCGCGGGCGACGCTCAGCTATACCAAGATCGTCGCGCCGCTCACGGGACGCACCGGCATCCGCCAGGTAGACGAAGGCAACATCGTGCATGCCGCCGACACGACCGGCATCGTGGTCATCACTCAGATCCAGCCGATCTCGGTTACGTTCAATCTGCCGCAGCAGAACCTCGAGCGGGTAAACGCAGCTTTCGCCAAGGGGCCGCTCGAAGTCGACGCACTGCGCGCCGACACCAATGAGGTGATCGACCACGGCACGCTGATGGTGGTCGACAATCAGGTCGATGCGACAACCGGAACGGTCAAGCTGAAGGCCAATTTCCCCAATGCCGATCTGCGGCTTTGGCCGGGCCAGTTTGTCAATGTGCGCCTGCTGATCGACACGCTCAAGCACGTGGCGGTGATTCCCACCGGCGCGGTGCAGCGCGGGCCGAACGGCACCTTCGTCTACGTGGTCAACGACCAGAACACCGCTTCGGTGCGCAACATCAAGGTGCAGAAGCAGGACGAGGATCAGACCGTGGTGAGCGACGGCATTGCGCCGCCCGAGCGTGTGGTCACGACCGGCTTCGCCCGGCTCACCGACGGCGCGAAGATCAGCCTTTCGACCGGCCAAAACGGCGCCCCGGCGGCGGCCGAGCAAGGCGCACGCGCGCATCGCGGCGCCGGGCGGCGGCCGGGAGGCCCAAGCGGAAACGGCGCCGAGGGCGCGGCGCAAGGACAGCGGAGCGGCAGCGGAACGAGCCCGACTCCGCAGCGATGAGCGGATTGGCAAATGAACTGGCCATTCCGGGGCGCGCGAGCGAACCCGGAATCAAAGTGCATGAGCTAGCTGGTCTCGCGCCGCATCGGGAACCTCTCTCCGTCATCCTGAGGTGCGAGCGCGCAGCGCGAGCCTCGAAGGATGTCGGCCACCCTGCCGGCCACTTGTTGCCGCGCCTCGGCCGTCGCCCTTCGAGGCTCGCTTCGCTCGCTCCTCAGGGTGACAGGACCACCTGTGTTCGCGGGGCCTATTCAGTATGAGCGTTTCCTCGCCATTCATTCACCGGCCGATCGCCACATCTCTTCTCGGCGTCGCGGTGATGCTGGGCGGCCTGCTCGGCTATTGGTGGCTGCCGGTGTCGGCGCTGCCGCAGGTGGATTTCCCGACCATCCAGGTCACCACCCAGCTCCCGGGCGCGGCCCCCGACACCATCGAGGCGCTGGTGACGGCGCCGCTCGAGCGCCAGTTCGGGCAAATCCCGGCGCTGCAATCGATGACCTCGTCGAGTTCGTTTGGCATCAGCCAGGTCACGCTGCAATTCGATCTCAACCGCGACATCGACGCCGCCTCGCAGGACGTGCAGTCGGCGATCAATGCGGCGGCATCCACGCTGCCGCGCACCCTCCCCTACCCGCCGCTCTATTCCAAGGTGAACCCGGCCGATGCGCCGGTGATGACGCTGGCGCTGACGTCGAAGACCATCGATCAGCGCGCCTTGAGCGACATGGCCGACACCATCATGGCGCCGAGGCTCTCCGAGGTGACCGGCGTCGGTCACGTCTCGGTGCAGGGCGGCATCCGCCCGGCGATCCGCATCCAGGCCGACCTGTCGCGGCTCGCCGCCTACGGCATCGGGCTCGAAGATCTGCGCACGGCCATCGTCAGCGCCAATGTCGCCGGGCCCAAGGGCTCGCTCGACGGCGTGCATCAATCCTACAGCATCGCCGCCAACGACCAGATCGAGAGCGCCGAGGCCTACAAGGCCATCACGGTGGCCTACCGCAACAAAGCCCCAGTGCTCTTGAGCGATGTCGCCGATGTGGTGGACGGCCTGGAGAACAACAAGGTCGGGGCATGGTTCGGCGGCGAGTCGGCCATCGTCATCGACGTTCAGCGTCAGCCGGGCGCCAACGTCGTCGAGACGGTGCAGCGCATCCGCGCCGAGTTGCCCCGCCTGCAACGTTCGATGCCGGCCGGCGCCACACTTACCGTCGTCAACGACCGCACCAACACCATCCGCGCCTCGATCCAGGACGTGCAGTTCACGCTGGTGCTGAGCATCGGCCTGGTGGTCCTGGTGGTGCTGATCTTCCTGCGCACCATCCGCGCCACCATCATCGCCGGCGTGGCGCTGCCGCTGTCGCTGATCGCCACCTTCGGCGTGATGTGGTTCTGCGGTTTCTCGCTCGACAACCTGTCGCTGATGGCGTTGACCATTGGCACCGGCTTCGTGGTGGACGACGCGATCGTCATGATCGAGAACATCGTCCGCCACATGGAGGACGGCGAAAGCCCGATCGAGGCGGCGCTGAAGGGCGCCCGCGAAATCGGCTTCACCGTGATCTCGCTGACCCTGTCGCTGATCGCAGTGTTCATTCCGCTGCTGTTCATGACCGGCCTGGTCGGGCGCATGTTCCGCGAGTTCGCGCTCACGCTCACCATCGCGGTGGTGGCCTCGGCTATCGTCTCGCTGACGCTGACACCGATGATGTGCGGCCGCCTGCTCCGCCAGACGGAAGAGCGCCCGCGCGGCGCCCTCAGCAGGGGATTCGACGGCCTGATGGAGCGCACCATCGAGGGCTATCACCACAGCCTGCGCTGGGTGCTGCGGCATCAGGCGGCGACACTGCTGGTGACGCTGCTGACGCTGGCGGCGACCATCGCGCTCTATGTCGTCATACCGAAGGGCTTCCTGCCCTTGCAGGATACCGGCGTGATCACCGCCGTGACCGAGGCGAGCACCGAGGTCTCATTCGATGAAATGACGCGGCGGCAGCATGAGATCGAAGACATCGTCCGCGCCGATCCGGACGTCACCAGCGTGGTCTCGGTTATCGGCGTGAGCCCGCTCAACGCCACGCCCAATGCCGGCCGTCTGAGCATTACCTTGCGCCCGCGCGACGAGCGCGCCGCGCGCGTCGACCAGATCGTGAATCGGATGAAGGACGCGGTCGCCGGCATTCCCGGCATGACTGTCTATTTCCAGGCGACACAGGACATCCAGATCTCCACGCGCGTGAGCCGCGCGCAATATCAGTACACGCTGGTCGGTACCGACCGCGACGAAGTGGTCGATACCGCGAGCAAGTTGGTGCAGGCGATGCGCCGCTCGCCTGCGCTGCGCGAGGTCGCGTCCGAGGCGCAGGAAGGCGGCCCGCGCATGCAGGTGCAGGTCGACCGCGGGCAGGCCGGCCGCCTCGGCGTCTCCATGCAGAGCGTGACCGACACACTCAACGACGCCTACGGGCAGCGGCAGGTGTCCACGATCTACGGGCAGTCCAACCAGTACCGCGTCATCCTCGAAGCGCAGCCGCACTATCAGCAGGACCCCGGTTCGCTGTCGCAGATCTACGTCACCGGCGCGGTCACCTCGACCGGCACCACCGCGACGGTCAGCACCACGGCGACTGCCACGACCAATACCAACACCACCGCTACCCCGAACGCCGTCACGGGCAACGCGCAAGTGCCGCTGTCGACCTTCGCCAGCTTCATAACCACAACGGCGCCGCTGGCGATCGCGCACCAGGAGCAGTTTCCCTCCGTCACCATCAGCTTCGATCTGGCGCCGGGTTATGCGCTGTCCGATGCGGTCGACGTCATCACGGC
>DATDMA010000054.1:0-3182 GCA_036519015.1 Pseudolabrys sp. | reverse complement strand
TCCCCACTGCGTCCGCCGCAGCAGGTCCCAGCCTTCGCCATAGGCCGCCATGCCGCAGCCTGAGCCATGCACGAAGGCCACAGCGCCGTCGATGCCGGGATAGTCGTCGAGCATGCCGGAGCGGTTGACCTCCTCGGCGATGAACTTTGCCACCGAGGCCGAGCAGTTCACCGAGGTGAGGATGCCGATGTAATTGCGCGTGCCGGTCTTGCCGTTCGGCCGCACGTAGCCCTCGAAGGTCGCGCGCAGCTCCGGCGGCAGCAGCTCGTCGTTCTTCGCGCCTTCGGCGAAGCGATAGTCGCGTGCGAAATCATGCAGCGCGACATTGTGCTCGTGCACCCAATCCCCGGGCGCGATCGGCTTCGATGCAAAGCCGATGATCTGGCCGTATTTGCGCACCGGCTCACCTTCGCGAACGCCCGCGATCGCCATCTTGTGCCCGCGCGGCACGCGCTCGCGCGCGGTGACATCGGCCGCGACCGCGCCCGCCGCGATCTGATCGACGGCGACGACGACATTGTCTTCGGGCGACAGCTTGATCGTACGCGGTGTGGTCATGCCTGGAGACTCACTTTGCGATTGGTGCTTGATTGGTGTGCTGCAAACAGCGGCGGCGCAGCGCCCGAAGCAGTTTGATCGCAATGCAAGCGCCTATCAAGCCGTGCGGCCGAGGCCGTGCCCGTCTGATCGACCCGGCGATCAATTTGGTGTTGTGAGTCATGTTTGAAGCGGGGGCGTGCCGCGAGCACTGCGCCCTCCCTCTCCCCGCTGGGGAGAGGGTTGGGGTGAGGGGGCTAGGACTCTCTAATTTTTTAACCCCTCACCCGACGCGCAGCCGAAGTCGGATATATCCGACTTCGGCCACTTAACAGTGCCGAACTCGGGTAAACCCGAGTTCGGATGCGCGTCACCTCTCCCTATGGGAGAGGTGAAGAAAGCGCTTGGACTCGATCGAGGCCTACGTCTCCTTCGGCCCTATCCCGATCGTCAGGGACTTGAGGCCCTCGATGCGGGCGACGATCGTGTCGCCCGGCACCACGGGGCCGACGCCGGCCGGCGTGCCGGTGAAGATCAGGTCGCCGGATTTCAGCACCACTTGCTTGGAGAGTTGCGCCACGATCTCCGGCACGTTCCAGATCATTTCCTTCAGGTCACCGCGCTGATGCTCTTTCCCATTGACGGAAAGCGTGATCGCCCCCGCACTCGAATGGCCGATCTCCGTCGCCGCATGGATCGCTCCGCACGGCGCCGAATGATCGAAGCTCTTGCCCGCTTCCCAGGGCAACTGCATGTCGCGCGCATCGCGCTGGCGGTCGCGCCGCGTCAGGTCGATGCCGACGGCATAGCCCCAGATGTGCTTCGCCGCATCGGCAACAGGAATGTTGCGCCCGTCCGCGCCGATCGCCAGCACCAGCTCGACCTCGTACTGGAAGTCGTCCGTCTCCGGCGGATAGGGCACCAGATCGCCGTCGCCGACGATGGAGTCGCGCGGCTTCTGGAAGAAGAACGGCGGATCGCGCTCGTCGGCCTCCTTCATCTCGCGAATATGCGAGACGTAGTTGCGACCGACGCAATACACCCGGCGCACCGGGAACAGGCCGCCACCGATCACCGGCAGCATCGTGACTTCCACCGGCGGAACGACGAACGATAGAGCGCCGCTCACTTCGATCCTCCGACCGCGGGGTTGACCGACTTATACCAGTCGAGGATCTGCTCGCCGTTCCAGTGCAGAACGCCCTCGAACTTGTTCACGTAGTCGTAGATGTCCGTCAGCGGCTTGATGCGGAACGGCTGGCCGCTGATGTAGGGGTGGATGGCGATCGCCATGATCTTCACGCGGTCTTTGCCCTCGGCGTACAGCTGATTGAAGGTCTCCACCGCGCGCTTGTAGAGATGATCGCTCTCGTGGTGCTGCACGATCATCATCGGGATGTCGTTGAGCTCCACCGTATAGGGCAGCGTGACCAGCGGCCCCTTGGCGGTTTTGATCACCGTCGGCTCGTCGTCATAGACCCAGTCGCCGATATATTTCACGCCCGCGTCCACCAGCAGTTCCGGTGTCTCGAACGTCTGCGTCAGGCCCGGTCCGAGCCAGCCCACCGGACGCTTGCCGGTAAACTTCTCGATCACGTCCATCGAGCGATTGATCATCGCCTTCTGGTCCGGCTCCTTGTGGATCGGACCCTGCTCATAGGCGTGGCCCATGAACTCCCAGCCATTGTCGCGCGCTTCGGCGGCGACGCGCGGATAGTCTTCGCAGACGCGCGCGTTGATCGACAGCGTCGGGCGAATACCGAGGCGCTTGTAGAGATCGAAGAAACGCCAGCAGCCCACGCGCATGCCGTATTCGTGCCAGCTCCAGTTCGGCACGTCCGGCAGCATCGGCTGCCCGGTCGGCGCCGGCAGCACCTGCCGCGCCATCGGCTTGCCGATGTCCCACACTTCGTAATTGACGATGGTCCAGATGATGATGCGGTTATTGCCCGGCAGTTTCAGCGGCGGACGATCGACGATCGCCGAAAACTCGTTGCGCTGGCGGGGAAGCATGCTGTCGCTCATGTCGGTCTTTTCTGTGAGAGGAAAATCAGATCAAAGGATTCCACGAGCGCTTCAGCAGCGCCGTCTGGTCGCTGCCGAAGCGGTCGGCGAGCCAGTCGCAGAGGATCTCCTGGCCGATGGTCGGATTGTCGTGCTGGCAATGCTCGGCGCCGGTCTCGTCCGGATCGAGGATGCGCAGCGTGACATCGACGCCCTTCGCCTTTGCATAATCGTAGCTCGCGCGCGCGGCGGAGACGGTGAGCACGTCGTGGCCGCCGTGCACGATTAGATAGGGACACTTCATGTTCTCGAGATGGCCTTCGAGCGTGAAGGGTACCATCTTCTTGTGCGCCTCCGCCATGGTCTTGGCGCCGAGCACCCAGCGGATGTGCATGGCGAGGCCGAAGTCGTCGCCTTTGTTACCCCACATATCCGTCAGCGACCAGATCGCGCCGTGCGAGATCGCGGCCGCGAGGCGATGCTCGTAGGACGCGGCGCGCGCGGCGTAATAGCCGCCCATGCTGGAGCCGCAGACGGCGATGCGCTTGGGATCGACGTCGTCGCGCGTCAGAAGCCAGTCGATGCATTTTCCGATCGGCACTTCGGTGTCGTGCCGGCTGGCGATGCCGTGCCGGCGCAGC
>DATDMA010000053.1:0-4704 GCA_036519015.1 Pseudolabrys sp. | reverse complement strand
AACATGCGCTGGCTGAACCGGTTGACGATCACCTGCGGGTTCGGCCCCTCGCCCAGGCGCTCTTTGATCGCCGCGACGAGCTGCTGGGCGTGACGCAGGCCCGGCACCGTGGTCTCACTGACGATATAGAGCTTGTTCGAGCCGAGCAGCACGCTGTCGGTCCAGGCAAACCAAGTGCGCGGCAAGTCGAACACCACATATTCGAAATTGCTCGAGACGAGATCGAGCAGGCGCGTGACCATGTCGGGATCGAAGGAGCGCATCTCCGCCGGCCGGTTCGGCGCGGCGATCACGGCGAGGCCCGACGCGTGGTAGGAGAGCATGATCTCGAGCAATTGCCGGTCGAGCCGGTCTGGACGCGGCTCGATCTCAGCGAGGTTCAGCCGCGGCTCGATATCGAGATAGTCGGCGACGGCGCCGTGCTGGAAATCCAGGTCGACCAGGCAGGTGGACGGCTTCACGCGCGGACCGCCGCTGTTGAGCAGCAGCATCGCCGTCTGAATTGCAAGCGTCGTGACGCCTGCGCCGCCAACGGCGGGCAGGAACGCATAGATCTGCGCGTCGGCCGGCTCGGCGCCGCTGCCGGGCCCCTTGGCGACACGGGCGCAAGCGCGCACCAGATCGATGGCCTGCACCGGCTTCACCAGAAAATCCGCAACGCGCATCTGCAACAGCGTGCGCGCGACAGTCTCGTCGAAGCTCTGCGTCACCGCGATCACCGGCGGCCACGCGCCGACCCGCGCCATCAGACGCGCCAGCGCGGCCATCTCGTCAGCGCGGCCGGCGTCGAGATCGATCACCACCACCGTCGCACCCTCGAGATCGAGCGTATCGCTTTGCTCGGCGATGTGTCCGGTGACAAGGGCGAGATCGATCGCCTTCGACGCACCGAAGGTTTCGCGTGCCGAGCCCGCGAATGCGGCGTCGGCCGTGAGCACCACGACACGGGTACGATTGGCGCTGGAATTGCGGCCGATACGCATGGCTTGGACTTTATGTCTCCGTTACTTAGTCGACGCGGCCGCACTGGTCACGGTGGGCCCGACCGGCGCAGCGTTCGGTTGGCTGTTTGACTGATACGAGGTTGAGGTGCCCGTGCCGGACGGCGGGATGACGCGGCCGGTGCGATAACGCTCATAGGCGTTTTCGATGACCTCGCCGTTGGAGGCGATGTTGCGGTTGGCGCTTTGGCGCGGCCACGGATCGACCATCTGCGTGAGCTTGTTCGTTTGCACCGCATCGCCGCCCTTGATCGAGATCATGTCGCGGCGGTCGAAATAGTCCGAGCAGCCTGCAAGCGCGGTGATCGCGGAGGCAAGCGCAAGCCCGCGCAGTACATTACTGGATGGCCGCATTGGAAATTCCTCTAGGCATGTCGAGCATGTGGCCGGTGAATGGTTGGCTACTGGCGGCGACAACCTGCGCCTCCGCGGGCGTGAGCTTGGCCGCCTCTTCGCGCGTCATTTCCGTCTTGCCGAGCAGGAAGAAGTCCGGGTCGTTCGGCGGCAGCGTGTCGTCGGCCGGGGTGCGCATGACGTCGCCCGGTGCCGCCGGCCGCACCAAATGCGGGGTGACGATGATAACGAGATCGGTCTGGTTCTGCTGATACGACTTGCTCGAGAACAGCGTGCCCAGCACCGGCACAGTACCAAGCCATGGCAGCTGCTCGATCTGGTTCGTGTTGTTGGTCTGCAATAGGCCGCCGATCATGAAGCTCTGGCCGTCGCGCAATTCGACGGTGGTCGAGGCACGGCGCACGATCAGGGCCGGCACCGAGACTCCGTTGGACACCGAAACCGCGTGGGTCGTGTCGATCTGGCTGACCTCAGGCTCGATCTTCATGTTGATCACGCCGCGGCCGAGCACGGTCGGCGTGAAGGCGAGGCCGACACCGTATTTCTTGTAGTCGACGCTGATCTGGCCGAAGCTGCCGGACACCGGGATGGGATATTCGCCGCCGGCCAGGAAGCTCGCAGTGTCACCCGAGAGCGCGACCAGGTTCGGCTCGGCAAGGCTGCGCGCGATGCCCTTCTGCTCCAGCGCATTGATCATCACGTCCGTGGTCGCGCCGCCCGCGACGATGCGCCCGATCATGAACCCGAACGGATTGCCGCCGGAGAGCACGCCTGCCGCCGCTTCGGTGGCGGCTGTGACCGGCAACGCCGTCGTGCCATTACCGATGTTGGTGATGCTCGACCCGCCGAAGCGATTCCATTGCACGCCCAGTTCGCGGTCGGCGGTACGCGAGACTTCGATGAAGCGCACCTCCAGCATCACCTGCTGCGGCTGCATCACCGACACAGAATTGATGATCTCCGGACCGAACTGGCGCGCGATGGTCACCGCCTGGTCGAGCGTCTGTGCATCGACAACATCTCCCGACAGCATGATGCGGCCGTTGACCGTTGACGCCTGCAAGGCCGAGCCGGGGAAGCGGCGCTTGAACTCGTTGGTGAGCCGCGTGATGTCGTAGGACACCTCGACGTCGAAGATGCCGACCAGCTTCTTGCCTTCGGAATAGACCGACACGCGGGTGGTGCCGATCTTCTTACCGAGGATCGAGAGCGAGTGGTCGGTCAGCGGATTGACGTCGGCCACGTCCGGGTCGCCGACCGTGATGTCGACGAAGCTCAGGTCGGTGCGCACGTCCTGGGTCTTCCCCATCGTCACCGTCAACATCGCCGTGCGATTGTTGCCGGTGATCTGGATCTGGCGCGACTGCGCATGCGCATCGGCCGCCATCAGGAGAAACGCCACCCCGAGTGCGATGGCGAGCGCTATCGCCACATCGCGCAGCCAGTTGCCGCGCGGCACGGCGCTGTCCCGACGCCGCCAGCGAAAGCCGGCGGCATTTTCATTCCTGTTACTCACGACTTTACCCACCTGTTTTTTAACCCCCAGACCCGCTGAGCGGGCCGGAGACTTAGCGACCCGCCTCGGCCATGGCTTTCTGGCCATTTTCGACCGGGACGGTGTATTCCTGTTTCGCCGACGCCCGCGTCACCGACACGGTGGCTGTCGCGGACGTGTCGCCCGCCACCTCGCTGGTGCCGAGGTCCTTCAGCGTAATCTTCCGCGTCTTCGCCTGCGCGGTTTCGCCCGCCTTGCGCAGCAGCAGCGATAAACTTCCGACCGATGACGCGAGCCAAACCTTCTGCGCATCGACCGTATCGACTTCCAGCGTCACCGATTTCGCCACCGTCGCCCTGGCGTTGCGTTCGTCGGCGCTCTGGTCCACCGCGAGCACGCGCGTGTTCTGCAGCACGACCTCGGTGGTGGCCGAGCCTTTGTCGAGTTGGCGCGTCAGCACGACATCGACGTGATCGCCGGGAAGCACGAAGCCGCCGACGCCTTCGACATCGTTGACGCGGATGGTCACCGCCTTCATGCCCGGCTTCACCAGCGCCGACAGCGTGGCGCGCTGGCCGGGGCCGGTGATTTTGAGCGCGAGCACCGGCTCATTGGGCTCGATCGCCGCCAGCACGATGCGGCGGCCGCCACCGAGCACGTCGGAGACCTTGGTGAAAGCGCCGGCTGGCATGGCCTCGGCCGGCCACGGCACCTCGTCGAGCATGGAGGCATTGAGTTCCGTGCCGAAGCGCAGCGGCTGCTTGGCGACGACGACGGTCTTCGTCACCTGAGTCTTCTTGCCGGCCTCGAGATTCTTCGCCTGCATGTTGGCCTGGTTGCTGAGCCAGGCTTGGGCGATGAACACGGCGAGCAGGCCGAAGACGACCGCGAAGCCGATCATGACGATGGTACTGGCACGCACGGGACTTGGCTTTCCGTTTGACGCGAAAAACGAATTTTTTGTTTGGTGTTCTTGCGAGGGAGACTAGGAGCGAGAAAGTATTCAATTACTAAAGCTGCTAGCCCATCTGGGCCTATGCTGAAGAGGCCGCCAATATCTATCGTTTACGGGTGGTATCCGAAGCCGGATCAACTTTACGGTAACCTTGCGCCGCATTAACAATACTGGTTCGTATCTGCGGGTGCGCGGTAACGATGCATTCAGCCTAACGGTTCGTTGCGCCGCCCAAACGTGGGCGTGTCGGGGCTCTCGCCCACGCCCTCTGAGGCGATGACGGGCACACAGGGAGTGCACCAAGAATAGGCGCAAAGGTTACCGCGCGCGCCGTTGCTCGCGCTGCAGCATTGCGGCAACATGCGGCGCCGTCTATGAAATGCGCGCTTCCGTCGCATCGAACAATCGATGTGACGGAAAAAAAACAAAAAACTGGAGAGGAAACGCTGATGGGTAAACCACGCATTAGCTATGTCGATCCGGCCACGGTCAAAGACCCGGCCATGATCGCGGAGTTCGAGCGCTGCGCCCGCGAGGGCACGCCGCGGCCGGAGAGCCAGGCCGTGCGCGCGCACGTGCCGGCTGCGTTCTGGTCGTTCGCCAATACCTGGCGCGACGTGTTCAAGAACGGCGTCGCCGACCACAAGATCAAGGAGCTGTGCCGGATCTACGTCTCGCGCTCGGTGCTGTGCGAGTTCTGCGGCAACCAGCGTTCGATCAAGGCGGCCAAATCCGGTCTGAAGGAAGACGACTATTCCGACCTGATCAATTTCGAGAGCTCGTCGCACTATGACGAGCGGCAAAAGGCCGCGCTCGCCTATGCCGAGGCGATCACCTGGGATCTGCCGGCGGGCGACGAACTATGGGATCGTCTGCACAAACACTTCAGCGAGCCCGAG
>DATDMA010000052.1:0-3479 GCA_036519015.1 Pseudolabrys sp. | reverse complement strand
CACGCTTTCGATCGACGAGATGCCGATTTGGATCGTGCCCGCCTTCAGGTCGGTAAATATCTTGTGGGCGTCGTTATAGACTTCGATTTTGGGCTCCAGGCCTTCGGCCTTGAAGAAGCCTTGCTGCTCGGCCGTCCAGGCCGGCAGATAGAAGATCGTGCGCGACACGACGCCGACCTTGAGCGGCGTCTGCGCCAGCACCACACCCGATGAGCAAGCCATTGCAGCGGCGATAATCGCTGCCACAAAGCCAAATCTTGCGCGCATCGCTTCTCCCCAGGGCTCGCTTTTTTTCAGCCTAGCGTTTGAGCATTTTCCCCGCCACCGCGTCGAGCTTCTTGATCACCCCGGGTCGCGTTCGGAATCGGCAGATGTCACAGACCTCGTGCCCGGAGGACTTGCCCCGATACCTGGTGAGGCATCAAAAGGGAGTGCTGTTATTGATGCACATCGATGCGCCGACCGGCACCTTTGAAAAGTTGAATTGCCGCTCGATGTCGCATTTGTAGCCACGGCCGCCCATCGCGCCGCCGTTGGCAATGCGCACAAGGCTCCATTCGCCGAGTCTATCGAGCAAGCGGCACAACTGGTCTTTATGCGCGACCGCCTCATCGTAAGTCACGAGACGCATTCCGTTGATGCAGCGCTCGCCGTTAAAAAATCTGATATCGGGCTCCTTGGCGAGGGCAGCCCCCGAAAGCGTCAGGCCGGCCAAAAGGCACAGCCAAAATGCGGCCCGCAACGATCGTGCCATCGCATGTCCCCCGACCACCGTGATCCGGCAAGACCATAGCCGCAACCGCTGGTGCACTCAACGCTCGAAACGCACGCTGCGGGACCGTGAGCCCCGGTCCGGCAAAAATCAGAGTTTCAGCACTCTACCCGCCACCGCGTCGAGCTTCTTGATCAACTCCGGGTCGCGCGCCTCGGGCGCAGTGATGAGCGCGGTATCGAGCGCCCGGTCGGAGCCGATCGGGCATGGCTCGTGCTCGCGCGGGAAATCCGCGGCGAGCCGCGCAACCAGGCGCTTGGCGCGCTCGGAATTTTCCTGAAGCACCTGGATGATCTGTTGCACGGTGACGGCGTCGTGGTCTGGATGCCAGCAGTCGAAGTCGGTCACCATGGCGACCGTCGCGTAACAAATCTCAGCCTCGCGCGCGAGCTTGGCTTCCGGCATGTTGGTCATGCCGATCACCGAATAGCCGAGCGTCTTGTACGTCATGCTTTCGGCGTAGGTGGAGAACTGCGGGCCTTCCATACAGACATAGGTGCCGCCGTTGACCGCTGCGATGCCTTCCTTGGCAGCCGCTTCGCCGATGTGCAGCTTCAGCCGCGGCGACACCGGATGCGCCATCGACACATGCGCCACGAGGCCTTTGCCGAAGAACGAGCTCTCGCGCTTGTGGGTGCGGTCGACGAACTGATCGACCAGCACGAAGGTGCCGGGCGGCAGTTCCTCCTTGAACGAGCCGCAGGCCGACAGCGAGACGAGGTCGGTCACGCCGGCGCGCTTCAGGATGTCGATATTGGCGCGATAGTTGATGTCGGAGGGCGAGAGCCGGTGGCCCTTGTCATGGCGCGGCAGGAAGACGACCGGCAGCCCGGCGATCTCGCCGATGCGCAGCGCGCCGGAGGGCTCGCCCCAGGGGCTCCTGATGCGCTCCTCGCGCACGTTCTCCAGGCCCGGCAGATCGTAGATGCCCGACCCGCCGATGATGCCCAGGATGGATTTGGTCATTTTCTCGCTTGCTGCCGGTTGTTTGAGGAGAATCTGCTCACGGCCGATGGTTCCGTGAAATTCGATGGCCGTCGGAACAATCATAGATCACGGAATGCCTCATCATCCTCCGGCGAACTCCATTCTGAAAAAATCTCGAACCCGGGGTGATCGGGGGCCGACGGGGCCATGCGCTCGATCTCGGCATCGGTGGGTGCTGCGAGTCGCTCCCGGTCGGATTTGTCCTTCACGGGATGAAAGCTGCCGTCCTTACGCCGCCGCAGCAAGGTGCCGTCGGCAAGCCGGCCGAAAACGATAGGTTTGGCGCGGGTCTTCGCTCGCTTCGTCATGTCATCAGCCGCTCCAGACTCGTCATTCCGGGACGCCGCAAAGCGGCGAGCCCGGAATCCATACTCCGCAGCGCTGGGGTTATGGATTCCGGGCTCGCGGCCTAACGGCCGCGCCCCGGAATGACAGCGTGAATTAGCGCGGTCACAGTACATAACCCGGCCCAAAAACAAAGGGCCCCACAGGGGGGCCCTTCGCGTCTCATCTTTGTGAGGTTGTTTAAATCGACGTCTTGGCCGGGTCTTGGCCGTGGGCGACTTCGCGCGGCTTTTCGACCTCATGCCACACCTTTTTCTTGGTGAAGTAGAGGAGTCCCGAGAGCACGATCAGAAAGAGGATGACCTGGAAGCCGATGCGCTTGCGCGCGTCGAGCTTCGGCTCGGCCGCCCACATCAGGAAGGCCGAGACATCCTTGGCATATTGATCGAGCGTCTGCGGCGCGCCGTCGTCGAAGGTCACCTGGCCGTCGGTGAGCGGCGGCGGCATGGCGATGGCGTGGCCGGGGAAGTACTCGTTGTAGTGGCCGCCCGGCGGCAGCGCGAAGCCGGCCGGCGGCGGGTCCTTGTAGCCCTTCAGGATGGCCGTGATGTAGTCCGGGCCCTGCTCCTGGTACTGCGTGAAGATGTCGAACACGAACCAGGGGAAGCCGCGCTGATAGGTGCGCGCCTTGGCGAGCGTGGACATATCCGGAGGCGCGACGCCGTTGGCCGCGGCTGCCGCTAGCGCGTTCGGGAATGGCGCCGGGAAGTGGTCGGCCGGACGGCCGGCGCGCTCGATCGGCTCGCCCTTGTCGTCCAGATCCTTGATCTTGTACTCGGCCGCCACCGCCGCCGCCTGCGCCTCGGAGTAGCCGGGGCCGCCGACATCGGCGAGATTGCGGAAGGCCAGCAGGTCCATCGAATGGCAGGACGAGCAGACCTCGCGGTAGATCTTGAAGCCGCGCTGGAGTTGGGCCTGATCGTACTTGCCGAACGGGCCGGCGAAGGACCAGGACTGCCGCGGCGGCGCGACCTGATGCTCCTGCGCCAGAGCGGGCGCAGCGAGCGAAGCGAGGCCGCCGGCGAGCGTGAGGGCGATGATGGTGCGATGCATGGTCATGACCGTCTTCCCGCTCACGCTTTCGCGCCCAGTTTCGCATCCAAGACCGGGTCCGAAATCGAGTTCGGCACCGGCTTGGGCTTCTCGAAGATCCCGAGCAGCGGCAGGATGATGATGAAGAAGCCGAAGTAGTAGAGCGTGAACAGGCGCGAGAGGACGACGTAGATGCCCTCGGGCGGCTTGGAGCCGAGCCAGCCCAGCCCGATGCAGGCGATCACCCACAGCCAGAAGAACTGCTTGAACAGCGGCCGGTAGCGCCCCGACCTGACGCGCGAGGTGTCGAGCCACGGCAGGAACGCCAGGATCAGGATCGACG
>DATDMA010000051.1:0-5951 GCA_036519015.1 Pseudolabrys sp. | reverse complement strand
GCCGGCGGCGGGCCGGGCATGGTGATGAAGGCCGACGTTCTCGCCCGCGCGCTCGACGCCGTGCCGCATGACACCCGGCCGCGCCTGCTGATGAGCCCCCGCGGTCGGCCACTGACCCAGAAGCGCGCCATGCACCTCGCCGACGGACTGGGCGTGGTCATCCTTTGTACCCGCTTCGAGGGGGTGGACGAGCGGCTGATCAAGGCCCGTGGCCTGGAGGAGGTGTCGCTGGGCGATTTCGTGCTGTCGGGTGGGGAGATTGCAGCGCTGGCCGTGCTGGACGCCTGTGTGCGGCTCCTGCCGGGCGTAATGGGCAAGGAAGCCTCGGCCGCCGAGGAAAGCTTCTCGGACGGGCTCCTGGAGTACCCTCAGTACACCCGGCCTCCGGTCTTCGAGGGCGAGCCGATCCCGGAGGTGCTTGTGTCCGGCGATCACGCCAAGGTGGCCGCCTGGCGGCGGGAGCAGGCCGAAAAGCTCACGGCCGCCCGCCGGCCGGACCTCTGGGCGGCTTATCTGGCAAGGAGAAAGCAATAACTGCTGTCATTCCGGGGCGTCCGCCGTAGGCGGGCGAACCCGGAATCCAGATGCGAGCACGTCGGCTATGTCTGGATTCCGGGCCCGCCCCTTCGGGGGCGTCCCGGAATGAAGACGAAGGGGTGACAAGCCGCAATCTTTGGTCTAAAAGCCCGGCCGACCCATTCAGACATGCAAGCTACCGCGCGCCGGTTGCTGGCGCTGCCGACGGAGATTTTAGCCATGAACCTCATCCAGACGCTTGAAAAAGAGCAGATCGCGAAGCTTTCGGCCGGCAAGGAAATTCCGGACTTCGGGCCGGGAGACACCGTGCTCGTGAACGTCAAGGTCGTCGAAGGCGACAAGAGCCGCGTGCAGGCCTACGAGGGCGTGTGCATCGGCCGGTCGGGTGGCGGGCTGCACGAGAACTTCACCGTGCGCAAGATTTCCTACGGCGAAGGCGTCGAGCGCGTGTTCCCGCTCTACGCGCCGATGATCGACTCGATCAAGGTCGTGCGCCGCGGCAAGGTGCGCCGCGCCAAGCTGTATTATCTGCGTGGCCTGCGCGGCAAGAAGGCCCGCATCGAGGCCGAGGCGACCCATGCGCCGGGTGCCGCTGCCGCCGCCAAGAAATAAGCTTCCGACCTTCGCAGTCGCAAAAGGGGCCGCATGACGGCCCCTTTTTTGTGACCGCCGCCGGGCCGTCCGCTTCATTGTCGAAGCAAACCCGATTGGCTATATAGCCACCATGGTTTCGATAGCTCAGCGGATCATCCTTGCCGACCACGCGCGGCTGCCGTGGCGCTTCTTCGGCCGTTTGACGGCCGTGCAAGCCGGGCTTTGACGCTCTCGCCCTGCGCCGCCGGCGCACGCCTTTCGAGCCGAATCCGCTTCTAAATTTGCAAGGTCACGAGTCATGAAACCACGCACGCTGTACGACAAGATCTGGGACGATCATCTGGTTGACGAGCAGCCGGACGGCACCGCTCTCATCTACATCGACCGCCATCTCGTGCACGAGGTGACGAGCCCGCAGGCCTTCGAAGGTCTGCGCACCGCCGGCCGCAAGGTGCATGCGCCGGACAAGACTCTCGCCGTGGTCGATCACAACGTGCCGACCAGCGATCGCAGCAAGCCCAATCCCGATCCCGAGAGCGCCGACCAGATCGCCGCGCTGGCACAGAACGCCAAGGACTTCGGCCTCGAGTATTACAACGAGTTCGACAAGCGCCAGGGCATCGTTCACATCATCGGACCCGAGCAGGGCTTCACGCTGCCGGGCACGACCATCGTCTGCGGCGACAGCCACACGGCGACGCATGGCGCCTTCGGCGCGCTCGCCTATGGCATCGGCACCTCCGAAGTCGAGCACGTGCTGGCGACGCAGACGCTGATCCAAACCAAGTCGAAGAACATGCGCGCGCTGGTCGACGGCCAGTTGCCGCCGGGCGTGACGGCGAAGGACATCATCCTCGCCATCATCGGCGAGATCGGCACCGCCGGCGGCACCGGCTACGCGCTGGAATATGCCGGCGAAGCGATCCGCGCGCTGTCGATGGAAGGCCGCATGACCATCTGCAACATGTCGGTCGAAGGCGGCGCCAAGGCCGGCTTCGTCGCGCCGGACGAGAAGGCCTATGCCTATCTCAAGGACAAGCCGAAGTCGCCCAAGGGCACGTCCTGGGATGTGGCCATGCGCTATTGGGAAACGCTGATGTCCGACGACGGCGCGCATTTCGACCGCGAGATCAGGCTCGATGCGGCGAAGCTCCCGCCGATCGTCACCTGGGGCACCAGCCCCGAGCAGGTCATCTCGATCTCCGGCCGCGTGCCGGTGCCGTCCGAGATCCAGGACGAGAAGAAGCGCATCGCGGCCGAGCGTTCGCTTGGCTACATGGGCCTGACCGGCGGTGAGAAGATCACCGACATCAAGCTCGACCGCGTGTTCATCGGCTCGTGCACCAATGGGCGCATCGAGGATCTGCGTGAGGTCGCCCGCATCGCGGCCGGCAAGACCGTGAACGCGAACGTCAACGCGATGATCGTGCCGGGCTCCGGTCTCGTGAAGGAGCAGGCGGAAGCCGAAGGCCTCGACAAGATATTCAAGGCCGCGGGCTTCGACTGGCGCGAACCGGGCTGCTCGATGTGCCTGGCGATGAACCCGGACAAGCTGGCGCCGGGTGAGCGCTGCGCCTCGACCTCCAACCGCAACTTCGAAGGCCGTCAGGGCTACAAGGGCCGTACGCATCTGGTGTCGCCCGCGATGGCGGCGGCCGCGGCGATCGCCGGCCACTTCGTCGACGTGCGGGAGTGGAAGTAGAAAATAGGTCGCTTGCGATACTCAGAAATCAAAAAGGCCCGGCGGATGATGCCGGGCCTTTTCAGTTTGCGGCAAGCGCGTCACCAGCAGCGCCAGGCGCGCCGGAAGACCCAGTGGCCACTGCGCCAGACGCGCACGCGCGCGTAACCGCAGGTCGGCGGCGGTGTGTCGTCGTAATAAGGATAAGGCCCATAGTATGGCCGGGCGTAGCCCCAGCCCCAGCCGCCTCCATAACCCCAGCCGCCGCCGCGCCAGCCACCACCGCGCAAACCGCCGCCGCCGCCATGCCAGTGCTGGGCGGATGCAACAGTGGGTGTGATAGCGATGCTGCCGGCGACGAGCGCCAGCGCTGCGAAAAACGTTGTGAGCTTCGACATCGATTGATCTCCGACGTCGCCCCGACCGCGAGACTATAACAACAAAACTCTAAAAACTTTTGCTTATGCCCCCAGCGCCGCAAGCATGAACGCCATGCGACTGACGCCGATAAAACTAAAGATTGAGACCTGCCCAAAAACAAAGGCCCGCGGTGAAGCGGGCCTTTTCATTTCATGGCGAGCGCGTCACCAGCAGCGCCAGACGCGGCGATAGGTCATGTAGCCGTAACGCCAGACGCGAACGGTCCTCCAGCCGCAAGCTCCGCCGTCGCCGTAATAGCCTGCGTAGTAAGGGCCGTAGCCTCCGTAGTACGGGCCGCCATAGTACCCACCGTAGTACGGAGAGCCGGCATAAAGAGCGCCAGCGCCCAGGCCCACACCTAAGGCAAAGCCGGGTCCCCATCCCCAACCGCCGCCGCGCCAGCCGCCACCACGCCAGCCACCACCGTGCCACCCGCCGCCATGCCATCCACGTTGCGCTTCAGCGGGACTTGGCGTGACGGCAATCACAGCGCCGGCGAGAAGCACGACGACTGCGAGCATCTTCACGAGCTTCGACATCGACACACCTCCGATGCCCCAACCCACGAGAATTATAACTAAAAACTGCCGGATACGTTCGCTTTTCGCGAACCCGCGCCTACTGCCACCAGCACCGCATCTGCGGCGTGATCACCGTTCCACTGGGGCGGTGTTCCGTGGCCAGCCAGGACTCACAGTAACGCTGCGAATCGGGCCCGGGCTTTGTCGTCCGCGGACGCACCGTTATGCGCGGGCGCGACTGGGGCCCGAGCTGCGCCGTCTGTTGTGCGGCGTCTCCACCGGAGGATGTGTTTTGAGCGGACGCCGTGCCGGCAAGGCCGGTAAAGCCAGCCACCACCACAGCAAGAACTATTGCAATCCGCGGCATGGCCGCCTCCAACACTCGCCCCGTCAACGCTACCACCGAGACCCTTCGTGCCGATAACGCGTGGCACCATTATAAGTCACATGCGTCTGTCGCGCACGTGATTGGGCGGCGAATTCGTGTGTGTAGCGGGCTCGGGAGCGGGTATAGCGGGGACCATAGGCGGCGGTGGTTCCGCCGTAGCTGTAGAGCACGCGGCCCGGCTTGTCGTTGCAGCCGAAAAACTCCGCCGAGGCCGGCGCCACCGCGCCCACCGTCAGGGCCAAGCTCAAGGCCACCACGCCGATTCCAAATCTCGGCTCAAGCTTCGCCATCAGACTCCCCAGCCTGCATGCCATAATAGTTAACGGTCGCTTATTTCCGCCGTCCGGTCAACCGCTTGGTGAATGGCGCGGGCTGTCTTACATATCGCCGTCATGAGTGGCCCGTTCGAACATCCGCGGACCTGGCGGGGGCTTTCGTCCCCCTCTTTGGCCGATATCGAGGCCCTGTCAGCGCAGGCCTATGCCCGCCTGCCGGAGCATTTCCGCAAGCTGTGCGAGGGACTC
The DNA here is from genome assembly GCA_036519015.1 of Pseudolabrys sp. Lineage (GTDB taxonomy): Bacteria > Pseudomonadota > Alphaproteobacteria > Rhizobiales > Xanthobacteraceae > Pseudolabrys. The sequence continues at coordinate 1,286 of DATDMA010000051.1, read as the reverse complement.
GTTATCCGGGTTGAGGACTTCCCCTCCGAAGACGTCCTGGAGGAGATGGGCCTCGAGAGCGAGTTCGACCTCCTCGGCCTGTTCCAGGGGGTTGGCCTGCCGTTCCGCTCCGAGGCGGCGCCGACGCAAATGCCGAACATGATCTGGCTCTACCGACGGCCGATCCTCGATTACTGGGCGGAGAACGAGGATACGCTCGACGAGATCGTCACCCACGTGCTGGTGCATGAGATCGGCCACCATTTCGGCCTGTCCGACGACGACATTGAAGCCATCGAGGCGGCAGCGGACTAGCGGGTAAGGGCCGCCCGTCCTTGTTTCCTTCAATACCGGCGCTGACGCTCGGTTTTGCGGGTCGGAACCGGGGGTAGCGGCCCGTTGTTGCGCTCGCATATACCGCCATCCAGCGAGTACCGGGCCATCAGGAAACACTGATGGGCCGAATAATAATTGCAGTCGGTATACTGCGTCGTCGCCCCAAAGTGCCGGTAGCACCAGGGCGCAAAGTTTCCGGCTTTGGCCGCATCGTGGGCGGGGCTCAACGCCCACAGCATAACGAACCCGGCGACGACTGGAATACGCATGACTGGCCTCCTGGGTGAAGTTGCTGCTATTGACCAGAACACCGGACCCCGTATGAAACGGAGCAGTTCTAAACTGGAGCGGGCCGAAGCGAGGTAGAGATGGAAAAATTCACCACCCTGGAAGGCGTCGCCGCGCCCTTGCGGATCATCAATGTCGACACCGACATGATCATCCCCAAGCAGTACCTCAAGACCATCAAGCGCACCGGCCTCGGCAAGGGCCTGTTTTCCGAGCAGCGCTATCTCGATGACGGCGCCGAGAACCCGGATTTCGTGCTCAACAAGCCGGCCTATCGCAAGTCGAAGATCATCGTCGCCGGCGACAATTTCGGCTGCGGCTCTTCGCGCGAACATGCGCCCTGGGCGCTGATGGACTTCGGCGTCCGCTGCGTGATCTCCACCTCGTTCGGCGATATCTTCTACAACAATTGCTTCAAGAACGGCGTGCTGCCGATCCGCGTGTCGCCGGAAGACCTCGAGAAGCTGTTCGATGACGCCGACCGCGGCGCCAATGCTACGCTCACGGTCGACCTCGAGAAGCAGGAAATCCGCGGCCCCGACGGCGGCGTTGTCAAGTTCGAGATCGACGCGCATCGCAAGCACTGCATGCTCAATGGTCTCGACGACATCGGGCTGACCAAGCAGAAGCAGACCAAGATCGAAAGCTACGAAGAAAAGGCCAAGGCCGCGCGCCCCTGGGCG
>DATDMA010000050.1:0-5565 GCA_036519015.1 Pseudolabrys sp. | reverse complement strand
GCGGCCGATCGGCGACTGGTCGATGTCGATGATCTTGTCGATGTGCTCGAGGCCCTCGATGCGGTCGTGCGGGGCGGGGGCGAGCGAGGCGCCGTTGAGTTTGCGCGCCACCGAATTGTAAAGCGTGTCGATGAGCAGCGTTGACTTGCCGCCGCCGGAGACGCCGGTGACGCAGGTGAACAGGCCGAGCGGGATTTCGGCGGTGACGTTCTTCAGGTTGTTGCCGCGCGCGTTGACCACGCGCAATTGACGGCGCGGATCGGGCCGGCGCCGCTCCGGCACCGCGACCGAAAGCTCGCCGGAAAGATATTTGCCGGTCCATGACTCGGGCGCGGCGATGAGGTCGGCCACCTTACCCTGCGCGATCAGTTTGCCGCCGTGGATGCCGGCGCCGGGGCCGATGTCGAGCACATAATCGGCGAGGCGAATGGCGTCCTCGTCGTGCTCGACGACGATGACGGTGTTGCCGAGGTCGCGCAGCCTCTTCAATGTTTCGAGCAGGCGCGCATTGTCGCGCTGGTGCAGGCCGATCGAGGGCTCGTCCAGCACATAGAGGACGCCGGTGAGGCCGGAGCCGATCTGCGAGGCGAGGCGGATGCGCTGGCTCTCGCCGCCGGACAATGTGCCGGAGGCGCGCGCCAGCGTGAGATAGTCGAGCCCGACATCGACCAGGAAGCGCAGGCGGTCACGGATCTCCTTGAGCACGCGCACGCCGATCTCGTTCTGCTTGTCGGTGAGGTGCTTGGGCAGTTCGGTGAACCATTCGCCGGCCTTGCGCACCGACAGCTCGGCGACCTGCGAGATGTTGTGGCCGGCGATCTTGACGCAGAGCGCTTCGGCCTTGAGGCGGGCGCCGTGGCAGAGCGCGCAGGGCACGTCGTTGAAATATTTCTGCAGGTCCTCGCGCGCCCACTCGCTCTCGGTCTCCTTGAAGCGGCGTTCGAGATTGGTGATGACGCCTTCGAACGGCTTCTTGGTGGTGTAGCCGCGCATCCCGTCGTCGTAGACGAATTTGATCTCGTCATCACCGGAGCCGTAAAGGATGGCTTCTTGGGTCTTCTTGCCGAGGTCCTTCCACTTGGTGTCGAGCGTGAAGCGATAGTGCTTGGCCAGCGCTTCCAGCGTCTGCGTGTAATAAGGCGACGACGACTTCGCCCAGGGCGCGATAGCGCCCTTGCGCAGCGTGGCGTCGCGGTCGGGGATCACCAGGTCGGCGTCGATGTGCTGCTCGACGCCGAGGCCGCCGCATTCCGGGCAGGCGCCGAACGGATTGTTGAAGGAGAAGAGTCTGGGCTCGATCTCCGAAATGGTGAAGCCGGACACCGGGCAGGCGAATTTCTCGGAGAAGATCAGCCGCTCGGCGGTCTCATTGCGGCCCTTGTTGGCCTTGGCGCCGGAAGCGGCGCTGTCCGCAAGCTCCACGACGGCGAGGCCGTCGGCGAGCTTGAGGCATTGCTCGAGCGAGTCCGCGAGCCGCGTGCCGATGTCGCCGCGCACGACCAGGCGATCGACCACCACGTCGATGTCGTGGGTGAACTTCTTGTCGAGCGGCTTCACGTCGGCGATCTCATAGAAGGCGCCGTCGATCTTCACGCGCTGGTAGCCCTTGCGCATGAAGTCGGCGAGCTCCTTCTTGTATTCGCCCTTGCGGCCGCGCACGACCGGCGCCAGCACGTAGATGCGCGTGCCCTCGGGCAGCGCCATCACGCGGTCGACCATCTGCGAGATGGTCTGGCTCTCGATCGGAAGTCCGGTCGCCGGGGAGTAGGGCACGCCGATGCGTGCCCAGAGGAGGCGCATGTAGTCGTAGATCTCGGTGACGGTGCCGACGGTCGAGCGCGGGTTCTTCGAGGTGGTCTTCTGCTCGATGGAGATGGCGGGCGACAGGCCGTCGATCTGATCGACGTCCGGCTTCTGCATCATCTCCAGGAACTGGCGGGCATAGGCCGAGAGGCTCTCGACGTAGCGGCGCTGGCCCTCGGCATAGATGGTGTCAAAGGCGAGCGACGACTTGCCCGACCCGGACAGGCCGGTGAACACCACCAGCTGGTCGCGCGGGATGGTGACGTCGATGTTCTTGAGGTTGTGTTCGCGGGCGCCACGGATGGTGATGGAACGGGCATCGCGGGCGGCGCGGCTCTTGTCGAACAGTTCATTCATGCGGGCGTCTTCGCTGCGTGTGTCGGAGCCGGCGGAAACAATACTTCACCGCTGCCCGGTCAGGGCGGCACGGCAAGAACCGATCAGTCATTTAGAAATCGGAACATAGGAAGAACCGCGCGGCTCCGCCAGCCCCGCGGCACCCGTCAATTTCGATGCTGGGGACAAGTCGGCGGGCAGAAGTTCCGCCTTCGGCGGCGGCCAGGAACTCAAAGGTTTTTGAAGCAGTCTCATCAAGGCCGCTCTTGCCGCCGACCCTAAGATCGTGGCCGCTGGAGCACGATGTGCGACCCTGCGAGGACGCCAAAACGATGAAGACCGCCAGCGCTGTAACGGCTGTCGCCGCGACCTTGTCGATCTGTCTTTGCGCGGTCTTTGCCGCGCCCGCCGTGAGCGACGTCACCGGCGTCGGCGCGCCGCCCGTGCTGGCGCCGGGGCAGGCGCCGCCGCTGCCGCAAGCGGGACCCTTGGCTGCGCCGCGCTCGCAAAATCAGGTCGGCTTCCCCGCGGATCTGACGAGCTCGGCCATCCCTCCGGGCAGTCCGCTCACGCCGGCCGCCGTCGCCTTGGGCCAGAAGCTGTTCTTCGATGCGCGTCTGTCCGGAGACGGCACGGTCGCTTGCGCCACCTGTCACGATCCGGCGCGCGCCTTCACCGATGGCCGCCCGCAATCGATCGGAATCCATGGCCGCGTGGGCCAGCGCAATTCGCCGACCGTCCTGAACGCGCTCTACAACAAGACGCAGTTCTGGGACGGCCGGGTCAATACGCTTGAGCAGCAGGCGGCGCTGCCGATCACGAATCCCTTCGAGATGGGGGCGCCCAGTGTCGACGCCGCCGTCGCCAAGATCGCCGGCGACAAGGACTACGCGACGCAATTCATGCAGGCGTTCGGCCGCGGCGTGAACGAGCAGGACATGCTGCGCGCCATCGCGACCTATGAGCGGACGCTGGTCTCATTCGATTCTCCGTTCGACCATTTCGTCGCGGGTGACCAGAACGCCATCAGCGAGTCCGCCAAGCGCGGCTGGGGGCTGTTCAACAGCAAGGCGCGCTGCAATCTGTGCCACGCGCTGGAGGACAACAAGATCGACGTCGCGGCGATGTCCGATAACGACTTCCACAATATCGGCGTGAGTATCATCCAGCACCGGGTCGTACCCTTGGCCCTTCAGGCCGAGCAACAACTCGCCTCGGGGCATTTGCAGGATATCGACCGCGCTGCGATCGAAAGCGACATGTCGGCGCTCGGGCGCTTCCTGGTCACCCACAAAGAGAGCGATCTCGCCTCGTTCAAGACGCCGGACATCCGCAATGCGATGGTGACCGCGCCATACTTTCATGACGGCTCGGCGGCGACCTTGTGGGACGTCGTGGATCACTACAACAAAGGCGCCGGCTTGCAGGACCCATGGCTCGACACGGACATTCACCCGCTGGCGCTGACCGAGCCGGAGATCGACGACCTGGTGGCGTTCATGGCCTCGCTGACCAGCCCGCAATATAAGGAGCAGGGGGACCGGGCCTACGCGGAGCAGCTTGCGTTGTCCAAGATCAGCCGGCCGCAGCGCGACACCAAACGCGCGTTCGAGCCGAAGGTGCCGCCGCCAAAGCCGCCGAAGTTCTAGGGCGCGGCCTCACTTGCGGTACTGCGCGTCGCTCACCTGCTCCATCCAATCGACGACCTTGCCGTCGAGACGTTCCTGGATCGCGGTATGCGTCATCGCCGTCGTCGGCGTTGCCCCGTGCCAGTGCTTCTCAGCGGGCGAAAACCAGATCACATCGCCCGGACGGATCTCTTCAACGGGCCCACCCTCGCGCTGAACCCACCCAAGACCCGATGTAACGATCAGGGTCTGGCCAAGGGGGTGCGTATGCCAGGCGGTCCGGGCACCGGGCTCGAACGTCACGCTGGCGCCAGCCACACGTGCAGGATCGCGCGCTTCGAACAGCGGGTCCACGCGGACAATACCCGTGAAATCCTCCGCCGGTCCTTTGCGGGACGATTGCGAACCAGCGCGTTTGATCTCCATTCGTGCATTCCTCGTTGTGTCGAGGCGGTGAGAATCTGTGTCTCTGCAATGTGACTATGCGGAACAAGCCGCATGGAGACGTCCCTAGCCCCTGGAGTTTACAGGGCTTTCACACCGTGGCGTTCCTTGTTTATAGTCATTCTAAGGTATTGAAATTACTAGTTTTTATCTTGACGCGGAACATAGCCCGCCCACATAACAGAACCATAACAGAGCACGTGGAATATCGACGTCATGGCCAACACCGATAACGCAAGCAACGGCCACATCGGAAAGCAAGGCGCGAGCGTCCCGCTGGGGCACGCGCCGCGTGGGTTTACCGGCCTTATCGATGCGATTTCCGTGGCCGACGGAAGTTCCGATCTGCCGGAAGGCGAGCTGGAGCGGCGGCTGATCGAGCTTGGTTTCACTGAGGGCGCGACGATCGAAATCCTCCATGAAGGGGCTTTCGGACATGATCCTATCGCGGTGCGCATCAATAATGCGACCGTGGCGCTGCGGCGCCGTGAGGCGATGGCGATCCTTGTGATCTGATCGGAATTGCAATGACAGTGATGGCCGAGGCGGGCATCCGACGTTTCGCCCTGATCGGGACGCCGAACAGCGGCAAGACCGCGTTGTTCAATGCGTTGACCGGCAGCCGGCAGAAGGTCGCCAATTATCCCGGCGTCACCGTCGAGCGCAAAAGCGGCGCGCTGCGCACGCCCTCGGGGCACAGCGTCAGCCTGGTCGATCTGCCCGGCACTTATTCTCTGCGCGCGCGCAGCCCGGATGAGGAGGTGACGCGCGACGCCGTGCTCGGCCGCCTGGCCAGCGAGACGCCGCCGGACCTTTTGCTCTGCGTCGCCGACTCCACAAACTTGCGCCTCGCATTGCGGCTGGTGCTCGAGCTCAAGAGCGTGGGGCGGCCGCTGCTGCTCGTGCTCAACATGATCGACATTGCCAAGCGGCGCGGCGTGGAAATCGACCTCGACGCGATGTCGGCCGAGCTCGGCGTGCCGGTGATCACTGCGGCAGCGGTGCGGCGCGGCGGCACCGACGACCTGCTGCGCCGTCTCGACGATCTGGCGTCCGCCGAACTTCCCGGCACCGGCGCTACCGGCTGGAAGACGCCTTCCACCAGCGACCTGCGCGCGGCGCAGCGCGAGGCCGACCGCATCATCAAGGCGGCGGTGAAGCTGCCGGAAAAGCCGGACACGCTGACGACGCGGCTCGACGCCGTGCTGCTGCATCCGGTCATCGGCCTCGTCATCCTCCTCGCCGTGCTGTTCGTAATGTTCCAGGCGGTGTTCTTTTGGGCGCAGCCGGTCATGGACTTCATCCAGTCCGGCTTCGACGCGTTAGGGGCGCTGGTGCAGACGCGGCTGCCCGA
>DATDMA010000049.1:0-6689 GCA_036519015.1 Pseudolabrys sp. | reverse complement strand
CTGATGTGCGAGCAGGTCGCCCACTTCTTCGAGCACTATAAGGATCTCGAACACGGCAAGTGGGTGAACATCGTGAAGTGGCTCGACGCGGACGACGCCGAACGCCTCATCGTCGAAGGCATCGCGCGCGCGAAGAAGTAGCGCTTTCCTCAATTTACGCTGACTCTGCGACGTCATGGCCGGGCTTGTCCCGGCCATCCACGTCTTAGTACGGCATTTAAGAAAGACGTGGATGCCCGGCATAAAGCCGGGCATGACGGCTGAGAGTCCGCGCTACACTACTGTGAATCGGTCCCCAGCGCACAGGCTCTCCCATGCCATCAGCTCCCGCGACCTTCGTCCTAGTACACGGCGCCTGGTGCGGCGGCTGGTGTTACGGCAAGGTCGCCGACATTCTGCGCGCCAAAGGCCACCGGGTCTTCACGCCGACGCTGACGGGGCAGGGCGAACGCTCGCACCTCCTCACCGGCGCGGTCAATCTCTCGACCCACATCGACGACGTGCTCGGCGTCCTCCGCTGGGAGGGACTGAACGACGTGGTGCTGGCGGGCCATTCCTACGGCGGCATGGTTGTCACCGGCGTCGCGGACCGCGCGCCGCAGCAGGTGGCGTCGCTGGTCTATCTCGACGCCTTCATTCCCGAGGACGGCCAGTCCGTGTTCGACATCAACATTCCCGCGAACGTACAACGCTACATCGCCAATGCCGGCGACCTCGGCGGCCTCGCCATACCGCCGCCGCCGGCCAGCTACTTCAACGTCAACGCCGCCGATGCGCCCCGCGTCGATGCGCTGGCGACGGCGTGTCCGCTCGGCTGCTTCTCCGAGCGGCTCAAGCTCACCGGCAAGCATCGCGACATTGGCAAGCGCACCTACGTCTATGCGAGCGAGCGTCCGAGCCCAAGCGCGTTCAAGCCGATCTACGAGCGGGTCAAGGACGATCCGGCCTGGACCGCCTACGCGCTCGCCTGCGGCCATCACGTGATGCTTGATATGCCGGAGAAGACCGCCGCGATCCTCGAAGCGGCGATCTGACGTCTCTCGCTACGCGCCAATCGCCGCGGCGACGGCCCGCCCCACCGCCGCCAATGCCGCATTGCGCTTGTCGGCCGGCGCCGAGGTCTCCGTCAGATAGATCGCGACCAGCACCGGCGCGCGCTTCGGCGGCCACACGATGCCAATGTCGTTGGTCGTGCCGCGCTCGCCCGCGCCGGTCTTGTCGCCGACCCGCCAGCCGGCCGGAAGTCCCGCGCGCAGCCGCGTGTCGCCGGTCTTGTTGCCGACCATCCACTTCGTCAGTTGCTCCTTCGAGGCCGGCGACAGCGCGTCGCCGAGCAGGAGCGTCTGCATATTCTTCACCATCGCGGAAGGCGTCGTCGTATCACGCAAATCGCCCGGCGCGGCCTCGTTCAGCGCCGGCTCGTTGCGATCGAGCCGCGTCATCGTATCGCCGATGGAGCGCGCATAGGCCGTCACGGCCTGCGGGCTGCCGAGGCTCGTGATGATGAGGTTGGCGGCAGTATTGTCGCTGTAGGTCATCGCTGCTTCGCACAAGGCGGCGAGGGTCATGCTGGTGCCTGCGGCCTGCTCCTTGATGAATGTCGATTGGGGAACGATGTCGCCGGTCTGGATTGTAATACGCCGGTCAAGATGCTCCTTGCCGGCATCGACGCGTTTCAGCACCGCGGCGGCGGCTAGCATCTTGAACGTGCTGCACATGGGGAAGCGCTCCTCGGCATGATGGCCGATCTGCTCGTGCGACAGCGTGTCCAGCACAGCCACACCGAGGCGTCCTTCGCTGTCCCGTTCGATGCGCGTGAATTCACCGCGCAGGGAATCCGATAGCCCGGGCTCGGCGCGTGCGAAAAACCTTTTTCCCGGCAATCCGAGACCGGCAATGGCGCCAGCACCGATGATGAAATGTCGTCGTGTCGTCATAGGGTCGCTCCCTTCGCCGGTCCGTCCGGCAGACGGATGCAAGAGCGGCGACGATCGAGGCGGAATGTGGATATCTTTACGGTCGTGCCGTGGTGTCCCCGACTTGCAAGGAGTACCCGGCGGCAACGATAAACAGGAGGATGGCAAAAGCGGACAGGCGCCGTCTCCGACATGGGAAACGGCGCCCGTCAAATGTCTGTCGGATTAGAAGATTTTAGCCGCGTTTTTCAGCGTGATCCAGATGCCCCAGGCCAGCGGGATGCCGACAAAGGCCCAGAATAACGCGGACTGAGCGTCGAGGCCGCCTTTGCCGATGCCGAACGAGCCGGACGCCGTGGTACTCTTGGCGCTTGCGGCCTGCAGCTTCGATACTTCTTCCTGGCTCATGTGCCATTTCGCATCGACCGGCTTGATCAGGTAATTGCAGATCAGTCCGATGACCAACATGCCGCAAAGGATATACATGGTCGTGTTGTAGAGCTGGTCGCGCGGCACGCCGGCGGCGAGCTGCGCTTCGCGGATGTAATTCACCACCACAGGGCCGATGATGCCGGCCGTCGCCCAGGCCGTCAGCAGCCGTCCGTGGATGGCGCCCACGAACTGGGTGCCGAACATGTCGGCGAGATAGGCCGGCACGGTGGCGAAGCCGCCGCCATACATCGACAGGATGATGCAGAAGGCGAGCACGAACAGCAGCTTCGATCCCATGTCCGCGAACGTCGGCGCCAGCGCGTACAGCGCGATGGCGAGCAGGAAGAACACGAAATAGGTGTTCTTGCGGCCGATATAGTCCGACAGCGACGCCCAGAAGAAGCGGCCGCCAATGTTGAACAACGACAGCAGCCCGGTGAATCCGGCCGCGATCGCGGCGATTGCGACCTTCTGATCACCTGTGAGGGCGTTGAACTGGACGTTGGGCAGGCCGATCAGCGAGCCGGCGAAGATCTCCTGCAGCATCGGAGATGCCATGCCGATCACACCGATGCCGGCCGATACGTTCATGCACAGGACGATCCAGATCATCCAGAACTGCTTGGTCTTGTGCGCGTCCTTGAGATGCACGTTGTACTGCGAGATCATCGCATTCGCCTCCGTGGGCGGCGTCCAGCCATCGGGACGCCAACCGGCCGGCGGCAGGCGATAACCGAAGGCGCCGATCATCATGAAACAGAAGTAGATCGCGCCCATGGTGAGAAACGTCTGCCAGGCCCCGACCGAGGTCGAGGTCTTGAAAGTGTTCATCAGCAGGTCGGCGAGCGGAGCGCCGATCATGGCGCCGCCGCCGAAGCCCATGATGGCCATGCCGGTGGCCATGCCGCGGCGATCGGGAAACCACTTCACCAGCGTCGAAACCGGCGAGATGTAGCCGAGGCCGAGGCCAACGCCGCCGATCACGCCGGAGCCGAGCCACAACAGCCACAATTGATGCGTGATGATGCCGATGGCGCCGAGCACCAGGCCTCCGGACCAGCACAGCGCTGAGACTACGCCTGCCTTGCGCGGGCCGGCCCGTTCCAGCCAGCCGCCCCAGATCGCGGCGGACACGCCCAGCACGACGAAGAACAGCGTGAACATCCAGCCCATGCTGGCGATGCGCCAGTCGCAGGTCGTCGTGAACAGTTCCTGCGCCAGCGACATGTCAGGACAGGACTTGACCTGCGTTATCCCCACCGCGCGCGACAGCGGCAGCCAGAACACGCTGAAGCCGTAGGCCATGCCGATGCAGAGGTGGATGCATAACGCCGCCGGTGGAACGAGCCAGCGATTGAAGCCGGCTTGAGCGATGATGCGTTCGCGATCGAGAATGTCAGTCCAGTCACCGCCCCTCGGCAGTGTGCCGTCCGCCGTTGTCATGCTGTTTCCCCCAGCCGCTGGTTGTTTCCGGATCGTTGTGCATCCTGGTCCGGCTACCAGTGAGAGTGCGAAGCGGTGGAGGGCTAATCAATCAAAGTGTTCCCATGCTGCGATAGAAAAAACAAATGGCGCAATTGCGAGAAGCTATGAGATCGCGCGAAACGCAGCAATGACGGGCGAAATGCAAATCACGCGCGAGCGCGTGGATTGCATTTGCGATGATGTATTAGACTAAAGAATGAGAGTGCTGAACGCGCTTGTCCTCAGTCCGCCAGCAGGGGCGCCACGCGCCGCGCCTCGGCGACGAGCGCTGCCGTCAGCGGCGTCATCGGTTCGCGCGCTGGCGCGACGAGGCCAATGGTGTGGCTCGCTTCCGGCTCGACGATCGGAATGGCGCGCAACTTGTTGGATTCGGTGAGGCCGAGCGAGGCGGCAAGGCGTGCCGGCATCACGCTCGCCCAGCGGCCGGTGCGCACATGTGAGTAGAGCAGGACCATCGAGTCCGACTCGAGCGTGATGTTGGGCTCGACGCCGGTATCGCGCAGCAACTGCTCGATGATGCGCCGGTTCTGCATATCGGGCGTCAGCAGGCAGAGCGGCACCTGCGCCGCCTCGGTCCAGGTTACGGTCTTGCGGTCGCCGAGCGGCGCATCGGCCGCGACCAGGAGGCGATAGCGCTCGGTGTAGAGCGGCACGGCGGTGACGCGCCCGAGTGGTTCGTTGTCGAGATAAGTGAGCCCCGCGTCGATCTCGAGATTTTCAAGCTCGGTGAGGATCTCGATCGACGTGCGCGAGTACACCGTGAACTGCACATTGGGATGGCGCGCGCGATAGGGTGTTGTCAGCGTCTCCACCATCGCCAGCGCCGTCGGGATCGCGGCGATGCGCAAGCGCCCGGCGAGGCCGTGCCGCAGCGCGTGCACCTCCTCGCGCATGGCGCGAGCGTCGCCGACGATGCGCCGCGCCCAGTCGAGCACGCGCTCGCCTTCCGCGGTGAAGCCCTGGAAGCGCGAGCCACGGTTGACCAGCAGGACGCCGAACGTGTCCTCGATCTGCTTCACCCCGGCCGACAGCGTCGGCTGGGTCACGCCGCAGGCGTCGGCGGCGCGGCCGAAATGCTTCTCGCGGGCGAGGGCGAGTAGGAATTCAAGCTTATCGATCAAGGCTTAAACCAGTAGTGATGCTGTACGGGCGTTACACGAACGCATGATCGGGCGAAACAAACGCGGTATGCACGTCGTTTCTGTAGCGAGATTGATCGAAAAAACCAAGGATTTCAACCGACTTGATAGAATTCTTCTATCGAACGATAGGTGCTGGGCTCTTGTTTGGATTGATTCAAAAGGGTTTTTTATAGCCGGAGGCTATAATGACGGTACAAGGCCAAAAAATTACCGCTACGCCCGAGATCGCCCGCAGCGGCCGTCGCAAATCGCCGCGCACGCCGAAGGGGCGACAGGTCGATCCGACGGCTTTGGAAGAAGTGCAGGACCTGCTGATCGATCGCTCGCGTCGGCGCGATCTGCTGATCGAGCATCTGCATCTCATCCAGGATCATTACGGCCACATCTCCGCCCCGCATCTCACTGCGCTCGCCGCCGAGATGAAGATGGCGCTCACCGAAGTCTACGAAGTCGCGACCTTCTACGCGCATTTCGACGTCGTGAAGGAAGGCGAGACGCCGCCGCCGGCCGTCACGGTTCGCGTGTGCGACTCTCTGTCTTGCGCCATGGCGGGCGCCGACAAGTTGCTGAAGGAATTGCCCGGCAAGCTCGGCGAGGATGTGCGCGTCGTGCACGCGCCGTGCATGGGCGCTTGCGACCACGCGCCGGTCTGCGCCGTCGGCCACGTGCAGACCTTCAAGGCGACGCCGGATAACGTCGCCGCGGCGGTGGCGTCGAAGACGCATGCGCATGCCTGGACGCCGAAAATCGGTTTCGACGCCTACCAGACCGATGGCGGCTACGCGCTGCTCAAGGATTGCCTCTCCGGCAAACGCACGGTGGACGACCTGATCAAGATCGTCAGCGACGCCGGCCTGCGTGGCCTCGGCGGCGCCGGCTTCCCGACCGGCCGCAAATGGTCGCTGGTGCGCGCCGAGCCCGCGCCGCGGCTGTTCGCGGTGAACGCCGACGAAGGCGAGCCGGGCACCTTCAAGGACCGCCATTATCTCGAGCGCGATCCGCACCGCTTCCTCGAAGGCGTGCTCATCGCCGCCTGGGTGGTCGAAGCGCGCGACACCTACATCTACATCCGCGACGAATATCCCGAGCTGCGGCTGATGCTGCTCGAGGAGATCGCCAAGCTCGAAGAGGCCGAGCTCACGCCGCACACCAGGCTGCATCTGCGCCGCGGCGCCGGCGCCTATATCTGCGGCGAAGAGTCGGCGATGATCGAGTCGATCGAAGGCAAGCGCGGCCTGCCGCGCCATCGCCCGCCTTACGTCGCGCAGATCGGCCTGTTCGGCCGTCCGACGCTTGAGCAGAACGTCGAGACGATGTTCTGGATCCGCGACATCATCGAGAAGGGCGCGGAGTGGGTGACCTCGCAAGGCCGCCACGAACGCAAAGGGTTCCGCAGCTTCTCGGTGTCCGGCCGCGTGAAGAATCCCGGCGTGAAGCTGGCGCCCGCCGGCATCACCATGCGCGAACTGATCGACGAATTCTGCGGCGGCATGGCCGAGGGCCACACCTTCAAGGCCTATCTGCCCGGCGGTGCGTCCGGCGGCATCCTGCCGGCGTCGATGGCCGATATCCCGCTCGATTTCGGCACCCTTGAGAAATACGGCTGCTTCGTCGGGTCGCACGCGGTTGTCATCCTGTCCGAGCAGGACGATATGAAGGCCGTGGCCCTGAACTTGATGAGGTTCTTCGAGGACGAAAGCTGCGGCCAGTGCAC
>DATDMA010000048.1:0-5997 GCA_036519015.1 Pseudolabrys sp. | reverse complement strand
CGCCATAGTCGAGGAAGAACAGGAACGGCGCCGGATTGATTCGCCGCAGCGCGCGATAGAGCGAGAAGGGCGGCAGCGTGAACGGCGCCTCGAAGCGCTGCGCCAGCACGATCTGAAAGGCATCGCCGGCGGCGACGTATTCTTTCGCCCTGGCGACCATGGTCTTGTATTCGGTCGGCGTCGTGTTCGACTTGGGCGGAACGTCGAGCGGGCCTTCGTCGTATTCGGCCAGCGACTTGTCGAGCGGGCGGTCGAGACTGTCGACCACGCCGGAAAGCCGTTCAATGGCGCGCGCGACCGCAGTCTTGGCGTCGGTGCCGGCCTCGGGCCGCACCGGCGTCACCACCGTGATCGAGTCCTTCACCGCGTCGAACACCACGATCAGCGTCGGCCGCACCATGATCGCGTCGGGCACGCCGATCGGATCGGGCTTGGCCGGTGCCAGCTCTTCCATCAGGCGGACCGTATCGTAACCGAGATAGCCGAACACACCGGCCGCCATCGGCGGCAGGCTGTCGGGGAGGGCGATGCGGCTCTCGGTGATCAGCGTGCGCAGCGCCGCCAGCGGCGGCTCGGCAATCGGCGCGAAAACGTCGGGCTTGGTGGGCGCGGTGCGATTGACTTCCGCCTGCGCGCCGTTCGCGCGCCAGATCAAATCCGGCTCCAGCCCGATGATCGAATAGCGGCCGCGCACGGCGCCGCCTTCCACCGACTCGAGCAGGAAGCTCATGGCCTTGCCGCCGCCGAGCTTCAGATAGGCCGAGACCGGCGTCTCCAGGTCGGCGACCAGCGTGGTCCATACCACCTGCGCGTCGCCGCGATCATAGCGTTCGGTGAATGCTCGTTCCGACGGCTCGATCTGCATGGCGAGGCTATTGCGTCGGGCCGCCGACGACCTGGTTGAGGGCGGTCGGATTGATCTTCACGCCGTAACTGTTCTCGAGCTGGGCGATGTATTCGCCGATCATGTCGTCGGCGTAGGAGTTTTGCAGCGCGGTCTGCAACTGCTTGCCGTCCGGAGAATTGACGTCAAAGGTCGGACTGGTCACCTCGGTCACGCGGAAGATGTAGCGCTGGCTCGCCGTGTCGCCCGCGGCCGCGCCGACCGCGCCCTTTGCCGTGGTGAACACGGCGTCGAGCAGCTTGGCCGACGTATTGGGCACCGGCTTGCCGCGTTGCAGATCGTTCGCCTTCTCGACCTTGACGCCGTTCTCGGTCGCGAGCTGATCGAGCGAGGTGCCGGCCTTGAGCTTGCCGAGCATGTCATCGGTCTTGGCCTGGAGACGCTTGGCGACCTCGTCATCGCGCCAGCGCGCCTCGACCTGGTCCTTCACCTCGCCGAGATTGCGATCGCGCGACGGGGTGATGCCGTTGATGTCGAAATAGAGATAGCCGCCGTTCGGCAATTGGATCGCGTCGTTGTCGACGCCGATGTCGCTGGAGAAGGCGGCGTTGATCACGTTGCTCGGCAGGCCGGCGACTTGCTGACCGTTCGGAGCGCGCCCCGAGCGGTCGACCGCGTCGATGGTGTCGGCCTTCAGGTTGAGCTTCTTAGCGGTCTCGGTGAGCGTGGCGCCGGAGGCGCGGTCGTCCTCGACCTTGTCGCGCAGATCGTTGATCTGGCTGCGCGCGCGGCTTTCGGCGAGCTCCTGCTTGATCTGCCCGGCAACGTCCTCGTAACTCTTCTGCTCGCCGGGCACGATCTTGCCGACCATCAGCAGCACGGTGCCGAACTGGCCCTTGACCGGCTCGCTCACCTCGCCGGACTTCAGCGCGAATGCGGCATTGGCCACGACGGGATCGATGATGCCGGCCTTGGTCACGGTGCCGAGATCGGTGTCGGCGGGGTTGAGACTACGCTCCTTGACGATGTCGTCGAAGGTCGCGCCCTTGGCGATCTTGTCGCGGGCGGCGGCGGCGTCCGCCTCGTTGGGGAAGATGATCTGGCGCAGCTCGCGCTGCTCGGGCTTGCCGTAGGTGGCCTTATTCAGGTCGTAGACGGTTTTGGCGTCGGCGTCCGAGATCGCTTCGGCCTTGGCGAGATCGGCCGGCGAGAGCGACAGCATAGTGATCTTGCGATACTCGGGCGCGCGGAACAGCACCTTGCGGGCGTCGAAATACTTGGTGAGCTCATCCTGGGTCGGGGCCGGAACGTCGCCGGCCTGGGCCGCACCCAGCGTCAGGTAGTCGATGTCGCGCCGCTCATTCTGGTATTGGTTGATCGCAGTCATGGCGGTTGCCGGGACGGGGAGATCGCCGCTCACGCTCTGCGCTATCTGCCGTCGCAGCAGCACGCTCCGCTGATCGCCGACGTAACGCTGCTCTGTGAAACCGGCCTGACGGATGAGCTGTTCGAAGCGGGCGCGGTCGAACTGGCCGGTGGTGCCGAGGAAGGCCGGGTCGGCGGTGATGCGCTTGGCGATTTCGGCATCGGACAGGCCGAGGCGCAGCTTGCGCGCCTGCTCGTCCAAGGTCCTCTCTGCGACCAATTGCCCGAGGATCTGGCGGTCGAGCCCGAGCGCGCGCGCCTGATCGGGCGAGATCGGCCGTCCCATCTGCCGGCTGAACTGTTGCAGGCGGTCGCTGTAGTACTGCCGGAACTGCTCGATCGAGATCTCGGTGCCGCCGATCACGGCCACCGAATTCTGGCCGACGCCGCGGAAAATGTCGCCGATGCCCCAGATCGCGAAGCTGATGACCAGGACGCCCATGACGCCGGCCATGAGGGCCTTGCCGAGCCAGGTCGAGGAGGCTTTGTGGATACCGCGGAGCATGCGCCGTGTCTTCGTTGCTGGTCGTGAAGGGCGAATATTGGGTGAAGCGCGCCCTCTCTAGCCTGGAGCGCGACGAAATCATAGGGAGGGGGCCCTGTGACGCAAGCCGAATGCGGTCATGATGTCCCGGTCTGGCCATGCGCCGGCGGGTCTGGTAACCGCACGCGGAAAAGGGGGGCTTGAAGATGGCGGTTGGGACGGTGCGCCCCTTGGTCGCGGGCAACTGGAAAATGAACGGGCTGGCCGCGTCGGGGGCGGAGCTTGAGAAGATCATCGTCGGGGCGGGGACGCTCGCGGGCAAGGCCGACCTGATGGTCTGCCCGCCGGCGACGCTGATCGCGGCCTTCGCCAAGGTGGCGCGGGGCAGCACGGTGACCATTGGCGGGCAGGACTGTCACGCGGCCGCCTCCGGTGCCCATACCGGCGACATTTCCGCGGAGATGCTGGCCGATGCCGGTGCCCAAGCCGTCATCGTCGGCCATTCCGAGCGGCGCACCGACCATCACGAAACCGATGCGCAGGTGCGCGCCAAGGCGCAGGCCGCCTGGCGCGCCGGTCTCACGGCCATCGTCTGCGTCGGCGAACAACGCGCCCAGCGCGAGGCGGGCGATACTCTGACCGTCATTGGCGGCCAACTCGACGGCTCGCTGCCGGACAGCGCGACCGCGGCGAATCTGGTGATCGCCTACGAGCCGGTCTGGGCGATCGGCTCCGGCCTGACTCCGACCCCGGCTGATGTGGCCGAGGTGCATGCCTTCATCCGCCGGCGCCTCACGAACCGCTACGCGGCGGAGGGCGCACGCGTCCGCATCCTCTATGGCGGGTCGGTGAAGCCATCCAATGCCATGGAGCTCCTGACCATCCCCGACGTGAACGGAGCCCTGGTCGGTGGCGCCAGCCTTAAAGCCGACGATTTTCTGGGAATTGCGGCGGTTTATCGCTAACCCCCTCCAAGGGTAGAAAACGCCGGAACGATCGTGTAGACACCGCCCCGACTTCCTATATGGAGCGCGACGCGCGCCGCCGGGCCCTGCGCCCGGACCGAATTGGTTTGAACGGATTTTGACCTGATGCAGCACGTGATCATTGTCATTCACCTGATGCTGGTGCTCGCCCTGATCGGCGTGGTGCTGCTGCAACGCTCCGAAGGCGGCGGCCTCGGCATCGGCGGCGGCGGCGGCTTCATGACCAGCCGCGGCACCGCCAACGTGCTCACGCGCGCGACCGGCATTCTGGCCGCGTTGTTCTTCGCGACCAGCCTGCTGCTGTCGATCCTGGCCGGCTATGACCGCAAGCCGACGTCGATTCTCCAGGGCACGGGCGGCGCGCCGACGGCGCCCGCGCCGGGCGGCGCGCCCCCGCTCGGAGGCGGCCAAGGCGGTCTCCTCAATCAGCTGCAGGGCGGACCGCCGGCGGCGCCAGGTAGCGCGCCGAGTGCGCCGGCCGCGCCTGCGGCACCCGCCGCGCCCAGTGGGCCTCAGGTGCCCCAGTCGCAGTAGAAGCTTCCACGAGGGGCCGGGAAATCCGGCCCTTCGGCGTTATGGCCATGATCAGACGAGCCGCCGACGACGGCGCTTGTTCAGGAGCAGCATTAGTTTGACGATGCAAATAACCGGAAACACACCATCTTCTCGATCTACGCACAGGCGCGAGGCCGCTTGTCCATTTTGCCGCTCGTCGAATCGATTCGCGGGGACTAAAGGTTAGGCCCCATGGCGCGGTACATTTTCATCACCGGCGGCGTGGTCTCCTCACTGGGTAAGGGTCTCGCATCCGCGGCGCTCGGCGCTGTTCTGCAGGCGCGCGGCTACAAGGTGCGGCTGCGCAAGCTCGACCCCTATCTCAATGTCGATCCAGGGACGATGTCGCCGTATCAGCACGGCGAAGTCTTCGTCACCGACGACGGCGCGGAGACCGACCTCGACCTCGGCCACTACGAGCGGTTCACCGGCCGCCCGGCGACCAAGCACGACAACATCACCACCGGCCGCATCTACCAGGACATCCTCACCCGCGAACGACGCGGCGACTATCTCGGCGCCACCATCCAGGTGATTCCGCACGTCACCAACGCCATCAAGGACTTCATCCGCGAGGGCAATGACGGCTTCGATTTCGTGCTGTGCGAGATCGGCGGCACCGTCGGCGACATTGAGGGCCTGCCGTTCTTCGAGGCGATCCGCCAACTCGGCAACGACCTGCCGCGCAACCACGCCGTCTATATCCATCTCACGCTGCTGCCCTACATCCCGAGCGCCGGCGAGCTCAAGACCAAGCCGACGCAACACTCGGTCAAGGAACTGCGCTCGATCGGTATCCAGCCCGACATCCTGCTCTGCCGCACCGACCGGCCGATCCCCGAAAGCGAACGGCGCAAGCTCGCGCTGTTCTGCAACGTGCGCGAAAGCGCCGTGATCGAGGCACGCGACGTCGACAACATTTATGCCGTGCCGGAAGCATATTCGGCCGAAGGCCTCGACCATGAGGTGCTCGCCGCCTTCGGTGTCGAGCCGCGCCAGACACCCAACCTCGAGCGCTGGCAACTGATCAACGAGCGTGTGCGCAATCCGGAAGGTGATGTCACCATCGCCATCGTCGGCAAGTACACGGGCATGAAGGATGCCTACAAATCGTTGATCGAGGCGCTGTCGCACGGCGGCATCGCCAACAAGGTGAAGGTCAAGCTCGACTGGATCGAGTCGGAGGTGTTCGAGAACGAGGATCCGACTCCGTTCCTCGAGCACGTCAACGGCATCCTTGTGCCGGGCGGCTTCGGCCAGCGCGGCGCCGAAGGCAAGATCAAGGCGGCGCAGTTCGCGCGCCTGCGCCACGTGCCCTATTTCGGCATCTGCTTCGGCATGCAGATGGCCTGCATCGAGGCGGCGCGAAACCTTTGCGGCATCGAGCAGGCCAATTCCACCGAGTTCGGTCCGACGCCGGATGCGGTGGTCGGTCTGATGACCGAATGGCTCAAGGGCAATGAATTGCAGAAGCGTGCAGCCGGCGGCGATATGGGCGGCACGATGCGCCTCGGCGCCTATCAGGCGACGCTCTCGCGCGGCAGCCGCGTGGCGCAGATCTACGGCACGACGGAAATCTCCGAGCGCCACCGGCACCGCTACGAGGTGAACACCGGCTACAAGGGCCGTCTCGAGCAGCACGGCATGCGCTTCTCCGGCATGTCGCCGGACGGCATCCTGCCCGAGATCGTCGAATACGATGA
>DATDMA010000047.1:0-2533 GCA_036519015.1 Pseudolabrys sp. | reverse complement strand
CAATTCACGCCCCCGACCACCACGAAAACCCCACAATCGGAGCACTCCCATGGATCATCGTGCTGATTCCGCTCGATGTCGCCCACGGTTCCGGAATGATCTCGCCCGCCATTCCGATTTGATGTCGCCCAGCATTCCGAGATGATCTCGCCCAGCATTCCGGGATGATGTCGCCCGGGGGTGACGAGGCCTCTTCTGGCTCCGATACGGTCTGCCTTTCAGCTTAGCGAAGGGGGACCTGGATGCCGACGGAGAGGTTTGCGATGCGCCATGTGCGCGATGTAATGAGATTGAAGTCGGCTGGGATGCCGAGCCGCGAGATTGCGCGGCGGGTGGGGACGGCCGCCTCGACGGTGCGGTTGACGATCCGCCGGTTCGAGGCGGCGGGGCTGAGCTGGCCGTTGTCCGATGACGTCACCGACATCGTGCTGGAGGCCCGGCTGTTCGCCAACGCCGGTGCCGGTCCCGGCACCCGTCGGGGCCATCGCCGGCAGGCCGAGCCGGACTGGGCAGCGGTGCATCGCGAACTCCGGCGCAAGCACGTGACGCTATCGATCCTGTGGGAGGAATACATCGCAGCCGAGCCCGGCGGATACCGCTATTCGCGGTTCTGCGAGCTCTACCGCGCCTGGGAAGGCCGGCTGTCGGTGACGATGCGCCAGTCGCATGCGGCCGGCGACAAGCTGTTCGTCGACTATGCCGGTGACGGCGTGCCGGTGGTGATCGACCGGCGCACCGGCGAGCGGCGCAGCGCGCAGATTTTCGTCGCGGTGCTCGGCGCATCCAGCTTCACCTATGCACAGGCGACCTGGACGCAGGGGCTCGCCGACTGGATCAGCGGCCACGTCGGCGCCTTCGAGGCGATCGGCGGCGTGCCGGCGCTGCTGGTGCCGGACAACACCAAGGTCGCGGTGATCAAGGCCTGCCTCTACGATCCGCAGATCAACCGCAGCTACGCCGACCTGGCGGCGCATTACGGCACCGCGATTCTGCCGGCCAGGCCACGACGGCCCCGGGACAAGGCCAAGGTCGAGCAGGCGGTACTTATGGTCGAGCGCTGGCTGCTCGGGCGGCTGCGTCACCGGATCTTCCACAGCCTCGCCGAAGTCAATGCGGCGATCGCCGAGATGCTCAGCCGGCTCAACGAGGAGCGGCCGATCCGGCGGCTCGGCGTGACCCGCCGCAAGCTGCTGGAGGAGATCGACCGGCCGGCACTCAAGGAGTTACCGGAGAGCTCTTACGTGTTCGCCGAGTGGCGGATCTGCCGGGTCAGCATTGACTATCACGTCGAGGTCGAGGCGCATTACTACAGCGTCCCGCATCGCTTCGTCCGCACCGAGGTCGAGGTGCGATTCACTGCCCGCACCGTCGAGATTTTCCACAAGGGCGAGCGGATCGCCGCGCATCAGCGCATGAGCGGCAACCACAAGCACACGACCGTACCGGAGCACATGGCATCCAGTCATCGGCGCTACGCCGGCTGGACCATCGAACGCATCCGCAAGGATGCCGCCACGATCGGGCCGGCCACCGCGGCGCTGTGCGACCTGATCCTCGATGAACGCGCGCATCCCGAACAGGGCTTCCGCGCCTGTCTCGGCATCATCCGGCTCGCCCGCTCCTACGGACAACAGCGGCTCGATGCCGCCGCCACGCGGGCGATCGACATCGGCGCGCGCACCTACGGCTCGGTCAAATCGATCCTCGCCAACAACCTCGATCGGCGTCCTTCCCCCAAGCATTCCGCGGACGACGCGCCGATCCTTCATCCCAACATCCGCGGACCGCGCTACTACAATTAGGAGATCACGCCTTGCTCACCCATCCGACCCTCGATCAACTGCATAACCTTGGCCTTCACGGCATGGCCAAGGCCTTCATCGACATCGAAGCCGGCGGCGAGGCAGCAAGCCTCGGCCACGCCGAATGGCTGGCGCTGCTGCTCGAACGCGAAGCGTCGTTGCGGCGCGACAAGCGGCTGTCAAAGCGGCTGCAATACGCCAAGCTGCGCCAGCAGGCCTGCGTCGAGGACATCGATTATCGCACCCCGCGCGGCCTCGACCGCGCCCTGCTGGCGATGCTGATCGCTGGCAGCTGGATCGACGACCACGCCAACCTGTTGATCTGCGGGCCGTCCGGCGTCGGCAAGAGCTGGCTCGCTTCGGCCCTCGGCAACAAGGCATGCCGCGACAACCACTCCGTGCTGTATCAGCGCGCGCCGCGGCTGTTCAGCGAACTCGCTCTGGCGCGCGGCGACGGTCGTCACCCCCGTCTGTTGCGCACGCTCGGCCGCGTCGATCTGCTGATCCTCGACGACTGGGGCCTCGAGCCGCTCGACGCCGCGGCCCGCCACGACCTCCTGGAAATTCTCGAGGACCGCTACGGCCGCCGCTCGACCATCGTCACCAGCCAGCTGCCAGTTGATCAATGGCACGCGCTGATCGGCGAGTCGAAGCTTTCATGATGCCTCCTTCCTTGAACGTTTGGTGTGTCGCAGACGAGCACGCAATTGCTTGATCTGCTCGCCAGACAG